>CAZUBB010000019.1:0-36036 GCA_964618485.1 uncultured Pirellulales bacterium
CGATTGCGATAGCGTTTGGCGATCGACACGACGAGCCGGAGGTTGCCGGCGGAGAGAACGCGTTTCGCCGCGTCGTACTTGTATTGCAGCCCGTGCACGCGCTCCACGCGGCGGCGCAACGTGGTGGGGCTTTCCATGGTGAGTTGCATGAGATTCCGCAACTCGCGGCGCGTGGCGGCCAGCGCCTCGGAATGCGTGTCTTCGCTGCGGAGGCGTTCGATTTCGATGCGCAGTTGCTGCATGCGGCGGGCGAGCTGCGCGACGCTTTCCATGAGCGGCTGCAAGCGCTGTGTGCGGAGCGATAGTTCTTCGACAAGCCGTACCGCCTTGTAGCGGCGGCGCACGAGGCGGCGCCAGGCGAGGCGACGCTCGGCGATGGGGGTCGACTTGCTGATCGCCCTGGCGAAGTCGCGGCGATTGGCGCGGAGCAGATGCTGTAGCGTCTTCAGGTTAGGGCCGAGCAACGACATGATCTGCCGTTTTTCGACGGCGTTCGTGACCGAGACGTCGACGGTGCGGTCGAGACGCAGCTTGCCGTCGCGGACTTTTTCCAGCATGGTCACCGCCCCGCGAAGGAGAAAATCTCCCGCGAGCATGGCGTGGCGGTAGCGGCGGCGCGAGTGTTCGATGTCCTTGGCCGATTCGATTTCCTGCGCTCGCGTCAGCAAGGGGATCGAGCCCATCTGCATCAGGTAGATGCGGACCGGGTCGTCGATGCGGTCGTCGTCGGCGTGATCGATCGGCTCATCGTCGTGATCGTGATCGTGGTCGCCGTCCGCCTCGGGCTCGACGGCCACAGGGGCCGCGACGTCGTCGTGCGGCAGCGAGTCGAGGTCGTCCTCCATCGGCTGGAGTTCGTCGAGGTGCGCGACCCCGTCGAAACGGCCGGCCGGGGGCGTTTCGTCGAAGTGCGTCAAGTCGATCGCGTCCGGCAAGGCGCGGCGACGCGTGGACGGCTTGGAACTAACCAGCGATTTCCGTGGCGGCTTTCGCAAGGTGCATCCTCTCCGGCGAATATCCAGTGGGGGACATAGCGACGACTGGCGGATCCCAACGTCCGTGGCGCTGGGACGAACAGCGGCTCGAAAAAGCACTTCCGATGCCGCCCCTTCCTAGGGTCGCGTTCGCGCACTCTAAGCGCAAGAGAAGCCACAAGTTAACGCAATGCGTAGACCTGCCCCACCCCCACGCTGGTTGCCCCGATGTTGCGTAACCGCCTCAATTCCCCCAAAGACGAGGAGGCGTTTCCGCAACAGGAGGTCCCCTCAAGCTACGACGCACGCCAAGGGCGGATTGTTCCGAAGAAGTTCGTCGAGGAAGATTAATCTGATTGATAGGGGCTGATTGCGGGGCGAAAGCCACCGGCCGGGGGCCGGCCAATCGAGTTCGGAAATCAACACGTCGTCTATGGAAACGCTAGCGTCACCGATCCGGCGGCGCCGTCGTAGACGAGCAGGCAACCTTCAAGGATGTTCCGACCGATAAGCAGCTCAATGCCCTGGTTGCTCAGGTCGGCCTCGATCACCGGCAACGTGCGGCGAATGTTGTGTGGTTTCGCCGACCGTTGAATCGGGAGCCAAACGCTGATGTCGTATTGATTCCGCAGCTGTGGCCGACCCGCTGTCGATGCGGTGTGAACGGGCGTCGAACCGGTTGGTAAGAGGCCCAGCCGACCGATGACCGACGGATCGAGACATGTGCTCGATGCCCCGGTGTCGATTAAGCCGCGAACGAGTACTGGCGGGGGTATGGCATGTCCAGCTGCCTGCAGTTTTCCGAGTAGTGGAACCGTTATGTGCACATGCACTTCGATAATCGCCCCAAGGGAAGTAATCTTCGTTGCTACAATGGGCATTTCAGGTCACTCGGTAAATATAGTGAACTTCGTCGACCAGGCGGACTTCCCTCACGAGAAACGGCTTGAGTCCGACATGCGTATAACCTGCCTCCAAGGCCTCCTCATAACTGTCCCATGTCCCGAGGATCTTATTGCCGGAAATGACCACATACTTGCCCAGCGAGTCCCGAACTAAGGAATCTTTTTCCGCGGCGTAGGTGGCAACCTCTTCGGCGAGAATATTCGCGTCCATTTTTTTGTTTCCCGGCTATTTGAGGCCTGGCGCTCATGACGAAGGAAAATGCCAGCGGCAAGGGGGCGGAACAGCCATTTTACTCCCGCGTTGCAATGGAAAAAAAGGCCGGTCCAATGACCAGCCCAGTTTCATGTGTGCAGCAGATGGGGCGGATCATCACCCCGTAAACAAGAAATCGTACGTGCTCGCCGCGGTCACCAGTGATTGGGGTTTCACGGGCTCGGGCAAGCGTTTGATTTCGTGCGCCGAGAGTAGTTCTTCGCCGAGTGCGCGGTAGTCGGCCGCGCCGTGAGAGTCGTCTGCGTACTGGAAAATCGATTGCCCGAAGCTGGGGGCTTCGGCCAGGCGGATGTTGCGGCGGACCTTGGATTGAAAGACCTTGGTTTCGCGCCAGGGGCCGTCGCCGCCGCGATGCTGCGCGAAGAAATCCTCGACGTCGCGGCTTACTTCCGCGGCAAGTCGGGTGCCGGACTCGTACAGGCAAAGAACAACACCGCGGAGCGACAGCCGGTCGTTGAGGCGCTTCGAAACGAGTTGGATCGTCTCCAGCAGCTTGCTCAGGCCGTGCAGCGCCAGAAAATGGGGCTGCAGCGGGATCAGCACTTCGTCCACCGCGGCCAGGGCGTTGAGCGTCAGGATGCCGAGCGAGGGGGGGCAGTCAATGAGGGTGTAGTCGAACCGTTCCGCGTCGGCGGCCAGGGCGTCGCGGAGGATTACCTCGCGCCCGACGACGCCGGCCAGTTCCATTTCGGCCGCCGCCAGGTCGATGTGGGAGCCGACCAGCGACAGGTTCGGCTCGATTTCCCGCCGGACCTCGGCCAGCGTGGCGTTATTGACCAGGACGTCGTAAATCGACGTGTCGTGCCGGCCCGGGGCGACGCCCAGGTGGAGCGTGGCGTGGGCCTGGGGGTCGAGGTCGATGAGTTGCACGCGGCAGCCGGTGGCGGCCAGCGCGGCACTCAGGTTGACTGCCGTCGTGGTCTTGCCGACGCCTCCTTTTTGGTTCAATACGGCGATCGTACGCATCGGAACTCCTTTTCGGTGCGGGGTCGGTTCGCGGGGGGGCGGGGCACGATTATAATCGTCGCCAAACCTACGACCCAAGGGCAATGGAGGGGAGGGGAAGAGGAGAAAAGAAGAAAAGAAGGGTAGTGTTCAGTGTTCGGTTTTCAGTGTTCAGTGGGAATGCCAGCCTGCCTCTTCGTGCTCCTAGCTCCGTACTCCTAACTCCCATTCTTTTCTCCTATTCTTCTTTTCTCCTCCCCATGCGCGTCATCGTTGAAAAAGACATTGCCTCTGTGAGCCGCGTTGGCGCGCAGATCGTGGCTGAGTTGCTTCGCCGGAAGCCGACCTGTGTGCTGGGGCTGGCGACCGGCTCCACGCCGCTGGGGCTCTACGCCGAGCTGATCCGGCTGCACCGCGACGAGCAGCTCGATTTCTCGCGCGTGGTGACCTTTAACCTCGACGAGTACGTCGGGCTGGGGCCGACGCATCCGCAGAGCTACCGGTTTTTCATGCAGCAGCACCTGTTCAACCACATCAACATCGATGTGCGAAACACGCATGTGCCGGACGGCCGGGCGCTCGATTTCGAGGCGCACTGCGAGCGCTACGAAAAGCTCATTCAAGGCGAAGGGGGCATCGACCTGCAGATCCTTGGAATCGGCAGCGACGGGCACATCGCCTTCAACGAGCCGGGCTCATCGCTGGGGAGTCGGACGCGGCTGAAGACGCTCACGGCGGAGACGGTTCGCGATAACGCCCGATTCTTCGGCGGCGAAGCCGAAGTGCCGCGGCTGGCGATTACGATGGGGATCGGCACCATCCTGGAATCGCGGAAGTGTTTGCTGCTGGCCTGCGGCGACCACAAGGCCAAAGCGATCCGCGACACGGTCGAAGGCCCCGTCACGGCGCAAGTCACCGCCAGCGCTTTGCAGCTCCACCGGGAAGTGGTGGCGATCATCGACGAAGAAGCAGGCCGCCTGCTGGAGCGCCGAGAATACTACCGCGAGGTGGAGCGGGCGCAATCGATGTTGAAGCAAGGAATGATGAGGACGGGCGAGTAGAAAAGAAGAATCGGAGAAAAGGAGAAAAGAAGGGGGAGGAAGGAGCCAGGAGGGCGGGAGAAACGAATCCAACTGAAAACTGAACACCGAACACCGAACACGACAACTTCTTTTCTCCTTTTCTTCTCTTCTCCTTTTCTCCTCCCACCATGCGACAAGCCGGTACGCTACCTCCCGACGCTGATGCTGAGCGGTTTGCGGATTACCTGCTGACCTTGGGCATCAAGACGCGCATTGATGACGGCGCTGATGGGCGCATCGTTTGGATCAAAGATGAGAAGGACCTGGAGCGCGGCCGGAGCGAATTGGCCGCATACGTAGCGAACGCCGCCGATCCCAAGTACAAGCTGGCGGAAGATGGCGCGCGGACGATCCGGAAGGAGCTGGAGGCCAGGGAGGAGCAGTATCGTAAGAACTTGATGGACGTCCGGCGGCGCTGGTCCCAGCCGATCTCGGGACGGGCGCCGGTGACGCTGGCGCTGATCAGTATTTCCGTGATGCTGGCGATCGTTTCGATGTTCAGCGGCGAGTCGCTGGGCGTGACCGACTATTTGTATATTTCGTCAGTGCGCAATTTTCTGGCGGAACTGGCCGCCACGGGGCTGCCGCCGCGCGGGGCGGAGATCCTGCCGGAAATCCGTCACGGTCAACTCTGGCGGTTGATCACGCCCATTTTCTTGCATGCGGGCGTCATTCATATCCTGTTCAACATGCTCATGCTGCAGAACATGGGCACGCTCGTGGAGACGCGCGAAGGTAGCGGCAGAATGCTCGCGCTCGTCCTGGTGAGCGCGGTCATCTCCAATCTGGGTCAGTATTTTTTCGGCGACTTGTTTCTGCTGTCGTTTTGGAAGAATCCTGACTTTTCAGGGATCGTGTTTAATCCCTTCTTCAGCGGCATGTCCGGCGTGAATTATGCTCTCTTCGGCTATCTCTGGCTGCGCAGCCGCGGTGGATCGGCCGGGTTTATGCTCCATCCGAACACCGTGTTTTTGATGCTCGGATGGCTGGTGCTGTGCATGACCGGCGCGATGGGTTCCGTGGCGAACGGGGCGCATGCCGTCGGCCTCGTCGTGGGGATGGCGGCCGGGTACCTGGCGAATCGCGCCTGAGGGCGGATGCGATGGAGAAGTTGCTTAAGTACCGGCTCACCGCGCCGCCGGACGAGTTCAGCTATCCGGGAAAGCCGGTGGAGCAGGCTTATGTCTTCATGATGGCGGAGCACCTCGACGACGATTCGCTCATCCAGTACGAAGGCCCGGAGGCGTTGGTGCGCGAACTCAAGCTGCGCGTCGAACGGAGCTACGGCTTCCGCGCGCGGTTAATCGAGGAGTACACCAGCCCGCGCGATTTGGCCTGCGTGATGCAGGGAAGGTTATTGTCGCCGTATCAACCGGAGCGGGTGGCGGGGGATGAGTTGTTTGAGTCGTCGCCGTAGGTCGCCAGCCTATGGGACGTCATTAAGTCTTCGGCGTGAACGCCCCTGCGATGCGTGCGCCGATGAATCCCGCGATCAGTGCCGCAAAGCCATGGGCGCAGCGGAGGAAACTCTGCCAGGACTCGGCCCAGGCGTACCACGTCAGGCCTGGGGGGCCAAGTTGATAAATGCCGCGATCTGGCGCCTCAGGATGTGGCGTCGCGACGCCGCCTGCCTGGGCGGCCTTCTCGGCGGCGCGGCGCGGTATGGTGAGTTCATAGATGGGGCGAGCCAGTCGCTCGACGAGCGCCGCGGGACCGCGCGCGACCGGCGTGCTCGTCCAGGTCGCTACCGCCACGTAAGACAGCGCGAAGATCGCGAAGCCTCGCGCTTGATCGCGCAAAACGCCTTGCGCGATGACCGCGATCACGACACTGGTCGCGAGCGCCAACCACGTCGTCGCATAAAAGACCTCGGCCAGCGGTTGCGATTCACTCGACATCGCCGCGAGCCCGAGGCCAAGCAACGCAACGGCGATCAGGAGCCACTTGAGGCTGAAGGATGGCAGGCGAAGTGCGCGAAGTATTTGCATCCTACTGCATCATTGCAATGTCAGCATCGCGATAGCGCGTCAGACATCACGCCCAAGAAGTCAAGTACACTGCCAACGAACAGCGAGAACGTTGCAGCGTTGCCGAGAGCAGGAAGCGGACACTATCTACTACGGTGCCTGACCGACGCCCCTCCAGCCTAAAGCCTTTCGCCTGCCCCCTAACCCAGCTTCCCCTCCACGAACCGCACCATGTCCTGGACCGTCAGCAGGCCGCCGAAGTCTTTGACGTTGGGGTTTTTGGCGAAGTCGTCCAGGTTGATGAACGGCATGCGCTTCTTGAGTTCGGCGATCCCTTCCGGCGTGACTTTGCCGTCCTTCAGGTACTGGCTGTTGGCCGAGAGGATATCCTCGGGGAACAGTTCGCCGCGCGGAATCTTGATGTTGAACGCCTTCTCCAGGCGGAAGACGATGTCGAGGAAGTCGATCGATTCCGCTCCCAGGTCGCCGATCAGCGTGGCCTCGGGCGTGACCTCTTCCGGTTCCACACCCAGGGCGTCGACCAGCGCGGTTTGAATCTTCTCGAATACTTCTTCGGTCGTCGGCATGTTCTAGGACCTTTCCGTTCGATGCGTGCGAGTCGCCCGGCCGGCGCCTGGGGTCAGGCTGCGGCGGCGGGCTGGTAGAGGAGCGCGAACAACTCGCGCATCTGTTGCTTGACTACTTCGTCGGTTTCCGCCTTGCGGGAATCGTGTTCGGCCAGATTGTACCGTTCCAGGGTCAGCCGTGCACTGACGGTTGTTTGGCCGTCGACCGCCCCCTCGGCCTTGAGCTTCACCTCGCGGCCGTTTTCACTGAGCAGCTCGACGGTGACGATCAGGGTCTGGCCCGGCTCGACGAAGCTGGTGTACTTGACGTTGCGGGTCTCTTTCAAGACCACGACGCTGTGGGCGAAGTCCTCGGTCGCCCGGACCAGCCAGGCCCCCGCCTGGGTGATGGCCTCAAGCATGAGCACTCCCGGCATGACCGGGAAGCCGGGAAAATGGTCAGCCAGGTACTCCTCGGCCAGCGATAAGTTCTTGGCCGCGACGATCTTCCGACCCGGCTCGAGGGAAATCACCCGGTCGATGAGCGTAAACCGCATTCGAGGAGTCCGGGAAAATCCGCTCTCAGGGATGGCAATTTGGGTCGTTTGAGGCCCGTAGTTATAGCTTTCGGGCGGAAGTCCGGCAACGGGCGTTGATTGACGCCGCTGCTTGCTGGTGGGGGCATTTCGCGGCGTATAGGATGGAACCTTAAGGGCTCACGGAGCTCCAAGTGAGCGAACTCTCGTCGTGCTGGCCGTAACATGCCTGTCCCCGAACAACTTGGGCCGTACCGGATTGGACGCCAGATTGGGCGGGGCGGGATGGGGACGGTCTATGCGGCGGTCAACGTGCAGGATGACCAGCCGGCGGCGGTGAAGGTGCTCTCCGCGGCCCTATCGCACGACGATGGGTTTCGCGAGCGGTTCGAGGCCGAAGTGGAGTCGCTCCGCAAGTTGCGCCACCCGCACATCGTGCGGCTGTATGGCTTCGCGGAGCCTGGAAGAGGAGCTTGCCAGCGGGCGGCGCTTTGACTGGAGCGAGGTGACACGGATCGCCATTCAGACCTGCCGGGCGCTGAAGCACGCACACGATCGCGGCATCGTGCACCGCGACATCAAGCCCGCCAACTTGATGCTCACGGCGGCCCGGGAAGTCAAGCTTTCCGATTTTGGCATCGCGAAGTTGTTCGGCGCCGCGGGGATGACCGTCGAAGGGGGGATCATCGGCACGGCGGAATACATGGCGCCGGAGCAGGCCGACGGCCGGGCGGCGAGCGAGCGAACCGACTTATATAGTCTGGGCGGAGTGATGTACACGCTGCTGGCGCGGCGGCCGCCGTTTCGCGCCAAAACGCTGCCGGAGATGCTGCAGTTGCAGCGCTACGCCGAGCCCGATCCGGTCGGGCATTTCGCGCCGGAGACGCCGGTGGAGCTGGAACGCATCATCGCTCAGTTGCTGGCGAAGGAGCCGGAGCGTCGCCTGGCGAATGCCGGCGTACTGGCGCGTCGGCTGGAGGCGATGATCGACGAGATCGCGGACGCGCAGCCGTCGAACACCCCCACCGCAAGCAACGAGTTTGACATCGCCAACGCCGCTACGATGGCCGCGCCGGCGAACGGGGATCCGACGAGTTCCCCGTCCGAAACGATGGCGTTTTTGCCGGGGGCGCCGTCCACGCCTGATCCCAACTCGCCGACCGGTGGGCGGCTGGCCCCGACGGTCGCCGGAGATGGGAAATCGGAGCATCACGCCGATCGAACGTTTGAACTCGCGCCGACGATCGCCCGGCAGACGACGCGGGTGTTCAAGACGGTGGAGGAGGCCGATCAGGAAGAAGCAGAGCAGGAAAATAAAGAGGATGCGCGCGCGTTTACCTTCCAGACCGCCGGCCTGGTGGGAGCCATTGCGCTGGTTGGGCTGTTTATCTGGTACATGTTGCAGCCGCCGGACGTCGCCACCTTATATGCTCGGGTGGAAGCGAACTCCGATAGTGTTCAATCGTTGGCGACGGTGAAAGGGGACATTGACCTGCTGATTTCCAACTACGGGCATGATCTCGATATCTCGCAGCGCGCCCGACTGGAGGGCTATCAGGAAGAGTTGGAACTCGATCGGATGGAACGGCTTTTGGACCGCGAGTCGCGGCGAGTCAGCAGTAAGCGACTGACGCCGATCGAACGGGCCTACCTCGACGCGATCGTCACGATGCGCGGCAATAAGGCCGCGGGCGTGCGAAAACTCAAGGCGCTGGTGGCGTTATTCGGCATCGCGCCTGAAACTGGGACGACGACGCAGCGCTGCCTGGAATTAGCGCGGCGACAAATTCGCCGGATCGATGACGTGATGGACGATGCCGCAATCGACGATGCGGCATTTATCGAAAGAAGCCTCGTGCGCGCACATGACTACGCGGCGGAGGATCCGGACGACGCGCGGCGGATTTGCGAGGGGATTCTGGAAACGTACGGGGATCGTCCCTGGGCGACCGAGATTCTGGGCCGGGTGCAACAATTGCTTGATACTTTGCCGCCGCCCGGCGCGGCCGCGGCGGATATGGAGCCCGTAACGACGGAGCCGGCTGAAGAAACCAAGAGTGCCGCGATCGAGGAACAAGGCTGATGAGTTTTCCGGAAACGCGATTGCGGCGGCTGCGTTACCAGCCGCAGATCCGAGTCCTGGTGCGCAGCGAACGACTGGATCCTGGCAAGCTGATTTTGCCCCTGTTTGTCCGCGACGGCGCGGGCATTCGACAGGAGATCGCCTCGATGCCAGGGCAATATCAGCTTTCGATCGACGAACTGGTGCGCGCCTGCCGCGAAGCGCAAGAACTGGCGATCGGCGGCGTGATTCTGTTTGGCATTCCGAGCGCGAAAGACGCGCTGGGAAGCGATTCTTACTCGGACGGCGGCATCATGCAGCGAGCCGTACGCGCCGTGAAAGCCGCCGTGCCGGGACTGCTCGTCGTTACGGACGTCTGTTTTTGCGAATACACCAGTCACGGGCACTGCGGCGCGATCCACCAGACAGCGCACGGCGCCGACGTTGATAACGACGCCACGCTCGAGCTACTGGCCAAACAGGCCGTCAGTCACGCGGCAGCGGGCGCGGATCTCGTCGCCCCCAGCGGTATGATGGACGGCATGATCGGCGCGATTCGCCGCGGCCTCGACCGCGCCGGGCACGTGGAAACGCCGATCTTGAGTTACGCCGCGAAATACGCCAGCGCGTTTTATGGTCCGTTTCGCGACGCCGCCGAAAGTGCGCCGCAATTTGGCGATCGGCGCAGCTATCAGATGGACTACGCGTCCGATCCAGGGCAGGCGATTCGCGAAGTGGAACAGGACCTCGCGGAAGGCGCCGATCTGGTGATGGTCAAACCCGCTCTCGCCTATCTCGACGTTATTCGGCAAATCCGCGATCGTTTCCCAGGCGTGCCGCTCGCGGCGTACAACGTCTCCGGCGAGTACAGCATGGTAAAGGCGGCCGCGGCGCGCGGGTGGCTCGATGAACGCGCGGTCGTTCTGGAGAGTCTGACGGCGATCCACCGCGCCGGAGCGGAGATCATCCTCACCTATTGGGCGAACGACGTCGCTCGGTGGCTCCGCGACGGATGAGGAGCGATTTCCCGCGAAACATGTGAAACGGAGGAAGAGGGACAGGAGATTGTCCACGGAACACACGGAAATTGGAACGAACTATCTAAGATTACTCTTCTTCCGATTTCCGTGTCGTTCCGTGGAAAAAACTTGTTCGCCCCTCCTCTTTTTAGCGTGTTTCTCGGGCTTTGAGCAGGTCGCGGATTTCGATGAGGAGTTTTTCTTGCGCCGTCGGGGCGGCGGGCGTGGCTTCTTGTTTGCGGCGGAAGGTGTTGATCGCTTTGACGAGCACAAAGATCGCGAAGGCCACGATGATGAAGTTGATCACCGCGTTCAAGAACAGGCCGTATTTGACCTCCACGGGATTGCCCGTGGCGTCCTTGACCGGGAGATCGTAGGCCCAGGTGGAGAAATCGGTGCGGCTGCTGAGCCAGCCGATCGGCGGCATGATGACGTCTTTGACGAGCGAGTTGACGATGCCGCCGAACGCCCCGCCGATGACGATCCCCACGGCCATGTCCACCACGCTGCCGCGCATGGCGAATTCTTTGAACTCGTGCAGCATGCCCATTGAATGCTCCCATCGTGCTAGGACAGCGGAGGACCCGAAAACGTTTTCGGGACTTGGAAGCGCCGCGTCCACGGCCTAGATTGGCGTCGAGCCGGCGCTGACAAGACTTGCGCGCTCATTGGTCGAAACTTTATAGGTGGTTCTCACCATGCCGTCAAACGTCCCCGCCGAGGGCGCTGCCGTTCCGGTCGTCATCACGCACCTGCAGATGTTTGCGCGTCCGGCTGGGCTGAAGGTTACGCCGCCGGAAGAACGATTGTCGATCGTTCAAGCGTCGCCTCCCACGATTTCGTTCTATCGCTATCTTTACGATTCGGTCGGCGGCATCTGGCAGTGGCGCGAGCGGCGCCTGATGTCCGACGAGCAACTCGGCGCGATTGTCCTGCATCCACGCGTCGAGACGCACGTTTTGTACGCCGCGGGAACGCCGGCGGGTTATGCGGAGCTCGACCGCCGCAAGGGGAATGAAATTGAACTCGCGTACTTTGGATTGATTCCGGACTTTATCGGCCGCGGCTTAGGCGAGTACTTGCTGAACTGGACGGTCGATCGCGCGTGGTCGTACGGCCCGGAACGATTTTGGGTGCATACCTGCACCCTCGATCATCCGCGGGCGCTGCCGAACTACATTCGCGCAGGGTTTGTGCCGTTCAAGACCGAAGAGAAGCGGCCAAAGGTTTGACGCGGCCGTGGTCGAAGCGCCGAACTCAATCGAGAAAGTATCCTGCAACCGCGGCGCCGATCAGGGCGCCGACGATGAAAAGTAGGCGATAGCGTTTCCAGAGCGACCCGGATGCTCCGGCGGAACGGGGCTGTTTCGGCTGGGACGCCTGCGGCTCTTTGACGTGCGCGACCCATTGTTTCGGCGATGGCGGCGCGGCGATCTTCACGCCGAGGGCGCGGCCGAATTCCGTGGCGTTCGCGAAACGTCCGGCAGGGTCTTTCTCGAGCGCTCGCATCACCGCCTTGCCGATCGGCGTTGCGGCCAGCCGCGGATCGAGTGGCGGCGGAGGCTGGTCGTTGTGCATCATCAAGATGCGGACGGGGTTTTCGTCGTCAAACGGCACCCGGCCGGTAAGCAGTTCGTACAGCACCACGCCGAGCGAATAAAGGTCGCTCGATGGAGTGAGCTCTTCGCCGCGGCATTGCTCGGGGCTCATGTAGACCGGCGTGCCGAGCGTGCCGCCTTGCTGGGTGAGCTTCGCCGTGTCGGAAGAACTGCCGGCGCCGCCCAGTTTGGCGATGCCGAAATCGAGCACTTTGACGTGCTCGACGCCGTCCGCGCCGCGGATCAGCACGATGTTGCCGGGCTTCAGGTCGCGGTGGATGACGAGTTGATGGGCTTCCGCGAGCGCGGCGAGGATTTGCCTCGCCAGGGCGGTCACGCGTTCGGAGTCGAGCGACCGTTCACGGGCCAGCACCTCGTGCAGGCTTTGGCCGTCGAGATACTCCATAACGATCGCCAGGTCCTGCTCATCCGTTTCGACCAGCTCCTGGATGCGCACGGCGTGCTCGCTCTTGAGCATGCCGGCCAGCTTGGCCTCGCGCTTAAGCCGGTGGCGGAGTTGCTCGTTCCGTTTCGCCCAGGGGAGCAGCACCTTCACGGCGACGGGGCCGCCGTTCCGTGCGTCGGTGGCGAGGTAGACGACGCCGAACTCGCCGCGGCCGATCTCGCGCTCGATCTGGTATCGGTCGTTCAACGTCTTGCCTGGCTCTAACATGCGCCCAGTATCGAAGGGAATCGCGAATTCGTCGAGTGCCGGGTCTGTACGCGCGGCGTTGGGACGGAATCGACCGATTCGCCTCGGCGCGTATACTTCTACCGTGGACGAACTTGCGCGCTACGATTACGAACTGCCGAAGGATCTGATCGCCCAGCAACCGGCGCCGCGGCGGACCGATGCCCGGCTGCTGGTCGTCGATCGATCGCGCGGCGAGCTGCGGCATCAGCACATCCGCGATTTGCCGGAGTTGCTCCGCCCGCGCGATTGCCTGGTGCTGAACGACACGCGGGTCATTCCGGCGCGACTGCTCGGCCGCCGCGCGCAGACCGGGGGGCGCTGGGAAGGCCTCTTTCTGGCCGACGACGGGCACGGGCTGTGGCAGATTCTGGGCAAGACCCGGGGAAAATTGCTGCCGGGCGAGTCCATCCAGCTCATGAACGCCCAGGGACTCGACGACATCGAGTTGCGACTGATTGAGAAGCAGGAGGACGGCGTGTGGGTCGCACGGCCGCGCTCGGACGAGGCGACATTGCCGCTGCTGGAACGAGTGGGCCGGATTCCGTTGCCGCATTACATTCGCGAAGGGGTCGCCTTTCCTGGCGATGTGGAGCGTTACCAGACGGTCTTTGCGAAGCATCCCGGTTCGGCCGCCGCGCCGACAGCGGGGCTGCATTTCAGCCGCGAGTTACTGGAGCAGTTGGAAGCGCGCGGCGTCGGCGCGGCGCGGGTCACGCTGCACGTCGGCCTCGATACATTTCGGCCGGTCTCCGTGACGACGCTCGCCGAGCATAAGATGCATAGCGAATGGGGGCGGATCGACGCCGAGGCGGTGGAGCAACTCCGCGCCGCGAAAGAGCGTGGCGGCCGTGTCGTTGCCGTCGGCACCACGGCGATGCGCGTGCTGGAAACCGCGGCGAGGAGCGGGGTTCTGCAACCGTGGAGTGGGCAAACCGAGCTCTTCATCCGCCCACCGTTCGAGTTCCACGCGGCCGACGCGCTCTTAACAAACTTCCACTTGCCGCGGACGACGCTGCTGGTGCTGGTGCGCACGTTCGGCGGCGAAGAACTCATGAAGCGGGCGTATGAAGAGGCGATCCGAGAACGCTATCGGTTTTATAGTTATGGGGATGCGATGGTGGTGGTTTGAAGGAGGAGAAAAGAAGAAGAGGAGAAATGGAGAAAAGAAGGGGAAGTTTTCGGTGTTCAGTTTTCAGTGTTCAGTTGTGTTCTAACGACGGGCGTTTTCAATTCTCCTGGCTCCTTCTTTTCTCCTTTTCTCCTCTTCTCCTTTTCTCCTCCCCCGCATGTCTTCCGATCCTTCCAATGCCGATTCTGCTTTGCCGGACGATTCCGAGGTTTCGGGGTCGTTTGGGTTTAAGCGCGCGCTGGCGAAGGTCCGGGCGTTTCCCCGGGCGCCGGGCATTTACTTGATGAAGGATTCGGCCGGGCGGGTGATTTACATCGGCAAGGCGAAGAATTTACGCGCGCGGGCCGGGAGTTACTTTCTCAAGGCCGCGGCGGAGGATCGGCGAACGACCGATCTGGTACGGGAGATCTGCGACATCGATTTCATCGCGGCCGAGAGCGAAGTCGATGCGCTGTTGCTCGAAGCGCGATTGGTGAAGGACGTTCAGCCGAAATTTAACAAGGATCTGCGCGACGACAAGTCGTTCCCGTACTTGCAGATCACCACCGGCGAGGATTTCCCGCGCGTCGAGTTCACCCGCGAGCCGGCGCAGAAGGGAGTGAAGCTGTACGGGCCGTTTCTGAGCGCCGGCAGCCTGCGCGGCGCGATTCAGGTGATGCAGAAGATCTTCAAGTTCCGCAACTGCACGCTGGATATCGTCGACGGCGACCCGCGTTGGCGGTGGTACCGGCCTTGCTTGCTGGCAAGCATCAATCAATGCACGGCGCCGTGCAATTTGCGGATCACGAAGGAAGAATACCGCAAGGACATCGACCGGCTGCGAATGTTTCTGGAAGGAAAGAAGGAGGCGTTGCTCACGTCTTTGCGCGAAGAGATGGCCGCGGCTTCGAAGGAGCTGCGGTTCGAGAAGGCGGCGCGACTGCGCGATGAGATTCAGATGCTGGAAACGCTCGACCGCCGCGGCAAGCTCGACAAGCACGTGCAGCCGGAGGTGTTTTTCATCGACCCGAAGAAAGGCCTCGCCGGGCTGAAGAAAGTGCTCAAGCTGGAAAAGAAACCGCGGGTGATCGAAGGGGTCGACATCGCGCACCTCGGCGGCGGCGAGACGGTGGCCAGCCTGGTGCAGTTCATCGACGGCCTGCCGTTCAAGCCGGGCTACAAGCGCTATCGCATCCGCGGCGTGGAGGGGATCGACGATTTCAAGAGCATCCACGAGGTGGTGATGCGGCGCTTCACGCGCTTGCGCGATCAGGATGAGTCATTCCCGGACATCTTGCTGATCGACGGCGGCAAAGGGCAACTCGGCGCGGGCATGGCGGCGTTCAAGGCGCTCGGCGTGAAGCCGCCGACGGTGATCTCGCTGGCGAAAAAGGAAGAAGAAATCTTCCGCCCGGGCGTCGACGAGCCGTTGAAGTTGAGCCGGCACGCGTACGCATTAAGGTTGCTGCAATACGTGCGCGACGAGGCGCACCGGTTTGCGCAGCATTATCATCATATTTTGCGGAAGAAGTCGCAGTTGGGGGAGTGAGCTGGCCATTCCATATCTCATGTGAGAATTGAGTCTATGAAAACGAAGCATGCTGCCTTGGTTGCTTGCGCCGTCGGATGTCTCGGGTTCGCCGCTGGCGAGGAGAGCTTGATTCTAATCCCCTACCGTGCCTTAGGTGAGACTGCGTTGATCATTGGCGCACTTGGGCAACCGTTGGGTGAAGAAGTGAGCGTCCGCGGCAAGCTACATCGCGACGCGAAGGACGGAGACCTGTTTGAAGTTTACGAAGTGAACGATCGCAAGCTGAGTTTTGACCGCGTCATTCCCATTCGCGGGACCGCGAAATGGAAGGATGGCACCGAGGCAACGCTCATTGGGTACGAAGAGGCGACGATCACATACTTGCGCGAAATCCGGAGTAGTCCGCCAGATGCGCCGCCGTTTGTGCCAAGACAATTGGCGTTTAATTACTTTGTTCCGGTCGAGGTAGTCAGCCCAAGCGAGCCTGAGGTTTCGGCCGATGAGTTGCCGGCCGGGCGACCCGCGAAGAAGTCCAAATGACCGAATTGGGATCGCCAGAACGAGGCCGCAGAGTTGGCATGTCGTCGCAATTTGAACGTCATGTAACCGTGATGTGTCGCCCCGTTGGGGCTTGGTGTTGTTGACGCTTGACGATTCCAGGGGGTTGGCACCCCTGGCTATTAGCTGCCGCCCCGTTGGGGCTGATTCATATAGCGAATTCGAAGCGACTGGTCGCGACGTCATGTCGGAACCTTTGAAACGCCGCTGGCATCAGTTCAACTTGCGGTTGTTTTTCGTGGCATTGACATCGCTGTGCATTGCGTTAGGCGTCGACTCCTATCATGGAAAGTGGATGCGGGAGAGGCGAGCGGCGATGCGCAATGGCGGCATACGTGGAACTTCCAAAATGCCCGACAACCCCTTCGCGCAAAAGCTGGCTCCGCGAGGGATGTGGGTTTTCGGGGCGCCGGGTTATTCCACGATCTTCGTGGACAGTGACGCGGTCACTGACGAACGTGTCGAGGAATTGAGGACGCTCTTTCCCGAAGCCAAGTTCGTACTACTCAACCACGGCCGGCAGGAATTGTTACCGGCGCTCCATTAACTCGGTTGCTCCGACTGGCCATGCTCGCGCATGGCACCTCCCCAGGGATTGCCGCGCCCCGGTCGGCCAATTACGTTCTTAGGAATCCCCGCCGGGCTGCCGGCGGGGGCTTTTCCTGCGCTTCCCACCTCGATCTGTTCTGCTGGAGGATTTCCCGCCATGCGTTGCCCTTTGGAATGTTGCCGTGCGCTGGGGCCGAAGACTTGGATCGCGCTCGTTGTCGTTGCCGCCGGTTCATTGAGCTGGGCCGTGGCCGATGGTTGGGAGAGCGGCATTCAGTGGCCGGAGCCGAAAATCGTCACGCCGGGGGATGCGCCGGGCGCGCCGCCGGCCGACGCCGTGGTGCTCTTTGACGGCACGAACCTGGACGGTTGGAACGGCGGCGAGCGGTGGAAGCTGCAGGATGGTTACGCGATCTCCAAAGGCGAAGGGATCAGCACCAAGGAAGGGTTCGGCTCCTGCCAGTTGCACTTGGAGTTCGCCACGCCCGAGAAGGTGGAAGGCTCCGGCCAGGGGCGCGGCAACAGCGGCGTCTATTTCATGGGCAAGTACGAGGTGCAGATCCTCGACTCGTACGACAACGAAACGTACTTCGACGGCCAGTGCGCGTCGATCTACAAGACCAAGCCGCCGTTGGTGAATGCCTGCCGCAAACCGGGCGAATGGCAGACGTACGACATCATCTTCGACGCGCCGGTGTTCGAGGGAGACAAGGTCGTCAAGCCGGGCTACTTCACCGTGTTGCAAAACGGCGTGCTGGTGCAGAACCACACGGAACTGCTCGGTTCCACGTACTGGGACCAGGCGCCGGTTTACGAACCGCACGCCGAGCGGATGCCGCTGTCGCTGCAATTCCACGGCAACCCGGTCAGGTTTCGCAACATCTGGGTGCGGGAGATTCCGGAGATCGTGGGGAAGAAGTAAACGCAGAACGCGAATGTCCCAATTCGGAAGTCGGAATTAGGTCGCTTTAGCGACCGGCGTTGAGTCGGTAGAATACAGCGGTACTTCTGAATTCCGACTACTGAATTTCCCCCGGGACGGACCCCCATGGCATCGATTTATCAATTGCCGCCGAGCGTGGTGAACAAAATCGCCGCAGGAGAGGTGATTGAGCGGCCGGCGAGCGTCGTGAAGGAGTTTATGGAAAACTCCCTCGACGCCGGCGCGACCCGGGTCGATGTCGCGGTGGAGCAAGGCGGCCTGGAGCTGATTCGCGTCAGCGACAACGGCCGCGGGATTCCACCGGAGGAGTTTCCGCTGGCCGTGGCGAGCCATGCCACGAGCAAGATCCGCGACGCCGACGATCTGTTTCGCGTCGGCACGCTGGGGTTTCGCGGCGAGGCGCTGGCCAGCATCGCGGCCGTCAGCCGGATGACACTGCGGAGCCGCGCGCGGGAGGCCTCGTCCGGCGCGGAACTGGAAGTGGTCGGCGGCGTGTCGGGCGAAGTGCTGCCTTGCGGCGCGCCGGTCGGGACGACGCTCGAAGTGGCGACGCTGTTTTTCAATACGCCGGTGCGGCGGAAGTTTCTCAAGTCGGCGCCGACCGAGATGGGGCATATCGCCGAGGCCTTTACCCGCCTGGCGCTCGCGCACCCGCATTTGCATTTCACGCTCCGCCACAACGACCGGCTGGTACATGAACTGCCGGCGGGCGAGGAATGGCTGGAGCGGATTCGTCGGCTGTTCGGCAGCGAGTTGGCCGATGCGCTGCTGTGGGTCGAGAGCTCGGAAGGGGACGTGGAGCTGGCCGGCTACGTGGCGGAACCGAGCCAGAGTCGCGCTAATGCGCGGATGCAATATCTGTTTTTGAATGGGCGGTTCATTCGCGATCGCTCGCTGCAGCACGCGTTGATGGAGGCGTACCGAGGACTGCTGTTGACGGGGCGGCAGCCGATTGCATTTTTGTCGCTGAAGATGCCGCCGGACGTCGTGGATGTGAACGTGCATCCGACGAAGCTGGAGGTGCGGTTCCAGGACGGCGGGCGGATTTATAGTCAGTTGCTGGGGGCGTTGCGGACGAAGTTCCTGACCTCGGATCTGACCGCGCGGTTGCAGCCGGTCGGCGCCGGAGCGGGGAATGTCGCGAGTCCCTGGGAACGCGCCGAGTTCAGCGGCAACGGCGCCGTGGCAGATGCGTTTCGCGGCGGGAATGGGCATGCGGCGGCGGAGTTGTTTGCGCCGTGGTCGAGTCGCGAGTCGTCGGCCCCGCTCGAGATTACGCTGCTCGATCGGCCCGCATTGGAAATGTCCTCAGTGGCGGGTGCGCCGCGCGGGGCGGGCGTGGCCTTGGAGGCGGATACGGTTGGCAGCGTGCCGGCGCTGCAGATTCATAACCGGTATCTGATCACCGAAAACGGCGATGGACTGGTGGTGATCGACCAGCACGCGCTGCATGAGCGGATTCTCTACGAACAGCTCAAGCGACGGATTTTGGCGGGGCCGCTCGAGTCGCAGCGGCTGCTGGTGCCGGAGCCGGTCGATCTGAGCGCGGCCGAGGCGGCGTTGGCGCTGGAACATGCCGAGACCCTGGAACAACTCGGGCTGCAAGTGGAGCCTTTCGGCGGCGACACGGTGCTGGTTTTGAGCCAGCCGGTGTTGCTCGCGCGGCACAAGGTGCGCGACTTGCTGCGCGAAGTGCTGGAGCGCATCCAGGCGGGCGGCCGGGCGGAACGGCGGGACCTGCTGGATGAACTGCTGCACATGATGAGCTGCAAGGCGGCCGTGAAGGCGGGGGACCGACTGGCGGCGGCGGAAATCCAGGCTCTGCTCCGCCAGCGCCACCTGGTGGAGGACGCCCATCACTGCCCTCACGGCCGGCCGACGGCGCTGTTTTTTACGCGGGAGGAGTTGGACCGGCAGTTTAAGCGGACGTGAGCGCGAACGATGACCGACGGCCGGCAGGCTGAAGCCGGCAGCGGCTTGGGCTATACTAGGGATATCCCCGGCGGGTCTGCCGATCTTCGTTCCTCCTTCACCGTTCATCATTTCTCCCCCCATGATTTGCGTCTCTATCGGCCGGGGCCGGCATCGGCATGTGATCGCTGAGCATAAGCACCTGGCGGAGCAGGGGGCGGAGCTGGTCGAGTTGCGGCTCGACTACATCAATGGCCAGGTGAATCTGCAGCGCGTGCTGAACGATCGTCCCACGCCGGTGGTCGTCACGCTGCGGCGCCACCAGGATGGCGGCAAATGGGCCGGCACCGAGGACGCCCGGCAGTTGCTGTTGCGGACGTCGATCGTACAGGGGGTCGAGTACGTCGACCTGGAAGAGGACGTGGCGGCGAAGATTCCGCGCTACGGCAAGACGAAACGGATCATCAGCCTGCACGACTTTCGTAAGACGCCGGAAGACCTGCCGGCGATTCATGCGCGGCTCAAGGCGCTCGACGCCGACATCGTCAAGCTGGCCACGCTGGCTAACGATCCGCACGACAATCTGCGGATGCTCGACCTGGTGAAAAACGCCGACGTGCCGACGATCGGTCTCTGCATGGGGGAGGTCGGCATCCCGACGCGGATTCTTTGCGGGCGGTACGGCGCGCCGTTCACCTATGCGACGTTTCACCAGGAGCGTTCGCTTGCGCCGGGGCAGTTGAGCTTTCAGCAGATGAAAGAGCTCTACCGCTACGACGAGGTCAACGCCGAGACCGAAGTGTACGGCGTGATCGGCGATCCGATTGCGCAGAGTATGAGTCCCCTGGTGCATAACAAGGCCTTCCGGCAACTGGGCATGAACAAGGTGTACCTGCCGTTTCGCGTACCGCGCGAGGACGTGGGGAGTTTTCTCGACGAAGCGCCGCGGCTGGGGATCCGCGGGCTGAGCGTCACGATTCCGCATAAGGAAGCGGTGCTCAAGAAGCTCACCAAGGTCGATGGCGGCGCGAAGGGGGTCGGCGCAGCGAACACGATTCTGTTTAACGGCGCCGATCTGATCGGCTACAACACCGACTATCGCGGCGCGATGGACAGCCTGGAAAAGGCGATGAACCTGCCGCACGGCGGGCATGATCCCTTGCGCGGCAAGACCGCCATGGTCCTGGGGGCCGGCGGCGCGGGAAAGGCCATCGCGTACGGGCTCAAGCGGCGCGGCGCGGACGTGATCATCACTGGCCGGACGCTCGAAAACGCCGAGGCGCTCGCCAAGCGGCTGGAGTGCAAGTCGATCGAATGGGGCGCGCGGCATGCGCCGGCGGTCGATATCGTGATCAACTGCACGCCGATCGGCATGCACCCGAACGTCGACGAAGCGCCGTACGACAAGCATCGGCTGCGGCCAAACATGGTGGTGTTCGATACGGTCTACAATCCGGAAACGACGCTGCTGGTGAAAGAAGCCCGGGCGAAAGGCTGTAACGTCATTACCGGCGTAGCGATGTTCATTCGCCAGGCGGCGTTGCAGTTCGAGCTGTTCACCGGGCAAGAGGCGCCGGAAGAATTGATGCGCGAAGAATTGAAGAAGGCGATCGGGCCGGTGAAGTATTAGGGGGCAGGCTGGAGGCAGGAGGCGGGAGTCAGGAGTTGGTAGTACGGAGGACGGAGAAAGATTCACATCGGCCTAAGCCCAGGGATGGCCGCCACGGACGTTGTTCTCTCCAGCTTGCCGCAAGCGGCCTTCCCTGGGATCGGCGCAGGACCATCCATTCCAAATGTCGACAAGCGACTCCAACATCGTCTTGATCGGTTACCGCGGCGTGGGGAAGACCTCCGTGGCGCGGGAGTTAGCTGCGCGCCTCGATCGGCCTTGGTTCGACGCGGATGAAGAGCTGGAGCGCGCCGCGGGTACAACGATCGCCGAAATCTTCGCCGCAGGGGGCGAGGCGGCGTTTCGTGACTGGGAAAGTCGAATCATCGTGCAGCTCGCCGAGCAGCGCGGCGCGATTCTCGCCACGGGGGGCGGTGCGATCCTGCGTCCTGAGAATCGCGAAGCCCTCCTGCGGCACGGCCGACTGGTGTGGTTGCAGGCCGAGGCAGAAACCATTCATGCGCGGATTAAGGCCGACGCCGTGACCGCGGCGCGGCGGCCGAGTTTGACGCGGCTGGGCGAGTTGGACGAGATTCGTGCGCTGCTCGCGGTGCGTGGGCCGATCTACGCCGAGTTGGCCGAAGTCGTCGTCGACACCGAAGGAAAAACGGTCGCGGCGCTGGCGGACGAGATCGTCGCGGCGCTCGGCCTCGTCGAGCGAACGGGGGCGACGTGAGCGAGTGGTGGCTCGTCCTCGCCGGGGCGCTGGGGTTGCTCGCGGGGGCGGTGGCGAACTATTGCGCGGAACGCTGGAGTCGCACCGCGCCGCGAATCAGTCCATGGCGAGGTGAGCAAAGTTCGCTGCTGGGGCGGCTTCCGGTCGCCGGATGGTGGATGCGCCGTGGAGAAGTGAATCGCGTCGCACGCTGGCGATGGCTCCGCGCGGCAGGCGTCGAACTGGGCATGGCGGCGCTCTTTGTCTATCTGGCCTGGGCGCCGCTGCAACCCGGTTTTCTCAAGCCGCTCTGGGAGTGGGGGAACGCGCTTGCGCCCAATGGATTTCCGCTCGGCGTCGTGTGGCATCCGGCGGATGGATCTTGGGCGCTCGCGCAGTTTGTGGCGCGGGCGACGCTCATGTTTCTGATGTTGATTGCGTCGCTGATTGACTTTGAAGAGAAGATGATTCCGGACGAAGTGACCGTGCCGGGGACGTATCTCGGTTTGTGGCTGGCGGCGCTGTGGCCGTTGTCGACGCCGGTCGGGCTGGCGCAGAATCCCGCGGGAGCGCCGCAGGTGGCGATCCTGACGCTGGCCTTTCCGATCGACTGGCCCAACCGGCTGCTTGGTGCGCCGCACGTGTCGTCGCTGCTGCTGGCCTTGGCCTGCTTTGGCCTTTGGTATTTCGCGCTCTGGCCGTGGCTTTTGAAGCGCGGGCGGCCGTTTCGCCGTGGGCTGGCGCTCACGATCGGCTGGCTGCGGAAGCGCGGCAATCGCTGGTTCCTTGGCGCCGCGCCGCTGGCGACCGTGGGGTTGATTGCCTGGACCTGGTACTCGGGCGGGGAGCGCTGGACGGCGCTTGCGTCGAGTCTGTTCGGCATGGCGTTCGGCGTGGTCTTTACCTGGTGCATGCGCACGATCGCCAGCCACGTGCTGGCCCAGGAGGCCCTCGGCTTCGGCGACGTCACGCTGATGGCGATGATCGGGGCGTTTCTCGGTTGGCAGGTCTGTCTGCTGGCGCTCTTCTTTTCGGGGGTGTTGGCGCTGGTGTTCGGGGTCTTGCGACTGGTGATTCTCCGCGATAACGCGATCTACCTGGGGCCGTTTATCTGCGTGGCGGCCGGCTGGATTACGCTCCAGTGGCCGACCTGGTGGGAGCAGGCCGCGCCGGCGTTCGGCGTGCCTGGGTTGGTGCCGGCGGCGCTCGTCGTGTGCCTGGGATTGATGTGGGTCTTGCTGATCGTGGTGCGGATGGTGAAAGAATTCTTGCTGCGATTGTTCGGCGTCGAGGAGGGGGAATAGCCGCGAAGAACGCGAAAAAGGCACGAAGAAGGAACGAAGGATGCGATTAGAAGTATCGCAATCTTATGCGGTGCATCAGACATTAAATGTGGTGCGATGAAGCATGCGGCGCCCTGAGGAGCATACGCGGATGATGCGCGGGGGTTGAGGCGGTTATGGCCAATATCTTGCTCGGTGTAACGGGTTCCGTGGCGGCGATTCGGACGCCGGAGTTGCGCGCTGCGCTGCGTGATGCAGGGCATAGCGTGCGGGTGGCCGCGACGCGAGCAGCGCTGTACTTCTTTGACGCGAGCGGTTGGCCCGCGGGAGATCTGGTCACCGATGACGACGAGTGGCCGCGGCGGCAGGCCGGGGAGCGCTATCGGCGCGACGATCCTGTCTTGCACATTGAATTGCGTCGCTGGGCCGACGCGCTGGTGATTGCGCCACTCGACGCCAATACGCTGGGGAAACTCGCGGCCGGGCTGGCTGATAATTGTTTGACGTGCGTCGCCCGAGCGTGGGACGTGCGCCGGCCGCTGGTCGTGGCGCCGGCCATGAACACGAATATGTGGGAGCATCCGGCGACGCGCCGCCACCTGGCGCTGTTGGCGGCAGACTATGGTGCGGCGTTCGACGCCGCGGCTGATTCGGAAGCGATCATCGCGGCCACCGCGCAACCAGGAAGCCGAGTAACGATCGTCGGACCCACGGTGAAACAGCTTGCTTGCGGCGACGTCGGACTCGGCGCGATGGCTGAAGTGGACCAGATCGTCGCGGCGTTGCAACAGCGTTTGCTGATGCGTTAGCGCGGCGCCAATCGCGACGGATGCTTGCAATCATCCCCCTTTGGCGTAAAGATCAGGGCAATCGCGTCAGATCGCTATCGCGCAGCCCCTTTCGAGTCGCCATGAACATTTCACGTTCGGTAAGTTATGCCGTCGGCATTCTGTTGAAAGTCGCGCAGGAGGGCCACGGCGATTCGATGACGGCGGCGCAAATCTCTAAAGGAGCGAAGTTTCCGCCGCGCTTCTTGTACCGTGTTTTGCGCAGGCTGGTCGATGCGGGAATGTTGCGCGGCGTGTCCGGGCCCGGTGGCGGTTATGCTTTGGCGCGTCCGGCGACGCAGATTCACTTGCTGGAAATCGCCGAGGCGGTCGAAGGTCCGCGCGAACCGACGCTCCTGGAGGCGGTGCATCCGAAACATCGCAAAGCGATCGAGCGCGCCAACGGGGGTTTGAAAAAGAATCAGGCCGCGATCGACCGAGCGCTGAAGGGCGTCACGCTGGCGAAGATGCTGAAGCCGTAAGCGAAGTGCGCAGCGCATTGGAGAAAGCGAGCAAGCCATCCGCTCGGCCGGACGTTGCTCCGCGGAGGGGACCGCATCGGCGACGTACGTGACGAACGAATGGCTCGACGTTTGGATGCTCGCAGCGTGGCTCGCTCGCCCGGAAGGTTGTTTCGAGGGCGCCGCGACCGTTGGCTTAGGCCATTTCCTTCAGGGCCTTCAGCGCGCGAACCGTGACCTTGTTGTAGGCCGGCTTCGCGGGGCGATCTTGCAGCTCGCCGGTGAACGGATTCTTGACGTTCTTCTGGGCCGGGCGGGCAGGAACCTTCTTCTTGACGATCTTGATCAGGCCGGGGATGGCGAACACGCCCGCGCCGCTCTTGCCCATGTTCTTCTTGACCTGGTCGGCCAGGGCTTCGAAGACGGCGGCCACGTCCTTCTTCGACAGTTCGGTCTGTTCCGCGATCGCGGCGAACACTTCACTCTTGGTCGGGGCCTTCGCGGCCGGCTTCTTGGTTGCGGCTTTCGCCATTACGAACCCTCCTTGCGAGGTCAAAGTGGGAAACACGAGTCCGTCCGATCGCTCGGAACGGGATGATTAAAATCGACAGGCCGAAAAAAACAACCGGGTAAACGCGGGGTTTTCACGGTTTTGGCGAGAATTTGCCGGCGTTTTCCGCTGTTTTCTTCACGTGATCGTGTTCATATAGCTTCTTTTTGCGGGTCTGGCAAAGCATTCGGCCGAGAAAA
Source organism: uncultured Pirellulales bacterium (assembly GCA_964618485.1). GTDB lineage: Bacteria > Planctomycetota > Planctomycetia > Pirellulales > JALHLM01 > JALHLM01. Next base: position 24,868 of record CAZUBB010000019.1, read on the forward strand.
ACCGCGATCTTTGCGAGAACACTGGCGACGGCGCAATCCGTATCAATTGTGCCGCGCAAAACCTCGCCAGCGGGCGCAAATCGCTGCCGCGGACGACCTTACGCGCTAGTTGTCGGACGTGTTGGCTCGCTGTAAGATATTGTTGTGGCATTGTTTAGGGCGACGACGACAGTCCCGCCCTCCATTGGCCGTCCGCAACGGTGCGAAGGATCAGCCCTATGACGCGCGGAACTCTCTCCCTGGTTGCGTTCGCGGCCATCGTGCTGCCTGGGGCGCTGGTCGTGGCCCAGGCGCCGAACGCCCCGCCCCAGCCCCTTCCCCCCGCCGGTCCCTGGCAGGTCAGGCACGGCGTGCAGATGAAAATGCAGTTGCAGAACCGCGCCCTGCAGCGCGCCTTCGTGCGACAAGCCGGGGCCAACGGGGACGGCGAGACGGGGGATGGCTATTCATTCCGCGAGGATCGCGAGACGCTGACCGTGTTGCGGAAGGCGGACGAGTTGCAAGGGCAGCAACGTTTCGCCGAAGCGGTCGAAGCGCTCGGCCGGCTGCTCGAGGGAGAGGAAGACCACTTCATTAAGCCGGAACCAGGAAAGCTCGTTTATCGCAGCGCAAAAAGCGAGGCCCGGCGACGGCTGTCGGAGATGCCGAAAGAGGGGCGCGACAGTTACGAGTTGCAATTTGGCGCCTTGGCGCGAAAGACGCTGGACGACGCCGTGGCGCGGGGCGACCTCGAGGCAATCGCCGAAGTTGCCCGGCGTTTCTTTCACACGCAGGCCGGGTACGAAGCGGTCTTCTTGGTGGGCTTGAACCATGCCGATCACGGGCGGCCGTTGGCGGCGGCGCACGTGTGGCGGCAGTTGTTGGCGCTGGGCGATCAAGTACCCACCGATTTTGAACCGCTCCTGACGATCTCCACGGCGAGGGCGCTGCGCGACGCCGGCCGTGCCGAGGAAGCCAAGGAATTGCTGATTGCCGCGCGGCCGCGCTTCTCCGACAGCCAGCTGACGGTCGCTGGTACGGCGCTGGCGTGGTTTGAGCGCGACGAGCAGGCGCTCGACTGGTTGAATCAGATCAGTGGCGCGGCCTTGCGCAGCGCCATCCCGACCGATTGGACCATGTTCCGCGGGGGACCGTCGCGGAACGAATCGAGCGTCGGCGGAGCGCCGCTCTTAGCCTATCGCTGGCGCGTGCCGACGGCGAACGACGATCCGGCCGTGGAACGCGCTGTGGCGCAGATGCACCGCACTTACGATGATGAAGGGCTCACCACCCTACCAGGGCTCCATCCGCTGGCGGTGGGTGACACAGTGCTGATGCGGACGGCGCGGAACCTGATGGCGATCGATTTCCGCACCGGGAAGCGGCTCTGGGAGGTGCCGGCGGATAATCCGTTCGAGCAATTGCCGAGCAGCGGCGCCGCGAGCCAAAGCGGCGGCGGCATCGGTATGGTCGCCGGCGCAGGACGCGGATTCGGCTTCGCACAAGATTCATCGCAGGGTCTGTACGAACTGCTGGAACGCCGTCTGTGGGACGACGCCGTGTACGGCACGCTCAGCAGCGACGGGCAGCTGGTGTTCGCGGTCGAACCGGCCGACGCCGATGCGAGCGTCTACGCTCAGCAAACGATTCTGTTCGGCGGCGGCGGACGCGTGCAGTCGATGTTCGGCGCCGGCGCGCAGAATAATCGCCTCGCGGCGTATGAAATCGCCACGGGAAAACTGAAGTGGGAAATTGGCGGGCCGAAAGGAAATTTCCCTTTGCAGCAAGCCGGGTCGTTCTTCCTGGGGCCGCCGCTGCCGTTGTTCGGGAGCTTGTATGTGCTCGCGGAAGTCGACGGCGAAATGCGATTGCTGGCGCTCGACGCTACGACCGGCGCGATGGAATGGTCGCAACAAATTGCCGTCGGGGCGCAAGAATTCCTCAGCGATCAGATGGCGCATCTCGCCGGCGCGTCGCCCAGCTACGCGGACGGCATTCTGGTGTGCCCCACGTCGGCCGGCGCGGTCGTGGCGATCGACCTCACGTCGCGGGCGCTCTTGTGGGGGATTCACTATCCGCGGCAAATGGATCCGTGGACCTTTGGGCAGGGACGGGCCCAGATGATTCAGTTGAATATGTTCCCCGGCCCGCGCGACACGAACGCGCAACTGCGCTGGGCGGATGGAACCGTGACGGTCGCAAACGGTCGCGTTCTGCTGGCCTCGCCCGATTCCGATCAGTTGGCGTGCCACGATTTGCTGACCGGGGCGAAGCTGTGGGAAAAGCCGCGGTTGGACGGGTTGTACATCGCCTGCGTCGATCAGGATCACGTCGTGGTGATCGGCGCGAAACGCGCCCGCGCATTGCGGTTGAGCGACGGCGCCGAACGTTGGATCGAAGGCGACGGGAGCTTTCCGGAAGGGCTGCGTCCCAGCGGGCGGGGATTTGTCAGCGAACGGGTGTATTACCTGCCGACGACGACGGGCGAAGTGCTGGGAATCGATCTGGAGAATGGCAAGATCACCTCGGCGGCGCGGCAAATGGCGGCGGCGAGCGGGTCGCGAGGCGACAGGGCATCGCTCGGCAATCTGATCTGCCATCGCGGCTCGGTCCTCTCGCACAACGTGGAATTCTTGGAGTGCTTCGACCAATTGCAGGCGCTCAAGGAGCGGACTTCGGCGGTACTGGCGGCGACTCCTGATAACCCCGCGGCGCTGATGCGGATGGGCGAAATTCAACTGCAGAGCCGCGATTTCCCGGCGGCGGTCGCTTCGCTCAGAAGGGCGTGGGAAATCGATCCGACGCCGGCGGCGCGGAGGTTGTTGATGGACGCTTATCTCACGGTGCTGGAGCAGGACTTTGCTTCGATTCGCGATCAACTCGATGCCATCGAACCGGTGCTGGAAACGCCGGCCGAACGGAGCGCGTTTCTACGACTCAATGCCAGCGGGTTGGAATCGAGTGGCGATCGCGTGGCGGCGTTTGCGGCGTATCAGGAGCTCGCCAGCGCGAACGACGCCTGTCCCGTGGAAGAGTTGGAAACGGTCAAACCGTTTTGGAGCGTTCGCTGCGAGCGTTTGGTCCGCGGTCATCTGGAACGCTTGCACGAGGCGGCCCTGGACGCCGGAGATCAGAATGCCGCCGCCGAGATGGAACGGCGCGTGATCGCGCTCTGGGAGCAGATGAACGAGAAGCCGCTCGAGCGCGACGCGCTGGAGCGATTCGTCGCCCATTACGGCGGCTTTACCGCGGCGCAGGAGTCGCGTTTGAAGTTGGCGCAATTACGCGCCGAGGACGGAAATTGGCTCGCGGCGGAAGTGTTGCTGATGGATATCGAGTCGGGCACGGAACCGAAGCTCGCACGCCAGGCCTGGGCGCAGCACGCAACATTGTTAGTGAGCGCCGGGCGGCCCGACGACGCCGCAATGTATTACGAGCGCCTCGCCGGCGAATGGGCCGACGCCGATTGCGGACTCGAACGGACGGGGCGGCAATGGGTCGAGGAATTGCCGCCCGATCACGCCGTGCGGCAACTGCTGACGGGCGGCGCGCGATTCCCCGAAGGCGTCGTCGAGGTGACGGAAAAAGAGGCCGATTTCAACCCGAATTCGCCGCGCTCGATCGTCGATATCGACGGATCGCGCGGGCCGTTCTATCGGTCGGCGCAGTTTCTCGTAGGACAGGCCGCGCAGCGCAACACGCTGGCGCTCGATGACGGTCTTGGCAACCGCGTCTGGGAAGTGCCGCTGGCCGATCCGCAGCGCCCCGAGTTGCAAATCAACGTGCCGAATCTCGGCTTAAGCCAAGGGCGCGTGTATGGGCATCTGACACTCATTGCCTACGGATTCAATCTCTTTGCCGTCGATGGCTTGGGCAACGCGCGGCAAGGAGAGCCCCGTGTCTTGTGGCGCGCCGACTTGATGGACGCCCTGCCTGGGATGGTCCGCATGAACGGCATTATTCAGCAACAGTTATCGCAGCGGTTCGCGCCGCCGCGGCAGTACGCGATCGATCAGGGGCAGCGACGTATCGGTAACACGGCCTGCCTCGGCGAAATCGGGCTGGTCTATCAGCGCGGTCGAACGCTGTGTTGCGCTTCGCCCGTGACCGGTGATTTGCAGTGGACGCGCGACGACGTGCCGCCGGGGAGCGAACTGTTCGGCGACGGCGAAGTGCTGTGTGTGCTGCCTCCCGCGTCGCAGGAAGTGCTGCTCTTCGATGCCGTCGATGGGCACGAGCTGGGAAGACGCCCGTCCGTGCCGCCGGAAAACCGTGTACTCACGAGCGGCCGTTGCATCCTGAGCTGGGTCGATATGGGCGACCGCAAATGCGAGTTGCGCTGCCAGGACATCGTGCTGAATCGCCAACGGTGGTTTCAGCCGTTTGACGCGCAAGCGCGCGGATGGATCGTCGACAACGAGGCGATCGCCGTGTTTGAACCGAGCGGTAAATTTCAACTGTTGAATGCCGAAGACGGCAAGCCGCTCGTCAGCGCGATGCTCGACAAAGAAACGAAGCTGGGGGACATCTATGTCATGGCCGGGCGCGATCACTACACGTTGTTGGTGAATGAAGCGATTGCGCGGCGGCGCGATGCGGCGCCGGTGCCGGCCGGCGGCAATAACCCCACGTTCAGCGCCCAAGGTAAGCTGTACGCGTTCGATCGCCATACTGGGAAACAAGTCTGGGACAAGCCGCGGCAAATCCTCGCGAACGGGATCGCGCTACGGCAACCGGCGGACTCGCCGGTGGTCGTGTTCGTGGGCCAGAAGAGCGAGGGGCGCGGCTCCCGGCGCCAGGTCCATCTGTTGTGCATCGATCGGCGAACCGGACGCGAGGTGTACAAAGAAGCGTTCAGCGTAGACGGCAATCCGGGGGGATTGCAGGTCATCGCCGATGTGGCGCGTGGCGTGGTTTCGGTCGCCACGAAGGGAAGGACGATCGAACTTAAGTTCACCGACGCGCCGCCTCCGCCCGAAGCGCCGGACGCCGCGGGCGATCTGCAAGCGAAAAAATCGGGCGCGCGGAGCGCCATCGTCGCGGCGCTCAAGGCGATCGGGAGCGCCTCGCAAGACTTGGGAACGCCGTTTGGGGGCCAGCCATTCGACTCGGGAATACCGATCGACGACGACGAGGCGTTGGCGCCGCCTGACCTGCAGAACGCGGAGGAAATCGAGGAACTCGACGATCTGCCCCCGTTTGATGACGCCGTGCCGGACGAGGACCCCTTTGGCGGAGAGTGATCGGGAGGCGATTCCCGGCTCGAACGACGCCTTTGGGTGAGTCGCGGGGTAGAATGGTGGGAGAATTACGACGGCCGCCGCCGCGCCTCGCGGTCGCCGTGCTGGATGGGAATGTGTCGCGTAACGAAGCCAGAATGAGGAGCACCTGATGACCGGAAGTTTCGGGGCCGGCGAGAACGCCGCCATCAAGCGGCTCGGCGCTGCCCGTGAGAAGATCATGGAGCAGTTGTCGCAGGTCATCGTGGGGCAGGAGGCGGTCATCGAGGAGTTGCTGATCTCGCTGTTCAGCCGGAGCCACTGCCTGTTGGAGGGGGTGCCGGGGCTGGCCAAGACGCTCTTGATCAGCACGCTGGCGCGGACGTTGAATCTCTCCTTCAGCCGCATTCAATTTACGCCCGACCTGATGCCGGCCGACATCACCGGGACCGAGATCATTGAAGAGAACAAATCGACGGGGACGCGCGACTTCCGTTTTCTGGAGGGGCCGCTTTTCGCCAACGTGATCCTCGCGGACGAAATCAACCGCACGCCCCCCAAGACGCAAGCGGCGCTCCTGGAGGCGATGCAGGAACGGCAGGTCACCGTCGGCCGCGTGCGGCATCCGATGGCCGATCCGTTCTTCGTGCTCGCCACGCAAAACCCAATCGAGCAGGAGGGAACCTATCCGCTCCCCGAAGCGCAACAAGACCGGTTCATGTTCAAGGTCTACGTGCGCTATCCGAAATTCGACGAAGAGTTCGAGATCGCGCGGCGCACGACGGCCGTGATGAGCGACGCCATCACGCCAGTGATGAACGCCGAAGAGATTATCGCGCTGCAGCGGATGGTGCGCGAAGTGCCGGTGGCGGACCACGTGATTCGCTACGCGCTGACGCTGGTGCGCCAGACCCGCGTCGGCGAACCGGGCTGCCCCGATTTTGTTCGCGACCAGGTGAGCTGGGGCGCGGGGCCGCGGGCCGTGCAGTTTTTGATCCTGGGAAGCAAAGCCCGGGCGCTGTTGCACGGGCGGACGCACGTTTCGACCGACGACATCGCCGCGCTTGCGCAGCCGGTGCTGCGGCATCGACTGGTCGTTAACTTCGCGGCGGAGAGCGAAGGTTTATCGAGCGATCACGTGATCGAGCGGCTGGTGCGGGAAACTCCCTCGAAGGAAGATGAGCTGACGCGCGATGCACGCTTCCAGCAAATTCTTGCATCCTGACGCCATCCGCCGCATTGCGCGGATGGAGCTTCGGGCGCGGCACGTGGTCGAGGGATTTCTCTCGGGCATTCATCGCAGTCCGTACTTTGGTCGCTCGATCGAGTTCCTGCAGCACCGGCAATACGTGCGCGGCGACGACGTGCGGCATATCGACTGGAAGGTTTGGGGGAAACAGGACCGGCTGTACATCAAGCAGTATGAGGAGGAGACGAACCTCCGCTGCACGCTGCTGGTGGACGTTTCCAAGTCGATGCAATACGGCCGCGCCGGCGGCATGACCAAGTACGAGTACGCCGCCACCGTGGCGTCCAGCCTGGCGTATTTGCTGCTGCGGCAGCAGGACGCCGTGGGCTGCGTGGCGTTCGACGCGATCGTGCGGAGCGCGATGCCTTTGCGCAGCAAGCGGAATCACTTGATGAGTATCGTCCGGTCGCTGGAAGCGAACGAGCCAACCGAGAAAACCGACGTGGCCAAGGTGCTGCATCACGCCGCCGAGTCGTATCCCGCGCGCGGCATGATGGTGCTGATTTCCGATCTGCTGTGCGACCGACCGAATTTGTTCCAGGGGCTGCGGATGCTCGAACAACGCGGACATGACGTGCTGGTGATGCATGTGATGGACGACGACGAGTTGGAGTTCCCGTTCAGTGGACCGACCCGCTTCGACGGGCTGGAATCCGACGAGCGCATCAACTGCAATCCCCGCGCGCTGCGCGAAGGTTATATGAAGGCGCTCGGCGCGTTTCTCGATGAAGTGCGTCTGGGCGCGGCGCGCTACCGTTGCGATTACGAGTTATTCCGCACGAGCGATCCGTTGGACGCCGTGCTGGCCCGCTTCTTGTCCCACCGCTCGGCGATTCGCCACCACCAGTGATCCCCACGTTTCTCAACGCCGGCTTCTTGTTGGGGGGCGCGATTTTCGCGCTCGTCGGGCTGCCGGTGTTGATTCACCTGATCAACATGGTGCGCCGCCGTCACGTCGACTGGGCGGCGATGGAATTCCTGCTCCAGAGCCAGAAAAAGAACAGCCGCTGGATTCTGCTCAAGCAATGGCTGCTATTGCTGCTGCGGATGCTGGCCGTGGCGGCGGTGATCTTGATGCTCGCGCAACCGCTCGTGCAAAACCGCGTCGGCCGCTGGTTCGGCGGGCTGACGACGCACCACGTGGTGCTGGTGGACGACAGTTATTCGCAATCGGATCGCTGGGCGAACACCTCGGGAATCGAAGAAGCGCGGAAGGCGGTCGAGCGGCTCGCGCGGCAATTGGCGGCCTCGCCGTTCCGGCAGTCGTTCACGCTGTTGCGTGCCTCGCAGGCGCGGAACGCTAATGGCCGGCCATTACCGGATCTTTATCGCGTGACGGTCGATGATCAGTTTCTGGAGCGCGTGAAAACGGCGCTCGATTCCATCGAAGCCAGCGAGACCGATATCTCGGCCGCGGCGGGACTGGAGTCACTCGAAAAACTGCTGGCCGACAACCATGACGAAAACCGGATCGTGTACGTGATGTCCGATTTTCGTGCCCGGGACTGGGACGATCCGCGCGCGGCGAAAGGAGTACTCGATCGCTTCGCCCAGGACGGCGCAAAGCTGCATCTCGTGCGCACGATCGACGTCGCGCGTCCGAACCTGGCCGTGACGGGACTCACGCCGCTGGCCGGCATCCGCGCGGCGAGCGTCCCGCTGGCGATGGAAGTGACGGTCACCAATTATTCCGCGAACCCGGCGAAGCAGGTTTCGGTGCTCTTGCAGGAGGACGGCAAGGCGCGGCCGGCGCTGGTGATCGATGAAATCCCCGCGGAGAGTTCTGAGCGGCGGCGCTTCCCGGTGTTTTTCGGCACCGCGGGGGAGCATGTCGTCACGGCGGCGATCGAAGCGGACGGCGTCGACGCCGATAACCACCGGCATGCCGTGATCGATTTTCCGCTCTCGGTCGAGGTGCTGCTCGTCGACGGCGATCCCGCGGCCAGCGATGCGCGCTTCCTGGCGACCGTGTTTGCGCCCGGCGGCGGCGTGCGAACGGGGATCGAAGCCAAGGTGGAGAACATCGCGTACTTGAATCGCGAACCGCTGGAGAAATTCCGCGCGATCTATCTGACGAATATCGAACGGCTGGACGAGGCGGCGATTAAGGCGTTGGAGGAATACGTTCGCCAGGGAGGCGCCGTCACGTTCTTCACCGGCGATCGGACCGTGCCGGCGTTCATGAACAGCGAGCTTTACCGCGACGGCGCGGGGATGTTCCCCGCGCCATTGGGCGAGGCGACGACGCTGCCGGTGAATCGGCTGGCCAAGGCGGCTGATTTGGAATTCGTCGATCACCCGATGTTTCGCGTCTTCAGCGGCGAGCGGAACACGTTCCTGAGCGCGGTGAACGTGGAGCGCTATACCGCGGTCGCCGCCGGGTGGCAGCCGGCGCCGGATGGCCCGGTGCAGGTGATTGCGAAACTGCGAAATGGCGCACCGCTGGTGATTGAACGCCGCTTTGGCGAGGGGCGTGTGACCGCGATTCTCACCACGGCCGGCGCCACCTGGAACAACTGGGCGCGCAACCCGAGTTTCGTCGTGGCGATGCTGGAAATGCAGGCCCACGTGACGGGGGACGCGCAGCCGATCGAGGCGCGGCTCGTCGGGCAGCCGATCGAATTGAATCTCGACGCGGCGGCATTCGGCACGCGGCACCGGCTGATTGCGCCGGCCAAGACGGGGCAAGTGGTCGAGACGTTCGAGGCCCAGGCGAAGGGAGATCGACTGGAGATTTCGCTTCCTGACACGCGGCGAAGCGGAATTTATGAAGTCGAGCTCGCGCAGGCCAACGGCGAAGCGGAGTTGCGAAAGTTCGCGGTGAACGTCGTGTCGGGCGAAGGCAACCTCGCGGCCCTCGATCAGCCGGAGATCGCCAAACGGATGTCTGGGCTGGAGTACTCGTTCAATCAGGCAGGGGAACTTGACGCCGGCGCCGAGGTGCTGGCCGGGATTCCGCTCGCGAGCAGCCTGTTATATGGGCTGATCGTGCTGCTGCTGGCGGAACAGGTGCTCGCGTACGCGGTCAGTTATCACACGCCGGTCCGGGAGGCGCGGCGATGAACATCGACACCGCACTTTTGTTCGCGCAGGCGACTCCCCGGACGGAGTTCGAGTTCGCGCGGATCAATGCGCCGAGCGATTGGATCTGGCCGGTGTTGGTGTTCTGCCTCGTGGCCGCGGTGGTGAGTTGGATCTACCGCCGCGACGCCGTGGAACTACGCCCGAGCGTGGCGCGATTGCTGCTGGCATTACGATTGGCGGCGTTCGCCGGGCTGGGGCTCGTGTACCTGGAACCGCAGTGGCGGAACGAAGTCGAGCAGACGCATCACAGCCGCGCGGTCGTGCTCGTCGATACCAGCCAGAGCATGGCGCTCACCGAGGACGGCGGTGCGACGAGCGATCCTTCGGCCAAGACGCGGCTCCGTGAAGTGACGGAGATGCTCGACGGGTCGCTGATTGACACCTTGCGCGAAAAGCACGACGTCGTCGTCGCTCACTTCGACGAGGAATTGCATCGCGTGGCCACGTTGCCGCGCTCGGGAAAGACGCCTGACGCCGCGACGGTGGCGGTGAACACCGTTGCGCCGCCCGATCGACAGACGCAGCTGGCGTTTTATGCAACCGTGGCGTGTGCCGTGTTGGCGATCGTGGCGCTTTGTTGCCGGCTGGCGCTGCCGCACTGGGGGCTGTCACTCACCTCGTTCGTGGCGATGTTGGGGGTGACGGCCGGCGTGGCCTTTCTGGCGACGCGGCCGGAGAAGATTGATTGGCTGACGCTCGCCGGGCTCGATCAGAAAGTGGCGGAACCGCCGCCGTCGACGGCGAAAGCGCCTGATCAAGAAAAAGCCGCGGCCGAAGCGCCGAAGGACTGGAGCCAAGCGCTCGTCCCTGGCGGCGCGGAGACGCGGCTCGGTCAGGCGCTGCGGCAGACAATCTACGACGAAGCGGGACAGCCCTTGTCCGGAGTGGTGCTCATCACCGATGGCCGTCAGAATTCCGGGATCGATCCCAATGCCGCTGTGGCCGCGGCGATCGAAGCGAAAACGCCGGTGCAAGTGATCGGCGTCGGCTCCGACAAGCAGCCGATCAACGTTCGCGTCAGCGACTTCATGGCGCCGGCGCGGGCCTTCCCCGGTGACAGTTACGGAGTAACCGGCTACGTCCAGGCGCACGGCATGGCGGGGCAGGCGGTGACCGTCGAGCTGACGTCGCGTGCGACGACTTCCGATCTCGCCGCGCCGGCGCCGTCGCGCAGCGAAGGGTCGCAAACGGTGACACTCCCGGCCGACGGCGAGGCATTGCCGGTGCAGTTCCAATTGAAGCCGGAGGACTTGGGTCGCCGCACGCTGCGATTCGAGATCAAGGCGCCGGCCGCCGACTTGAATCCAATCGACAATGCGCAAGAGGCGGAGATTGAAATCGTCGACCGCAAGACGCGCGTGCTGCTCTTTGCCGGCGGGCCGACGCGCGAGTACACGTTCCTCCGAAATCAGCTCAATCGCGATAAGTCAATGCTGGTCGACGTGCTGCTGCAAACGGCGCAGCCGGGCGTTTCGCAAGACGCCTCGCGCATCTTGACGGACTTCCCATCGACGCGGCCGGAGATGTACGAGTACGACGCCGTGGTAGTGTTCGATCCCAATTGGCGGCGGCTCAAGCCGGAGCAGATTGAGTTGCTGGAGTCCTGGGTGGCGGAACAGGCCGGCGGCCTGATTGCCG
>CAZUBB010000020.1:0-1613 GCA_964618485.1 uncultured Pirellulales bacterium
GGATCGAGGGGATCGCCGGTACGCACCGTGAATTGTTCGCCGTCGGGAATGGTTTTCCCCCCGTGAACCGGGGGGACCAGCGTGTAGCCGGTGTCGAATTCGAATTGCTGCACGACCGGAAAGATGCCGATCAGCGCCTGCAAGGTAAACACGTCGCCGTCGCTGATGTCCTTGCCAGCGGGCGGCGAAACGGCGATGCCGCCAGTACCCCCTTCGCCGAAGTAGCTCGAAGCGCCAAGGCTCCGCGTGATGTCCATTCCCCAGTCGACCGACGCCGCCGTAGAGAACTCGAAGCGCAACTGCGCATATTGCGAACCGGCCAGGTCGCCCAGGTCGACGCGGGCTTGTCGCCACGACTGATTGTCAAACGTCTCCTGAACGCGCTGATTGGGATAAGGGTCGAGCCGATAATCTCCCCCCGACGAGGAGATCGCATTCGGCAACTCGGAGAGCTCATCCACGTTGTCCGAGCGAAACGTGTTGTTCGTCGTGAGTTGAACCCAGTTCGCGCCGTCCCGGGTGCCGTAGACGCGGAAGGAATCCCGCATCAACGTGTAGTCTTCAATGGTACTCGCGGCCCCCTCGGTCTGCGCCAGGTAATTGAAGTACAACGTCGGCTTATCGGTCGCAGTGTACGCCGATAAATCAAACGATTGCGTCGTCAGGCTGCCGTGCGCTCCGCCGGGAACGTCGTAGGACGGCGCCGGGTCGTAAATCCCAGCGTTGGTGTCGACCATCGCCGCCGTATAGGGCTGCAACGTGACGGTCTCCGGATCCCGCGGATCCTCCAATCCGAAGTAGAAGGACAGGCTATTCTTCACTTCGGTGCGCGTGCGCGTGGAGCCCAGTTGACCGTCGATGCCGTGGCCGTCCTCAAAGGCGCGCCGCTCGGTCACATGCCACAGGTTGTAGTCAAATCGAGTGAATGTAATGCCCAAGGCCGGCGCCGAGGCGGCGACCGGACTGCCATCGCGTAAGAGCGGCAGCAAGTCGCCTTCGGGACCGATCGTGACAATCTCGCCGTCAGTCGTCGTAGCGAAAAGTACGTTCGCAAAGACGCCGTTCTCGGCGTTTGGCGGACCCGCGGTCATACCACCGAAGGCGAACGGCCCGGTCTCTGCCTCGGGATCCGAGTAGATCGTCTTGATGAAATTCGCCGCTGGATCGTCACGGAAACCGGTGATCTCAAACAGGTTCCCCAAATCCGTCACGGCGAACATCTTGTCGTCCGCCGGATCGATCGGGTCGAGCCATGGCAGGATGGCCATGCCGGTGATAATGCCACCGTCCTCTCCGTCCACCTGCGTGTTCAGATGGATCGCTCCGTCGAACGGCTCCTTTTCCGCTGGGTCCTCTGGCAGGTCCAAGTTACTGCCCGGCGGATTGTTGCCGCCAAAGAACTCGTCGCCAGCGATGCGGAAAAACAGATTCGGATAGAATTCCGGGTCTGGATCGGGGTCGTCCGGCTCGGCGATATTCGGGAAGAACGTCTCGTAATCCGGGATGTGACCGATGCTGTACAACAGCCGCTGCCGCGGATTCTCGCCGGTTTCCCACGTCATCGCCTCGTACCGGATCGTGGGATCTCCATCCGGATTTTCGTATACGTCCGC
>CAZUBB010000020.1:1623-7858 GCA_964618485.1 uncultured Pirellulales bacterium
TCGTCATCCTTCTCAACCCAGAACCAGAATTCCGGGGGGGCCTGGATGTCGTAACTAACGACCGTGGTGCCGTCCGCCGGATTAATCTCTCGCAGCTGTGGCGTATCAGTGGCAAGTGCCGGATTGGCGATCGTGAAAATACGACCGTCGTTGCGCATCGCCACGTCGCTATATGTGTACGTCGGCCCAGTATCTGCCTCCGGGAGGAGCCTCGTATCTTCCGTGACGTCGGTTTCGGGGCGCCCGCTGTAGGGGTCGATAGTCAACATTTCCGGACCGAGGACGACCCACGTGTTGATATCGTTGAGCATCATCACGTCGGCGTTGGCGTTCAACGCGACCACCGACGTTCCTGGGAAGAGCGGCGTCACGGGGTCGGTCACCGCGGTGCCGCCTTGCACGCCGATGCGATCCTCCGCGATACGCACCGTTTCCGGCAGCGGTTCCAGGCGAACCGCGGCGTTCAAAGCGTCGACCTGGTACGTGGCGTTCAGCACCGCGGGCAACGTCTTGTTCGACATCACCGCCAGGAAGTACGTCGGAATCACGCCCTGATCGTTCGGCAGCGGCGACGTGGCCGGGATATCGAACGGTCCCGCGTACGGATCGAGCTTGCCGAACGACCCGCGCGTCGTTTCTGAAACGCTGCTGCCACTCGACGCGTTCGGCTGGTCGTCCGTGATATTCGAATCGCGGGAGATCATGATCAGATGCCCGTCTTCGTCGAACAGCGCCAGAGTCGTGTCCGGGCGAGCCAGACCGTCGGCGTAGTCGATATCGAACACGGTGCCCAGGAAGCCGGCGGTCGACTGTGTCAGCTCGAACGCAATTTGGAACTGGTACCAGTCGACGTCCAGCTCGTTCCCTTCGATGGCTGGCGTCGTGGGATCGTCTTCCTCGAACTCGCGGAGATTCCCCGCCACGTCGATGAGGCCCAAGTCGGCCGCCATGAGATTCCCGATGTTCTGCGCGTTGGCACGCACTCCGTTGGGAAGCGTCAAGCTGACGGCCTCGGCCACGTCGCCCAACAGCGGCGATCGCGTCGGCAAGCCGATGACTTCGATGCCGTTCGTCGAATGGCGAATGTCCGCAAAGCGGACCGTCGAGCCTGGCACTTCATCCGCTTCGCGCAGGCGGACCTGCAACTGGTACTCGCCGAAAGAGCGGCCGCCGGTCAGGTTGTTAATGTCCTGGCCGCGGGCGCGAACGCGCACAAAGTACGTCTTCGGCACGTTGGAAACCGGCCCCGGCAGGACGACCCGCATCCCCGCGTCGCGCGGGTTGGTGCCGTACTGATCGCGGCCGTTGAAGACATCTCGCTGCATCAGCCGCGCGGCGCCGACCAGCTTCGACGTGTCCTGGAATTCGTCGGTCGAGCTGTCCGAACGCGCCAACACCACGCCGTCGGCGTCAATCAGTTCCACGATCGAGTCGAGCGCGTACGCGGTGCGATCGAGGTCGATCCACGCCTCGGTGCCGGCGATGGCGCGGAAGCTGTAAACATCCACGTCGCCCGGCGCGACGCTGTTCAGGAACCCATGGACCTCGAAGCCCAGGCGGCGGTTGTCGTCGCCGGCCAATTCCGCGGTGGCCAACTCGCCGAGCGGCTGGGCCGATTCGGGATCGGAGTTGATCGAAGTCCCCGGGCCGACGGACGGCTCTTCTTCGTTGATCACATCGACGTTGCGATCGTTGCTGTAGCGATCGAGCTTCACGCTCCGCCAATCGCCGGAGTTCGGCACCGAGAGCACGCCGTCGTTGTTGGTGTCGAGCACCACGTTGCCGTCCGGATCGAGGCCGGCGCCGACGGTGTCGTCGAAGAACGAGGCCATAATCACCGGCTTAGCAGCGGTGCCGAGCACGTAGACGCTGCCGCCAATGCGATCGTCGATGTCGAGCGCGAGACCCGTCGCGGTGAACCCGGCGTCCTGTCCCAGCAACTTGATGACCAGGCTCTCGTTACGCGTGCTCTGCAAACGCAGCCCGCTGAACGTGTGGTGGTTGTCGACAATCACCTCGTCAAACAATACATGCACGATATCGGTGTCGTCCCACACTGATTGGGTCGTCAGCAAGGCGCCGCGCACGACCATGCCGTTGATACCGTTGTTGCTCAGCAAGTTGCCGCGCACCAGCGGACCGAAATTGTCGATCACGCCGGTGAACAGATCGATCGGACCCGTGCTCCGACCCCAATCGGTCGTGTGGATCCAGTTCAGCGCGTTGACGTTCACGTTCACCGCAGCGCCGGCGCTGTTGCGAATGATGTTGTTCACCAGGATCGGCTGCGCGCCGCTGACGTAGATCGTCGCTTCGCCGTTCTCGGTCATCCCCAGCCGCGTGGCGCCGCCGAAGCCGTCGTCGTTCAGTTCCAGGATGCTGTTGGTGACACGCGCCTTGGCCTGGTGGATTTCAATCGCGTTGAAACCGGCGAAATCGCCGTCAATGGCAATGATGCCGCCGGCGTACGTGACGAGCGCGTAGTCCACGCTGGCGTCCGAAGTCGGGCCGAAGTACAAGCCGCCCCAGTCACCCGGCTCTGGCGTCGCCGTGGGATCTTCGCCCCCCGTGTCGAAGCTGCCGCTGCCGCCGTAGCGATCATCCGACAGCGACGTGAAGATGATGCGGTTCCGCGCCTGCCCTTCGGCGATGAAATCGGCGCCCAGTTCCGTCTCGATCCGCGACCCGTCGAGCTTGACGACAATACCCGGATCAATTTTCAACCGTGCATCGGGACGCGACGCGTTACGCGAGTCGCCCGTATCCGGGTCTTCCACCAAAATGCGCCCGCCCGGGTTGCCGCGAATCAGCAGATTCTCGGCGATCACGTGTACGACGTCGCGATCGTCAAAGCGGCCCGGCACGCTCAGCTTGTCGAGCGGGTCGCCCGACAGCGTTTCCGTCTCGATGCGGACAAACAAACCATTGATGGTGTTGTTCGCCAAACGATTCGCTTGCACTTCCGGCCCGACGCGATCGTAGTCGGCGGTGTAGAAGTCGCTGTAGAAGCGGTTGTCGGCGAAACTGTCCGGGTTGGCCGACATCGCCGAATCGGCGCTGAGGTGAATCAGGTTGTGGGTGATCGTCGGACGCGCAGTGACCATGTGGATGGGGCTGAACGTCGTCTGACGCGAGTCGAAGAGCACGTCGCCGCCGCCGTAGGTGATGTCGGCGTGGTTGACGTAGTTCAGGAAAATCCCTTCGGTCTCGAGCACGGTGCGATCGGCGTCAAAATCGAACTTGTTGCGGAACACCAGTCCGCCCCAGTCCCCTTCCTTCGGCGTCGTCGGCAAGGCGAACGTGTCTTGCCCGATCTGCTCGTTCTGGTACGACGTGAAGTACACGCTCTGCGCCGGCGTGCCAAGCACCTGCATCGAACCGAGACTGCGGTCGACGTTGAGCGAGAAACTGCCAACGTCGATATTCGCCCGGCGGAGCTTGAAGATCGCCCCGGCGTCGACCATCATCGAAACGCCCTTGGGCACCCGCAGCGTGGTGCCATCGGAAAGGGCATTGCCCAGCGAGTTAAAGCCGACTTCATAGGCCAGGTTATCCGCGACCGTGGCCAGGTTACCATCGGCCCCGCCGTTGCCGACGACCCGCAACACGTCTCCCGCGCGGGCGCTATTGGCGTTCGCCGGATCGGTGGCGTCCCGCAGATTGCGGAAGGGATTCGTGATGGATCCGAGGGCGCCGACGGCGCTCGTGGCCGCCTTGTCGACGAAAACCGTGTTCTCGGCCGTGGCCACCTGGAACCAGAAGTTGTACGCGCCGCCAGGGGCGCCGTCCGCGTCGCCGTCGAACAGCGTGCCGGTCGCGTCCTTCATGCCCGTCGTCGGCTTGGGCGTGAAGTCCAGCTTGAGGGAGTAATTCCCTTGCGTTACGCCTTCGAACCCGCTGTCCTCGACGTTCAGGTTGTATTCGTTGTTGCCGGAGCTCGACACGACGACGAAGTAATCGCCGGCGGCCACGTCGATCTGCACCAGCGAATCGTTGCCGACATAGTCGTCGTTCCGGGCGATCAACTTGCCGCTGGAATCGTAAATCGACACCAGCGAATCGAGCTCGCTCGCCTCGGGCAACCGTTCCGCCATTACGTCGGCGATGATCGTTCCCGCCTCCGCCACGCTCAGGCGGTAGACGTCAATGTCTTTCACTTCGGGGCGGTATAAGTACCGCAAATGGACGATGTCCTGATCGCCTGGGAAGACCTTCTCAACGTCCGCCGTCGGATCGTAAATGCCGGACATCACGGTCAACGGCGCTAACTCGTCGGCATGGCCCATGCCCAGCAAGTGGCCGATTTCGTGCATGGCCACGTTGAACCAGTCGCCACCGAATTCGCTCGCGCCCCAGTCTTCCGCGCGATCGATGATCGCCGTGCCGATCAAGCCGCCGGCCGCGATGCCGATAACGCCTCCCGGTTCCGTCTGCACCGTCGGATCGAGCGCCCGCGGATCGCCGGTGACGATGGTCATGCCGCGATCGGCCGATTCAATGAATTGAATCCCCGCGTAGTAGCTGTAAAGCGAGAAGATCTCGCGCACCCGCTGCTTCTGGATCTCGGTGATCGTGTTGAAGAGCGGGTTGCCGAATGGATCGACGCCGTAGTTGTTCTTGAAGTTGTAGAAAGCGGTCGTCGTGCCAACCGTCGAGTCCGGTTGACGTTCGAACAGGAAATGCTCTTGCTGCGAGCTCTGGCGGTGCCCCGGCTCGCTCAGATCGCCGGGTAGCTCCAGGCGGAACAATTGCGGATCGACCGCCGCCTTGATGATTTTCGATTGGTTGCTGAGCGGGCCGATATTCTGGGCCGTGTTGAACGTCGAGCCTTGATCGACGCTGGTTTGCGTGACGCTCGGCGCCGTGGGGATCGGGTCGGCATTGCCGATCCGCAGCCGATAAACGCCTTGTCCCGAGCCGAGGGTGGCCAGATCGCTGGCGAAGGTGAGCACGGCCTTGTCTTTCGCCGCGTCGTAAATCACCGACGTCGGCGTGTAGACCTTGTCGTCCTGGTTGTCTCCGGTCGAGTTGGTGAAAATCAGCTGGTAGAAGGCGGGACTCGACGCCGAGGCGAAGTTCAGATCGTCGTTGTTGAAATAAACCTCGATCTGGTTGCGCGCCTGCGACAGGCCGCCGTTCGCCAACCGCGTCACCGGCTGCGGGACGACGGCGATGACCTGCGCGCCCAGGTCCAACTCAAAACGCACGGTGACGTCCGCGCCGTTGTTGAACGCGTCCCCTTCCGTGTTGCGGAGCGCATTGGCGCCGGCGCCGACGATGCGAATTTGGTACAGGTCGTCCGGCAACTCATCGGCGAAACGCGCCACAACTTCATTCGAACGGTCGCCGATGCCGATGTAACCTGGCGTAATGGCGACGTCGTTCCCGTTGCCGATCACTCCGTCCAGACCGGCGCGGACGATCTGCACGCCGCCAAGCGACGTCGGATCAATGATCTGCCCTTCGCTGAAACGGAAGGTCAGCTCGCGCGGGGCCACGTCGCGCGTCTGTCCGTCGAAGAGCAGTTCCCCCTCGTTGGGGATAATGGAGATCAACTGCGGCGAGATCGCCATCAGCCGACGGGGCTCGAATTGCTCGTACTTCGCCTCGCGGCGGGGCGAGCTTTGCTTCTCCTTACGGGAAGCGGCCGACCGAAAGGATGCATTCAGCCCCTGCTGAGAGCGACGACGCGAGCGCCAGAACGCCATGAGTACCTCTCCTAGACTTCGTCCGTTCGCCGGCGTGGCGAAGGGACGCTACCTGCCCAGAACTCTGTGAACCTCGGCGCGATTGGCTGGCGGCGGGTAGCCCCCGCGTCTTCGCCAGCCAGCCGAACGCGCGTAGTTTTCTTTGCGACGAACCGGAAGGCCGTTAAGTTCCCTGCCAGCCAAAGAAACCGCGCCAGAGTCCGCTACTCGGACACCTGAGCGAAGCGCGCGCAACGTCATCAGCGCGCTCCGCGAGCGGCGGCCGGGCGATCATCGCGCGCTCCGGCCCACATTCCCATCCCAATAGGGGGTGCGACGGGAATGTTTCCCAAAGTCAACAGTAAATGAACCACCCCCCACCTGCAAGAAAAATCCACCCGTGTTGCGCATTCTGCGCAGACCACCCTGCGAAGACGGGCGAGGCAAAATAGAGAAGCCCAAATCAGCGGGCCAAACGCTCCAGCGTCGGGGCGTGCGGTTGGCCATTTCCCGGTGGATTAGCGGGCCGTTCCAAACCGGTTTGCACG
>CAZUBB010000020.1:7868-14706 GCA_964618485.1 uncultured Pirellulales bacterium
TCATGGCTGCCGGTCTCAATGATCCGGCCCCCCTCCACGACCGCGATCCGGTCCGCGTGGGCGATCGTGCTCAGGCGATGGGCAATCACGAACGTAGTTCGCCCCTTCATCAGTTCGCCCAGGCTTTGCTGGATGAGTCGCTCGCTCTCCGTGTCGAGGTTACTCGTGGCCTCGTCCAGAATCAGAATCTTGGGGTCGGCCAGCACCGCCCGGGCGATCGCCAGCCGCTGGCGCTGTCCGCCGCTGAGCTTGACGCCGCGCTCGCCGATGAGCGTCTCGAAGCCATGCTCGAGCCGATCGATGAACTCCGCCGCATTAGCCACTTCCGCGGCCCGGCGAATTTCGACGTCAGTCGCTTGACGCTTGGCGTAGGCGATGTTCTCGGCAATGGTGCCGTCGAACAAAAACACCTCCTGCTCGACGATTCCCAGCAGCCGCCGAAAGCTGCTAACGTCGATTTGCCGCAGGTCGACTCCGTCGAGCGTCACTGCGCCCTCGACGGGGTCGTAGAACCGCGCAACGAGGTTGCAAAGCGTCGTCTTGCCAGCGCCGCTGGGACCTACGAGGGCGATCATCTGCCCCGGTTCGGCCACCAGGTTGATCTCGCGTAGCACCCACTCGCTCGCCGTCGGGTAGCGAAAGCCCACGTCGCGGAGCTCGATGCGCCCTTGAACCTCGTCGCGCACCACCGTCACCGCGCCTGGCACGGGAGGGGCTTCCAGCGGCTCAGCGGTCAAATCGAGCACGCGATCGAGCCCCGCCAGGCCGCTCTGGAGCGCCGTGGCCGTATTCGCCAGCACCGCGAGCGGTTCCAGCAGCATGACGACGTAAATCAGAAACATCATCAACTCGCCGAGGGTGAGCGCGCCCTCGATCACCTGCCAACCGCCATAGAACAGCAACCCTGCGGAGGCTGTCGGCAACAGCACCTCCCACAGTAGCTCCACCCCGCGGGCCCACCACCAGGCGAACAACTCCTGCCGCGCCATGAAGTGGTTGCCGAGCGAAAACCGCTCCGCCTCGGTCAGGCCTCGATCAAACGCCCGCACGACGCGCATGCCGCCAAAGACCTCGGTGGCATGGCTGTCGACCTCTTGCCGCTGCTTGCGGATATCGCGATGCACCGGGCGAATGCGGCCAATCCAGGTTTTGTGCGAAAAGTACACCAGCGGAATCAGCACCAGCGCTCCGCTCAGGAGCCGCCAGTCGACCCACGCCAGGATGACCAGGCTCGCCACGAGCTGTACCGCGGCCTGCCAGGGGTTGTAGAGCATACCGAAGACCAGCTCCCCGACCCCGCCGGCGTCCTCGCGCAGCAGGCTCGAAGCGCCCCCGGACTTGATGCGGTAGACCTTGTCCAGCGGCAACGCCACTGCGTGGCGAAACACCAGCCGGCGGACGTTGATCTGCACCCGCTTCGCCGCCCGGGTGGTATACCAGCGCCCCCACACGTGGATTGTGGAGCCAACAATCGCCACGACGATCGTCGCCACGGCCAGCCAGGCGAGCAATTGCAATCGGCTGTCCGGCTGCGGCAACCAGCGATCCCAGGCCGGCGGGAGCGGCAAACCGCTCAACACGTGGTCGATCGCCAGCTTGGTAATCGCCGGCTGCAACAACTTGAGCAGCGTGGAAACTGTCAGCGTCGCCAGTCCAAAGGCAATCGCCCCGCGCTGTCCCGGCAGGAGGCTCAGAAAGCTGCGGAACAGTGTCCAAAACGACCGCGTCGGCGGCTTGAGGTTTTCGCGCGTGTCGTGGTGCGATTTGGCCTGACGGAATTCGCCGGTTTGACGGCGCTCGCGGAGCGACTCACGATACTCGCGAAATCGCCGGCGGCTGGACTTGGGCGCGTGCGGCATGCCGGGCGGAACGGGCCAGAAAACGGAGAAAAACGACAAGTGCAATGGTTACGCGTTGGCGTCAAATGTCAACCTTGGCGGGGTGCCGGCGCTGGACACCCCGTGATACAATTTCGCCCGGCTCGATAATTAATAATTTGGTTTCGCTCGAAAATCCTCACGGTTTTCCATGGACGACTCCTCCGGCAAGACGCTTGTCACGCTAGCGACCTATAACGAGCTGGCGAACTTGCCGCGGCTCGTGGCGGAGATTTTTCGCTTCGCTCCGGATGTCGACCTGCTGATCGTCGACGACAATTCCCCGGACGGCACCCGCGCCTGGTGTGACGATCTCATCAAGCGCGACCCGCGGGTGCGATGCCTGCACCGCGCCGGCAAGCTGGGCCTGGGCAGCGCCACGATCGCCGCTATGCGCTACGCGATCGAGCACGGCTACACATACATGCTGAATCTCGACGCTGACTTGAGCCACCCGCCGCGGTTTATTCCCGACTTGCGCGCGGGCATGGAGAAACTCGGCGTCGATGTCATGATCGGGTCGCGCTACGTCCCCGGCGGCGGCATCGAGGGCTGGCCCTTCTACCGCCTGGCGATGAGCCGCACGATGAACTTCAGTGCAAGGCTCCTGCTCGGGCTGACTCCCCGCGATTGCAGTGGATCGTTCCGGTGCTATCGCGTGTCGTCGTTGGCGAAACTCGATTTCGACGCCATCATCTCGCACGGCTACGCGTTTCTGGAGGAGGTGCTCTGGCGTCTCAAGCGGCTCGGCTGTCAATTCGCGGAAACGCCGATCGTTTTCGTCGAGCGTCAGGCCGGCGCCTCAAAAATCAATCGCGCCGAGGCCCGCAAGGCGGTCGGCGTACTCTTACGGCTCGGCTGGCGCAATCTGCTCGGCAAGCCGTAATCCGGCGCGCTGCGCGGTCCCTTTTGCGCGCCGTTTGGCCTAGAATTGCTGGCCACGCCTTCCGATCGCTTCCGCCATGCCTGAACACGAGATCTTTCAGCTCGAACTCCTGGCCGACGTCGACGCGCTCGTCGACGGGCTGCGCCGTTGGGCCGAGCATGCACCGTCGTGGCCGCCGGCGCGCGGCTGCCAGGCGGTGGTGCGGCGGCTGGCGGAACGCGCCGACGCCCTTCGTGTTCGCCTGGAGGCCCCGCTCGTCGTGGCAACGCTCGGCGGCACCGGCACCGGCAAGAGCACGCTCGTCAACGCGCTCGTCGGCGAAGAGGTAAGCACCGCCGGACGGCAGCGTCCGACGACGATGCGCCCCACCTTGATCTGCCGCGCCGACCTGAGTCCCGAGATGCTTGGCATCGACCCGCGGACTGTCGAAGTCGTCCATGGCGAAGGCGCCATTCTGCGCGATCTGGTTTTGCTCGACTGTCCCGACCCCGACACCACTGAAGACCCGCAAGCGCCAGCCACGAACCTCGCCCGATTACGCGAACTGCTGCCGCACTGCGATGTGCTGCTCGTCACGACGACGCAACAGAAATACCGCAGCGCACGCGTTGCCGAAGAGCTCGCGGCCTCGGCCCCTGGCGCGCGTTTGGTCTTCGTCCAGACGCACGCCGACTGCGCGGAGGACATCCGCGACGACTGGCGAGCCCTCCTGGCCGGCGGGTACTCCACCGGCGAGATGTTTTTCGTCGACTCCACCGCCGCCCTCGCCGATGCACGAGCCGGCATCCAACCACGCGGCGAGTTCGGCCGCCTCGTCGATTTGCTGACGCGCGAGCTCTCCGGCGTCGCGGCGCATCGCATCCGGCGAGCGAACTTTCTGGACCTCGTCGACGAAACGCTCGCGCACTGCCGCGAGCGGCTCGACGCCACGATGCCGAAGATCGCCGCGCTCGAGACCGCGATTCAAGAGCAGCGAGCCCGGCTGGCGGCGCGCCTGGCCGAGCAGATGCGAGCCGAGCTGCTCACGAACCGCCGGCAATGGGAATCGCGCCTGCTCGGCGAAGTGACGCAACGCTGGGGCTTTAGTCCCTTCTCGGGCGTATTGCGACTGGCCCAAGGTCTCGGCGGCCTGGTGACCCGCGCGGCATTGTTGCGGGCGCGAACACCTGCGCAAATGGCGCTGTGGGGCGCGTACGAAGGCTGGCGCTGGCAGCGCCGTCGCAGCGACGAAAAGACCGCCGACGCCGGCGCGAGCCGCGCCGTGGAATTCAGTTGGGACGACGGCGAATTGCGCACCGCGGCGATCATTGTCGACGGTTACGCCGCCGAAGCCGGCGTCACGCGCCATGACACGCACGGGGGCGAACTCAACCGGCAGGCCAGCCGCGCCGGGGCGGCATTCATCACTCGCGCGGCGAGCGATGTTCAAACCGTGCTCGGAAAGCTCGCCAGTCGGCATACCGGTCGCGTCACGCGGTGGCGCTACGAGTTTCTCCTGCTGGCCGTCGTCGGGCTGCTCCTGTATCGCTGGGGCAAGAACTTCTTCTGGGACTCGTGGTGGGGCTACGACCTCGGCTTCGTCGCGCAACCGGCCGAGATGTACGGAACCGAATTCTTTCTCTCCGCGGCGTTCTGGCTGTTGCTCTGGTGCGGCTTGCTCGTGTGGCTTTTCACGGGTCGATTAAGGCGTGGGTTGAACCGCGAGATTGACAACTTGACCGAAGGTTGGCGAACCCCGATGCTGGGGGACGAACTCTTCGCCCGTAGCGAACACCAGGCCGTGGCGATTCGCCGCTTCCGCCAGGCGCTCGAACGGCTCGAACAAGAGACGCTGCACCTGAAACGGCGACTGGAACGACCGTCGGAGCGCATCGGCGCACGCCGTGAACCGTTGAAACTTCCGGAACGAAACTAGCATTCCGCGACTCTCTGCTCGCCCATGAACGTCCCGCGACCGACTCAACTGCAACTCGCCTCACCGCAATTGTTGCGGATCGTCTGGAGCGACGGGCAAGTCCGCGAGTACACCGTGAAGGCGCTCCGCGACGCCTGCCCTTGCGCCACGTGCCGGGAGCAGCGCATGCAATCGGCCGGTCCGCCGCCGCTGCTGCCGATCCTCTCCGCCGCCGAGGCGCAGCCGCTCACGCTCTTAGGGATGGACCCTGTCGGCGGCTACGCCTACTCGTTGCACTTCAGCGACGGCCACGATACCGGCATCTTTACGCTCGAACACCTCCGCGAGCTGGGGCACGAAGTCGCGCCGGCCTAACGCCACCAACTCCATCCGCCCCCATTCGACGCGCCGCGACACCGTGAAGCCCCTGCTCAGCGAAACCGAGATTCACGCGGGCGTCGAACGACTCGCGGCGCGGATCGTCGACGCCTATCGCGATCGCCCGTTAACGCTTGTCGGCGTGATGACCGGTAGCGTCGTGTTTCTAGCCGATCTCATGCGGCGTATCGACCTCCCAGTCCGCGTCGGCATGATCCAGGCCCGCAGTTACCGCGGCGGGGAAACACGGCCGGGTGAGTTGACGATCCACAGCGAGCTGATCCCCGATGTCCGCGGCCGCGACGTGCTCCTCGTCGACGACATCTTTGACACCGGGCGCACGCTGCAAGCCCTGGTCGAACGCTTTCGCACGCTCGGCGCCGCAAGCGTGCGCAGTTGCGTCCTGCTCAGCAAGCCGAGCCGTGTCGAGGTCGCCTATTGCCCGGAGTACGTCGCCTTCGAGATCCCCGACGAGTTCGTCGTCGGCTACGGCATGGATTACCTCGACGCCTATCGCAACCTGCCGTACGTCGCCGCACTGGAACCCTCCGACCTGTCCGGCGAGGCTCGACCTTGACGCCGCTACGACTGGTGATGATCTCGCGCCGATTCTGGCCGCTGATCGGGGGCGCTGAATCGGCCGTGGCGAACCTCGCGCAAGTGTTTAAGAAGCTGGGCGCGGAATGTACGGTGCTCACCGCGCAATGGGAGCCAGGCTGGCCGCGCGAAATCATGCATCACGGCGTGCGGGTGATCCGCATTCCGCAACCCTCCTGGCGCTTCTATGGCACCTGGCGTTATCAGCGCGGCCTCGCCGCCTGGCTCACGGCGCACCACGGCGAGTTCGAACTGGCCTACGTCTCCATGCTCAAGCACTCGGCCTACGCCACGCTCGGAGTCGCCCGCCGATTGCATTTTCCGGTCGTGCTACGCCCCGAAGGGGCCGGGCTAACCGGCGACTGTTTTTGGCAATTGGAAGCCAACTTCGGGCGCCGCATTAAGGAACGCTGCTTGACAGCCGATGCATTCATCGCCCCCAGCCGGGCCATCGAGCGCGAACTGGTCGTCGCCGGCTATCCGCGAGAGCGCATCCACTTCGCTCCCAACGGCGTCGCGCTGCGACCTCCAACGGACCTTGCCACTCGGCGGGAACTCCGTGCTGCCCTGGCGGAAGCCGATCCCTCGCTCGCCGTCGCACCGAATGCCCCGGTGGTTCTCTACACCGGCCGTTTGCACTCCGCCAAGGGTCTCGCCACGTTGATTTCGGCCTGGCCGCACGTCAACGAGCGCTGGCCGGAAGCGCGGCTGTGGATCGCCGGTGAAGGCTCGGAACGTGCCGCGCTCGCTGACCAGATCGCCAGCCTCGGCCTCTCTGGACGCGTGATTCTGGCAGGCCCCTTCGACCAGGTGGATGACTTGTTGCAATCAGCCGATCTGTTCGTGCTCCCGTCTCGCGAAGAAGGGATGTCGATTGCCTTGTTGGAAGCCATGTCCGCCGGCTTGCCGATCGTTGCGACGCGGATTGAAGGGAATGCGGCCCTGATTGAATCGGACCAGCATGGGTTGCTCGTCCCCCCCGATGACGCGCTGGCGCTGGGGGACGCGATCGTGGCGCTCCTCGCGGATCGGGAAGTCGCCGCCCGGCTGGGCGCAGCCGCCCGGGAACGCGTCAGGGAGTGTTTCTCGATTGAGCGAACGGCCGCCGCTCAACTGGAGCTGTTTGGCTCGCTCGTCGGTCGCCCCGCGTCATGACCGCTACATTCGCGAACGTCGATTGGCCGGGACGGCTATTTCTGGTCCAAA
>CAZUBB010000020.1:14716-27182 GCA_964618485.1 uncultured Pirellulales bacterium
GTCGATTTGACGGGCCAGCACGTCTAGCGTAGGTTTTCCAAGCCGCCCGATAGCTCCTGCCTGTTCCCTCCCGCCAGGTCGCCGCGACATGCCTTCTCCCCTTGAGCAGTCCGATTCCGACATGATGCTCGACGACGCGACGCAGCGCATTCTGATCGTCGAGGACGACGAGTATCTCTCCGAGCCGCTCGCCATTCGGCTCCGCAGCCAGGGATACGAGGTCAGCACCGCTGCCACGGGGCAGGATGGCTGGCAGCTCGCCATCAGCGAACGTCCCGACCTGATTCTGCTCGACTTGCGGCTCCCCGATATCGACGGCTTCACTCTGTGCGGCCAGCTATCCGACGGCCCCGACACCTGCCACATTCCGATCATCATCGTCAGCGGTATGGAACGGCCGGATATCATCCGCCGGTGCCGCTCGGCGGGGAGTCAATACTTCGTCCGCAAACCGTACGATCCCAATGCGCTGCTGGTGCTCATCCGCAATGCCCTGGACGAAGCCCAGCGCTGGCAACCGGCGTAGTCGGCCCATCGATCATTACATTGCTCGCCCCCCGAACCGTCGATTCTTTGAGCGCAATGCTTGTCACCGTTGCAGCTCTTGACTAGCCTGACAGTGCGCCATTCTGCGCGTCCCGGCGGGGGGCCGGGTCCTGTTTAGGCATCCAAGTCAAGAGGCGGAGATGTTCCGTTCACGTTCTGCGCTCGCGCCGTTTTTTCGTCGGGGCAATCAACTCCTAGGCGAGAGGAAATCGACAAAATTTAGGGGCAATCTGCGATTTGAGCCGTTGGAAAGCCGTCAACTGCTGGCTGCCAACGTCATCATCAGCGAGATCGTGGCGTCGAACGCGTCGGGCCTGAAAGATAACTATGGCGACGAGTCGGACTGGATCGAGCTCTATAACGCCGGCGATGAAACCGCCGATCTGACGGGGTGGCGCCTCACGGACGATGCGGAGAACCTGGCGAAGTGGACGTTCCCCGCCGCCACGCTCGCCCCGGGCGCCGCGCTGGTGGTCTTCGCGTCGGGGCGCGACATCGTGTCCCCTAATGGCGAGCTTCACACCAATTTCTCGCTGTCGGCAGCCGGCGAATATCTCGGCCTGATCGAGGCGGATGGCACCACGATTTCGCATGAGTTCTCGCCGAAGTATCCCGCGCAGACGACCAATTACTCGTACGGCGTGCCCAATCCTTACGTGGACGCCGTGCTGGTCGATTCCGAGGCGCCGGTCAAAGTCCTCGTCCCGTCGACCTCCAATGGCGGCAGCACCCTGGGCAGCACCTGGCGCGCCGTCGACTTCAACGACGACAGTTGGGGCGGAACCGTCACGGGCGTTGGTTTTGAGCGCGGCGTCGGCTATGAGAATTTCATCAAGACCGACGTCAACGAGGATATGTACAACAAGAATGCGAGCGTCTTCATTCGCATTCCGTTCACCGTCGACGCCGGCGTTGAGTTCAGCAAGCTGACGTTGCGGATGATGTACGACGATGGATTCGTCGCCTACCTGAACGGACAGCAAATCACTTCGAAGAACGCCCCCTCGAATGTTTCCTGGAATTCCGGCGCGACGATCCAGAACCCGGACAATCAGGCCGTCATCTTTGAAGACTTCGATGTCAGCGCCTTCCGCAGTTACCTGCTCGACGGAGAGAACGTCCTCGCGATTCAAGGCATGAATGCCGGCTCAACGAGCTCCGACTTCCTGATCCTGCCGCAACTCGTGGGCGTCATTCCTTCCGACATTAATCTCTCTGCGCGGAGCTTTTTCAATGAGCCCTCGCCGAACGCGCTGAACGGTAATGGCCAGGCGTCCGTCGCACCGCAGGCGACGTATTCGATTCCCGGCGGCGTCTACACGACCGCGCAGTCGCTCGTCCTTTCGTCATCGGTCCCTGGCGCGACCATTTATTACACCACGAACGGTTCGCAGCCGACGACGAGCTCGACGGTCTATACATCGCCGATCAACATTTCGAATTCGACCGTGGTCAAGTCGCTGCTCGTCGCGCCGAACATGCTGCCGAATCATGCGAAGATCGAGCACTACACGCGTCTGGGAAGCGACATTCAGAACTTCGATTCCAACCTGCCCGTGGTCGTCGTCGATACGTTTGGTCGCTCGATTAACGACGTCAACTACACCGAGGCGCTGGCCACAATCGTCGATGTCGATCAGGCGACGGGGCGCGCCGAAATCATGGGGCCGGCGAATTTTTCGGGCCGCGCTGCGCTCCGCCTGCGGGGTTCCAGTTCCGCTGGCTTCCCGAAGCAGCAATACCTGTTCGAGACCTGGGATGAACTCGGCAACGACGAAGATGTCTCGATTCTCGATTTCCCCGAGGAATCCGACTACATCCTCTACGCGCCCTACTCCGAAAAGTCGTTGATGCAGAACGCGCTGGCGTACCAGTGGAGCAACGAAATTGGTCAGTACGCCGTGCGCACCCGGTTTGTCGAGGTCTACCTCAACACCAACGGCGGGCAGGTCAATCAGAGCGATTACTGGGGCGTCTACATCTTCATGGAGAAGATCAAGCGCGGCGACGAGCGCGTCGATATCGCCAAGCTCGATCCCTCGCAGAACTCCGAGCCTGACATCACTGGCGGATATCTGATCAAGAAAGACCGGCTGGACCCAGATGAAAGTCCCTTCAGCACGTCGCGCGGTCACCAGCTCGGCTTTATCGAACCCGATGGCCTGGAGGTCACGACGACGCAGAAGAACTGGATTCGCAACTACATGAACGAGTTCGAGGCCGCGCTCTACGGCGCGAACTTCCGCGATCCGGTCAACGGGTACCGCAAGTATATCGACACCAAGTCGTTCATCGACCACCACATCATGGTCGAGATGACGAAGAACATCGACGGCTTCCGCCTCAGTACTTTTATGTACAAGGACCGCGGCGGCAAGCTCAACATGGGACCGGTCTGGGACTACAACCTCTCCCTCGGCAATGCCGACTACCTGCAAGGCGGCATCCCGCAAGGCTGGTACTACACGCAACTGAGCTCCGGCGACTACCCCTGGTATTCGCGGCTGTTCGAGGATCCCGACTTCAAGCAGGAGTACATCGATCGCTGGACCGAATTACGCCGCGACGTGTTCGCCACCAACAATCTCGTTGCCGATATCGAAGCGTATCGCGCCGAATTGCAGGAGGCCCAGGCTCGCAACTTCCAGCGTTGGCAGATCCTCGGCACCTATGTCTGGCCGAACTATTACGTCGGACCGACGTGGAAGGCCGAAGTCGACTGGATGTCCAACTGGCTCCAACAGCGCGTCGCTTGGATCGACAGCAATTGGACCGCGCCGCCGATCTTCAGCAATTACGGCGGGGAGATCGAACCCGGCTTCGAGTTGACCATCTCCACCGGCTTCCGCTCGCAGTTCTACTACACGCTGGACGGTTCCGATCCGCGCCTCCCCGGCGGTGCCATCAATCCCGCGGCGGTTTCCGCCAGCACTTCGGTTGTGTTGACGCTCGACGAAAACACGCGCGTGAAGGCTCGGTCGTACGCGGGCGGCAACTGGAGCGGTCTGGTCGAGGCAACGTTCATCAGCGCGGAACGGCCGGCGCTGCGGATCACCGAGATCATGTACCATCCCGGCGACGCACCGCAGGGCAGCGGTTTCAACGACGAGGACTTCGAGTTCATCGAGCTCACGAACGTCGGCGGTACGACCTTGCAACTGGCCGGCTTCTCGCTGGCGGGCGGCGTCACCTATCAGTTCCCGGCCTGGCAATTGGAGGCCGGCGAACGCGTGGTCGTGGTCGCGAATCAGGACGCCTTCGCCCTGCGCTACGGCGACGATCTGCCGGTCATCGGCGCCTATACCGATCGCTTGGCGAACTCCACTGAAGCGCTGCAACTCGTCGGCAGCTTCGACGAGGGGATCCTCGATTTCTCCTATTCGGACGCCTGGTATCCCGAAACGGACGGCGGATCGTACTCGCTGGTCATCGTCAATCCGCTCGCCGAACGCGATACTTGGGGACTCGCCGAGAGCTGGCGCCCCAGCACGGCGCTGAATGGCACGCCCGGCACGAATGAAGGCATCGCAGGGGACACCAATGGCGACGGCCTGGTCGATCTCGTCGACCTGAACAATGTTCGCAATAACTTCGGCGGCGTGGGCCTCGGCGATACCGACGGCAACGGCACCGTCGACTTGGACGACCTGAACGCCGTGCGCAACAACTTCGGCGCCGGGCCCGCGCCGGTGGTTTCCGGCCAGAAAGCGGCGCGACTCGACGACCGCTTGGCCCGTGCTCGACTGCTCAACGCGACTCCGGTTCGCCTGGAATCGGCTCGCGAGTTGACGGAAGTTCGACTCGACGAACGTCAGTCGGCCCTCAACGCCAAGGCGACCGACGCCCTCTTCTCCGAGTTCAGCCGGCCGGAAGCAAACGCCATCGGCAACCTGCTCACGCCGAAATGGCGTCCGCGCAAGGCGTAATTTCCGACGACGTTCCGCATGAAGCTCGCTCCCCTCCCACGCCGCACGGGAGGGGAGTCTGCCGGAACGTCTGCTCCGTTTTCCGGTTCGCCTGCTATGCTCTCTTGAGCGCTGGACATTGTCTGGGCGAAAAACGAGAGACAACCGGAATTCGTCGATGATTCTGTCGTTAAAGATGCTGCTGCCGCCGCGGTTTCCCGCCTCACGGAAGTTGATCGGAATCGCCGTGCTGGTCGGCGCGTACACGTGGCTGGTCGCCTGGTTGGAAGTGACCTACAACGTGTCGCCGCTCTCGGAGTGGGACTCCGGTTTATCGGTAATCAACGGTTTTATCCTCGGCGGCCTGGTGACGTTTCGCACCAACGAGGCCAAGCGGCGCTTTTGGGAAGGGCGCACGCTGTGGGGGCAGTTGATTAATGAATCCCGCAACCTGCTCGTCAAAGCCCACGCGCTGAATAGCCTCGTCGCCGACGACTGGGAGCGCTGGAAGCGCTTGATCGTCGGGTACGCCCATGCGTTGCGGATGCACTTGCGCGACGACGACCGGCTGCAACTGGTGCCGGGCTTCGCGAACGATCCCGCGCGGCCCGCGCATGCGCCGCTCTACATCGCGCAACTCGTACAAGACGAGTTGTCGCAATGGCATCGCGGCGGGAAGTTGAACGACGTCGAGCGCTGGATGTTCGACCGACACACGCGCGAGCTGCTCAACATCTGCGGCGGCTGCGAGCGGATTCGCAACACGCCGATTCCGCTGACCTATCGAGCCTTGGTCCATCGCGGCATCGCGCTGATCATGCTGGTAACCCCGATCCTGATGGCCGGCGACATCGGCTACTGGTCCGCGGTGCTGATGGGCATCACGGCCTACTTCGTATTCGGCGTCGAGATGGCGGCCGTCGATATCGAAGAGCCGTTCGGCCTGGATGCGGACGACCTGCCGCTCGAGGCGTTCTGCGGGACGATTGAACGGTCGGCGGAGCAGGTGTTGACGGAGAGGAGCTAGGAGCCAGGAGTTAGGCGCCAGAAGAAGTTATAGTTCCAGGACTCTGGGCGGCTTCATTAGCGATTGCAGTCTTGCCGCTTCCGCCTGATTAATGCGGATGCGTTCGATCGAGGTCGCCTTGCCGGTCGCGGTGTCGACTTCTACCAGGCTGCCGCAGAGGCGCGGGTCGCCGTGGGCGACTTCAAAGTGCGTCGGGTTAAACGTGACCGTGGTCTCAAGCACGCGGTCATAGCGCCGGCCGAGGACGCTGTCGTAGGGACCCGTCATGCCGACATCGCACTGAAAGGCGGTGCCGCCGGTGAGGATCCCTTCGTCCGCGGTCGGGACGTGGGTGTGCGTACCAAGCACGGCGCTGACGCGGCCGTCGAGATAGCGCCCCAGGAGTTGTTTGTCGCTCGTGGCCTCGGCGTGGAAATCGACGACAATCGTCTTTACTTCGGCCGGAATCTCCGCCAACACGCGATCCGCCGCCTTGAACGGGCAATCGACAGGTCGCATGAAAACGCGGCCCAGCAAGCTGAACACCGCGACCGATTCGCCGGCGGCAGTTTTCGCGATGGCGACGCACTTTCCAGGCGCATCCTCCGGATAGTTCGCCGGCTTGACGATGTTCGGCTCGCTTTCGAGGACGCCGATGATCTCGTTGCGGCGGTAAATGTGATCTCCGAGCGTTACGACGTCGACGCCCGCCGCCAGGAGTTCGCGGTAGATCGCCGGGGTAAGGCCCGACCCGCCAGCGGCGTTTTCCGCGTTGGCGATCACCAGGTCAAGGTTTTTTTCTTGCCGCAGACCGCGCAAGGCCTGTTGAACGATCTGCCGGCCCGGCTTTCCAACGATGTCGCCGATCAGAAGAATGCGCATGAGGCGTGAACGATGGGGTTGGCTCAGTGGTTCGCAGACGAAGCGCGCCGGAAGCGTTAGCGCCCGGAGTGACGGCCGCCTTCGTAACTGGCGCCGCTCATTTCATCCTACGCGTCTACTTACCGCGCGACGTCCACGTGGCGCATTTCTCGGAGGACGGTGACTTTGATTTCGCCGGGGTAGGTCAGTTGTTCTTCGAAGGCACGGGCGATGTCGTGGCAGATTTTCGCCGCCGTGGCGTCGGTCGTTTCCTGGGCGTTGACCAGCACGCGCAACTCGCGGCCGGCCTGGATGGCGAATGCTTGCGAGACGCCGGAGAAGCTCGTGGCGATCTTCTCCAGTTCTTCCATCCGCTTGATGTAGCGTTCCAGCGTTTCACGTCGGGCGCCGGGGCGCGAGGCGCTGCAGGCATCGGCCGCGGCGACCAACACCGTGTACGGGTTTTCGATCCGCAAGTCGTCGTGATGCCCGAGCGCTGCGTGGACCACTTCCGGTCGTTCGCCGTAACGCTTGAGCAGGTCGGCGCCGATTCGCGGGTGACCGCCTTCCGCCTCATGATCGGCAGCTTTGCCGATATCGTGAAGCAGGCCGGCGCGGCGGGCGAGGCGGCCGTCGAGCGCGATCTCTTCGGCCAACATGCTGGTGAGGAACGAGACTTCGATCGAATGCCGCAGCACGTTTTGCGTATAGCTGGTGCGGAAGTGGAGTCGGCCGAGGAGGTAAATCAATTTCGGATTCAGCCCCTGCACGTCGGCCTCTTGCGCGGCCTCTTCGCCGACCTTCTGGACGCGGGCTTCCATTTCGGTCTGCGTCTCGGCGACGACTTCCTCGATCCGCGAGGGATGAATCCGCCCGTCGGCGATCAGTTTATTGAGCGAAATGCGGGCAATCTCGCGGCGGACCGGGTCGAAGCCTGAGACGATCACCACGCCGGGCGTATCGTCGATAATGACGTCGACGCCGGTGGCCTTTTCGAAGGCGCGGATGTTGCGGCCTTCGCGGCCGATGATCCGCCCCTTCATGTCGTCGTTGGGGATGTCGACGGTGCTCGTGGTCGACTCCGCGGTGTGCGTCGCCGCATAGCGCTGCATGTTGGTGATGAGCAGCTCGCGCGTGCGGTTTTCGACGATCTCGTTCACCTGCCGCTCGAACCGCTGGATCATCGCGCCTTGTTCGTGCTGGAGCTCGCGTTCCAGGGCGTCTAACAGTCGGCTGCTGGCCTCCTCGCGCGACAGGCCGCTGATCTGGTGGAGCGTTTGGCGCTCCAGCTCGAGCATTTTGCTCAGTTCGTCGTTGCGGCGGTTGGCCTCGTCGATTTTCTCGGAAACTCGGCGCTGATTGGCCTCGACCATCTTTTCCTGCTTGCGGACCTGGTCGAGCTGCTGATCGAGCGAATCCTGGCGCTTGTCGAGGGCTCGTTCGCGCTCGTGCAGCTCGTGGCGCACCGAGGCGTGCTGTTTTTCCACCTCGGCAAGCTGCTGGATCGTGCGTTCCTTCATCGCCAGCTCGGCTTCTTTGCGGCGGTTCTCGATTTCCCGTTCCGCCCGTTCGAGCATCTGCTTCGACTGCGATTCGGCATCCTTAAGCCGCAGGCGATCGATGAATTTCAAGATAAAGACGGCGAGGCCCGCCGCGATGACGGCGGTGATCAGAATGGCAGTGACGAGGTTCGACGGCACGGTATGGCAACTCCCTGGAGTCGCGGCGCCGCGTACTAGGTAGCGCGGGCAACGACGCCGGTCGAGGTGGGGACGCGATTCAACCACGGCGGCGCAATCGGCTGGCCTGCGCTCCGGACGAATCGCCAGGGAGGCGCTCTTCGACAAACCAGGGGCGCGCAGAGGCCGAGATGGGAGCGCGGTACGGCCGCCGCTCAATGAGAGGAGCAGCTCAGCCGAGACGGGAATGATCGCCGAAACCGATGGGGGCGAACTGGCTTAACCGCGACGCCGGTGGCGCAAGGGAGTCCCCCGCGAGCAGGCCGAGCGCACGGGCGCGGCATGCCGTTGCGAAGTGTCTCCGACACGGGTCCAATCACCTGGAAACGTCACATCGAACGCACGGCAAAGCGAGGGTTCGGAACGCCGTTTGTCGCGCCCGGACGAGCCTTCTGGCTCCTCGGGCGTGCGGCGCACCGGTTCCAACTGAGGGGCGAGACCGCCGCTGTTGACCAGCTCACACAAAGCACGCAAGACGATCAAAAGCAGATACATCGCCGGAACCACTCCCGCGCAAAACTGCAAAGTTCCGCCATCGGATTTCGGATTCAATTCACCGTGCCGCGCGTCCCGCGCTCGGTCGGCCTGCGGCCCACACGATTCACGAAACTCTCGCAAACGCAGGTCAAATGATCGCAATCCTCATCTTAGCAGCGGGGGCCCTTGCCGCAAGCGCCTCGCCGAGCGATTGTTTCTTGGTAAGATGCGTCCCGGCGAAGGTTTAGGGCGGCCTGACCGCCCCAATCGACGAGGTCGCCGGACATTCGCCAGCCAACCGCGGGCCCATTGAGATGTCGTCCGAACCACTCTTTCACGAATTCCTGCGCCGTGCCTGGCCTGTCGAGGCCTGGGGGCCGGAGGGGGTGCTCGTCGCCGTTTCCGGCGGCGCGGATAGCGTTGCGCTCCTGCGAGGCCTGGCCGCGATTGCCGGGGGAGCGTCCGCGCAACTTTGCGTGGCCCATCTGAATCATGGGCTCCGCGGCGCCGAGGGCGAGGCCGACGCCGAGTTCGTGCAAGGTCTGAGCGAGGAACTCGCCCTGCCGGCGGTCGTCGGCGGCGCCGACGTGCGGCACGAGCAGCGCGGCGGGGAGGGAATCGAAGCGGCCGCCCGGCGGGTGCGTTACCGGTTCCTTCGTGACGAGGCGGAGCGGCGCGGGCTGCGTTACGTGGCGGTCGGGCACACGGCCGACGACCAGGCCGAAACCGTGCTCCACCGGCTGCTGCGGGGCACCGGCGTCCGCGGACTGGCCGGCATGCCGCGGGTGCGAACCCTCAGCCCGGCGGTGAGCCTGATTCGCCCCCTGCTGGGCTGCCGCCGCGAGGAATTGCGCGACTACCTGCGCTCGATCGGCCAGGCGTGGCGCGAAGACACATCGAACGAGGATCCCCGCTACACGCGGAACCGTCTCCGCAAGAAGTTGATTCCACTGCTGGAAGAAGAATTCGGCGCCGGCGTGGTGTCGTCGATTTGCCGCACGGCCCAATTGGCCGGCGAATCGCAGTCGCTGCTGGCAGGGGAGACGGTGCTGTTTCTCGATCGCGCCATCAAGCGGCGCGATCGCGCCGTGGTGGTGCTTTCGCGGCGGGTCCTGGCGTCGGCGTCGCCGGTCTTCGTGCGCGAGGCGTTGCGCGAAATCTGGCGGCTGCAACATTGGCCGGAACGCGCGATGGGCTTCGCGGAATGGGAGCAGCTCGCGACCTTGCCGACCAGTCAGACGCCGCTACCGCCGCGCGTCTTCCCGGGCCAGGTGCGTGCCGTGTGGAGCGAAGAAGATCTTTCGCTGTTCCGCGTAGACGGCGGCGACGCACGCTAAAAACGGCCGCGCTGCAAATAAAGTGAGCCGGAAGCGTGAGCGTCCGGAGTCACGGCCGCTTTCGCGACGGAACCGCTTAGTCCTTGACGCGGGTCCACTTCGAATTGCACGCGGTGGGCAGTTCGAAGATGTTACGCTTAGATCGCGACACTCCGGGCGCTCACGCTTCCGGCTCTCGGTTGCGCCGACCCTACGGCCGCGCGAGTTCGCCGGGGCCTGTGGTGAAGAGCATCACCAGCGTCGAGACGTTCAGCGCCATGTGCAGCAGGATCGACGGCAGGATGCGGTGCGTGCGTTGGAAGAGATACCCGAGCACCAGGGCGAAAAAGAAGATCGGGATGAAGTCGAGGCGCGGCGCGCTGAAGTCGAGATGCGCCGCCGCGAAGACCGCCGACGAAATGACAATCGGCAACCACCAGCCATGCGGCGCGGAGGAAACGGTCGCGTATTCGGCGCCATCCACGGCAACCGGCGCGATCTCCGCTACGGCATTTTCTTCCGGCGGCGCTTCATGCCGGTGCAGGAGGACGCGCTCTAACCAGCCCTGGAAGATCGAGCGGAAGAACAGTTCTTCCCAGATCGGCGCGAAGAGCCCGGCGGAAATCGCCGTGCCGATGCGCAGGAGCGTGGCGTCGGATCGCGCCAGGGCGCGAATGAGCGGATGTTGCGTCGGCTCGATCGACTGCAGCCAGCCGTTGAGCAGATAGACCGGCGGCAGAATCGCGACGGCGGCGATGAAAGCGATCATGAAATCACTTACGCGCGGGGAGACGAGTCCCCAATCCTCCGCCGTAGCTTGGCGCAGGATGCGAAAGCCGACCAATGCTGCGCCGAGCGCCGTCAGTTTCGCGGCGGAGTCGACGACCAGTACGAAGGGCATCAATTCCGGCGAGATCTCCGCTCCGTCCAGACCGGCCTCGCCGAGGTAGAGAATGCGGAATAACTGCCCTGCGCCTAGATATACGACGAACAAACAGAGTAGATCAAAAACATTCCAAGGAACCGGCCGGCGCGGTTCGTAGGCCAGCGGCGGTTGGCCCTCCCACGCGCGGGCGGCGATGCGAATCCAAAGCGTGAGAGAAGCGCTGCCGACGAGCGCTACCAGCGCGAGCGTCGCGAGAGGCACGTTAGGTTGCGGCGCAGCGGTTTGCCACCAGGCGAACATCGTCGGCTCACCTGCGGATGAGTCGAATGGCGGCGAAGATGTATTCCACGCCGGACCAGACCGTGAGCGCGACGGCAGCCCAAATCGCGCACCGCAGGGCGATCAGGAAGTTGCCGTGCGTTTCCGCGTCAGCCGCCGTGGCGCCGCTCAGCAGATGCAAGTACCACAAGCTCATTCCCGCGGCGACGCATTGCAGGACCATCTTGAGCTTGCCGGAGAGGCTGGCGGAAAAGTCGGCGCCTTGCTGCTCAAGGTAACCGCGTAGCGCCGTGACGAGTAACTCGCGCCCGACGACCACGACCGCCATCCAGGCCTTGAGTTCGGACAAAGGTTCCGCGACCAGAAAAATAAACGTCCCGCAAATGATGACCTTGTCGACGAAGGGATCGAGGATCCGCCCCAGCACCGTGACGAGGCCGTAACGCCGGGCGATGAATCCATCGAGCCAGTCGGTCGAAGCGGCCA
This sequence comes from uncultured Pirellulales bacterium, assembly GCA_964618485.1. GTDB lineage: Bacteria > Planctomycetota > Planctomycetia > Pirellulales > JALHLM01 > JALHLM01. The sequence goes on from CAZUBB010000020.1 coordinate 26,218, forward strand.
CGACGAACACCACCGTGGCGACGGCGAACATGTCGAATGCAATGAGCACAAACAGGACGATCGACAGCACCAACCGCGCGATCGTCAATTGATTCGGCACGTTCAACAGCGCCGCGGGTCGCTGCATCGGCTTATCCGCCACGCTGGACATCGAGCTTCGTTCCGGAGGAGTTCACCACAGAGGCACGGAGGTCACGGAGAAGAGAAAGAGAGGAGGGTTGCGGTTGGCGATTCATCCCTTGCTCATCACTCATCAATCGTTCCAACTATCGCCCCTTCCCCACCGCCGCTCCAATCAAATCATACCCTTGGCTGGCGACGATTTCGCAGGGGACGATTTGGCCCGGCTTGAGTTTTTTCCCGGTCACGTAGACCACGCCGTCAATGTCCGGGGCGTCGGCGTAACTGCGGCCGATAAAGGCGCCCGGCTCTTCGGGAACCTGCGAGTCGATCAGCACGTCGAGTCGGCGGCCGAGTTGGCGGTCGTTCCAGGCGAAGGCGATCTCCTGCTGCTCGGCCATGAGGCGTTCGCGGCGTTCCTCCTTCACTTCGTCCGGCAGATGGCCGTCGAGCTTGGCCGCGGGAGTGTCGGGCTCTAGCGAATAGGTGAATACCCCCAGACGCTCGAACTGCTGCTGGCGGACGAACTCGACCAGCTCTTCGAACTGTGCGTCGGTCTCGCCTGGGAAGCCGGTGATGAACGTGGTGCGCATGACGAGATTCGGGATCGCGCTCCGCAGCTTGCCGAGCAGGGCCTCGGTTTCGTCCCGTTTCACGCGGCGCTGCATGCGGCGGAGCATCGTGTCGTTGATGTGCTGCAGCGGCATATCGAGATACGGCACGATCTTCTTGCCGTCCGCCAGTACGCCGATGAGCTCGTCGGTGAAGTACATGGGGTACAAGTACAGCACGCGAATCCAATCCAGCCCGTCGATCTGGTCGAGTTCGCGGAGCAATTCGGCGAG
>CAZUBB010000020.1:27192-35669 GCA_964618485.1 uncultured Pirellulales bacterium
CCATAAAGGTCGAGGCCGTAGTAGGTCGTGTCTTGCGCGACGATGTTCAACTCGCGTACGCCGTCGGCCGCCAGTTCGCGGGCCTCGGCGATCACCTCTTCCATCGGCTTCGTGGCATGCTTGCCGCGCATCTTAGGGATCGCGCAAAACGTGCAGAGACGGTCGCAACCTTCGGAGATCTTCAGATACGCGAAGTGCTTCGGCGTAATCCGTAGACGCGCGCGGTCCGAAAGCGGGCGGCTCGGCGCGGGGTTAAAGACGCTGCGTTGTTCCTGCAGCCCGCCGATCAAGCGATCGGCCACCTTGGTGACGTGATCGCGCCCGAACACCCCGACCAACTGATCGATTTCGGGGCAGCGCTCCAGCAGCGATTGCTCTTCACGCTCCGCCAGGCAGCCGGAGACGATCACGCCGCGCGTGCGGCCGCGGCGCTTGAGTTCGAGCATCTCGTGGATCGACGCGAACGACTCGTTGCGGGCTTGCTCGATGAAGCCGCAGGTGTTGACGATCACGAAGTCGGCGCCGTCCGGATCGCGGACGAGTTGGTAGCCGTCGAGCTGCAGCAGGCCGAGCATCCGCTCGCTGTCAACAAGGTTCTTGGGGCAGCCGAGGCTGACAAAGGCGTATGTCCCCTTGGCGGCGCCATCGGCCGCTTTCGCGGGAGCGCTTTCGGGACGACCATCAACAATCGGCAACGAAGCGGAAGCAGACATGCGGACCTGAAATCGAGTGGCGGGGACGAAAGCGTTGGCGAAGTGGCGTCAGGTTTGATTCGTGGGAACTTCGAGTTGCGAGATATGCTCGATCAGCATCAGGGAAACAGTTTCCCAGCGATCGAGTAGCTCCGGCTCATCTGCGACATACGTGAAAATCACCAAAAAGCTCCGGCCGACGCGAATCATTTCTGGATGTCGTACTTCGAAGACCTTTCCGCTAGCCATGTGAATACGAAAGGGGCGAAAGGGCTCGTCTTTGATGTATCGAAGGATGTCCTGCGGCGTCATCATGGCTACGATTCCTTTGTTACTAAGGTAAAAGTACGACCCGATGCACGGGCTTCGAATTATAGCAGTTCGTGCTCTGTTTGAGCCTAGCAAGCGCACAAAGCAGGTGGGAATGCCTCACTGCGTCTCAGGGGGCGTCTCGGCCTCGCTTTGTCCGCGATTGCGGAAGCGGTCCAGTAGCCGGCGGCGCGGCGGCGGCGGTTGCGTTTCGCCGGACGCTTCGGCCTGTTTGGCTGCGGCCTCGCGTTCGGCGGCGCGGCGCTCGCGCCGTTCGGATAGCCTCTTCATTAACTCGTCGATGGGCAAGTTGTCGATCAATTCGCCGACGTCGATGTTGCTGGATTCGCCATTGGGTTCGGTTCCGGCCTCATCCTGGACGATTTTCTCTTCGCCGTCCGCCGCTTTGGACGCCGCGGCGCGTTGCGACCAGAGCGTACCCGCGGATTGAAGCATGTTCACCCAGTTCGCGTTCCCCGCGGCCGCTGCAGCGAAGTTGATCTTCGGCTCGTCGAACGTTCCGGTGATCGGCACGCGGAGGTTCCGGTTTCCGAGCGCAGAGAGGTAAGGGCGCTTCTCGTCTTCGCCCAAGGCCAGCACGACTTCGGCCACGAGGTCGAGCGTGCGGTCAAAGCCGACGGTTCCTTCCGTGCGCACATGTACCTGCGGCACGCCGAAGTCGAGCCCGCGATGCGTGACGTGCTCATCGGCGACGGCGAATTGCACCACCGAGTTATCCGCCAACTTCAATTTCGAAGGCGCTTTTACCGTGGCGAGAAAATCGGTAAGGCTCTGCGTAATGGCCCCGGGGCCGATCGCCACGTCGTGAATCGTCACGGCCCCGGAGACATTCAGCTTGCGCGGTTCGGCCAACGGGATGACGCCATCGTTCAGGTCGATGCTCACCGCGCCTTCGGTCGACGCCGCGCCGGCCATCGGCGGCAGAATGAAACTCAACACGTCGTTGCAAAAGCCGGGCGTCAGTTCCGTGCGATCGAGCAGTTTGCACTTCCGGACGAGCAACTGAGGCGCGCCATCTTCGCCGGTCGGCTCGAGGCGCCCCAGGAAGTTGATGTCGCCGGCCTGCCAATCCCCTTTCGCATTGGGGGTGCGCACGCGGATTTTTACGTCTTCGATCTCGATGTCGAGCGTGCGCCCGCGGAGGCGATCGAGCAGATTGCCCTGGCTGCGCATGCCGCCGAAAACGCGGCGAAGATTGGTATCGCCTTTGCCATACACATGGACGTTCACGCGTAGATCGCGCACCCGCAAGCGACCCAGGTCGTGGTCGCCGGTGACGAGCGTCCAGAGTGTGGAGTTGAAATTCAGCTCCGGCACGTCAATCACCGTCGCGCCTTCAGCGTCGCGAATGGTCAGGCCGGAGACGTTGACCGGCGAGAACCAGCCGAAGCTGGCTTGCTCGGCGCTGATGTCACCGTTCAAGCCGGGAGTCGCCTGGCGGAGAATCCAGCTTCGCAGCGGCCCAAATTGTGCAATGGTCGGCGCCAGCGCGATCAAAACAACGAGCGCCGCCAACGAAAGGAACGCGGCTCGCAGCCATCGCCTGCGGCGCGGGGGCTGCTCGGCGACTACGGGCGTCTCGGGATGTTCCATGGCCGTCGCTCCCGCGCACCATCGCCAGATATCAACCCGGTTGGGTCGCGACGGCTCGTTCGCTTACACCGAAATGGATTCTTTCACCGGCTGCACAAAGTGTGGCGTCTTCTGAGAAACGGACAACTCCGCGGCCTTTTTGTCAGCGGCGGCGCGCTCGCTGTACTCAAACAGGGCGACGCGCTTCATCGATTGGTTGAACACACCCCAAAATGCCTTCAGGCGGACTTCCTTGGGAACCTTGGCCCGGCTCTTCCGCACGGTCGCCTTCTTCTCCGGCTTCACTTTCGCTGTCGCGCCTTCCGCTCCCTCGGCAGCGTCGTTGGCCGCCCGCAGCTCTTTCCGATTTAACACCTTGCGAGCCATGCAGTTACTCTCTTTCAACGGTAGTGAGGCCGTGGTTTCGCGCCGTCCCGGGCAAAACTTCCTGGTCTGCCACGGCGTCAAACTTCTATTCTAACGGTCAAAGTCGCGTGAAACTACCCTTTCGGGGCGGGAGGATTGCGCCACGCAGCTCCGCTCATCCGCGAGCGGCGCCACTGCGCGCCGCTGAAGCTTAGGCCACTCGCGTGGGGGGGGCTGTGGGGGAATTCGTCGAAACTCGGTCGCCGCGACTGGGTATGATCGAAGAGGCGACCTGCCTTGCGCGGAATATTGCGCACCTCCCCGCCCCCTTGGACACTTCCTATGACCGCCCGACGATCCTCCGCCCGGCGCGGCTTTACGCTGCTGGAAGTATTGCTCGCGCTGGCGCTGACGGTCGTGCTGCTTTCGCTGCTCACCTTCTCGATCAGCGTTTACCTCCGGGCCAGCAACGCCGGCCGTGATGAGGTGGAACGGGCGCAGTTGGCCCGGGTCTTGTTACGGCGAATCTCGGACGACCTGCGGAGCACGGTCTGGCGGCATGAAGCCGAACAAGCGGCGAGTTCAGGTGGTTCCCGTTCGTCGTCGAGCGGCCAGAGCGGCAGTTCGGGCGGCAGCGGAGGGAGCGCCACGGGTGGAACCGGCGCCAGCGGAGGGAGCGGTTCGGGCTCGAGCGGTTCCGGCGGCAGTAGCGGAAGCGGAGACAGCAGTGGCAATAGTTCGGCGACCTCGGTCGCCGATTCCACGGAGCTTCGGGCGGTGACAGGGCTGTTTGGCAATCAATACGAAGTGCAAATCGACGTCAGCCGCCTGCCGCGCGTCGAGCAATATGCGTCGGCGTTGGCGAACACGTCCGACCTGGTGAGCGACGTCAAGACCGTGGCCTATTTCGTGCAGGCCAGTTCCAGCGGCGTGACGAACAGCGCCGGGGGCCTGGTGCGCCGCGAGTTCGATCGCGCAGTGACCAGTTATGCCTCGACCAGCGGCGACATCTCCGCCTGGGAGCAAGGGCTGGCGCCGCTCGCGCAGGAAGTGACGGCCGTGGAGTTCCGCTATTTCGACGGCACGGAATGGCTCTCGGAATGGGACTCGCAAGACAAGGCGGCGCTGCCGCTGGCGGTCGAAGTTGCGATTCAACTCTCCGGCGACGCAGCCGCTGCTTTACCGACATCGTCGCCGAGATCCGCGGCGCTTGCCACGACTTCCACATCGCCAGAACCGCAGATCTATCGCTTGCTGGTGTTTATCCCGCAATCGCAAGCGCCGGAAGTGAGCGGCGCTAGCGCCATGGAAACCATGGTCTCCGCGGCGGTGAGTTCGGCGACTGGCGGCCAAGGCGGGCAATCGGGTTCCGGCCAAGGAGGCCAGGGTCAGTCGGGGCAAGGCGGCGGGGCCCAAGGTGGTGGCTCCAGTGGGCGCGGCGGCGGTTACGGCCAAGGAGGCGAAGGCCAGGGTGGTGGCGGGCGCGGCGGCGGCGGGGGAGGCCGTGGCGGTGGTGGGCAGGGCGGCGGCGGCCGGGGTGGTGGGCCGGGCGGCGGTGAAGGCGCGCCCGGTGGCGATGACGGCGGCGAACAGCCGGCGCCGGAAGAAGACGACGATGGAGACTCGCCGTGAACCAACTAAAGAACCCGACGGGGTCGCAATTTCGTCGCCGCGCAATGGTGCTGATCGTGGTGATGATTGTCATCGCCATGCTCAGCCTGGCTGGATTCACGTTCAGCGAACTGATGTTCGGCGAGCGCGAAGCCGCGGTTTTGCACGGCAAGGCGCTGCAGGCCCGCGTCTTATGCGATTCCGGAATCGAGCACGTGAAATCGGTGCTCATGGAAGACGCCGCCACGCAGGAAGAGGCCGGCGGCATCTACGACAACGCGGGGCGATTCCAAGGCGTGCTCGTCACCGACGAGACGACCGGCGCCGAACCGGGGCGTTTCAGCGTCATGGCGCCGCGCGTCGATCAGGGCGTGCTGTCCGGCGTGCGCTATGGCCTCGATAACGAATCGGCGAAGCTGAACCTGAACGAACTGTTGCTGGCGGATCTGATCGAGGCCGATGGCGCACGCAACCTGCTCATGGCGCTCCCCGGCATGACGGAAGACGTGGCCGACGCGATTCTGGACTGGATCGACGAAGACGACGATCAGCGCGAATTCGGCGCGGAGGCAGACTACTACTCTGGCATGAGCCCGCCGTATGCTCCCAAGAACGGTCCGCTCGATACCGTCGAGGAATTGCTGCTGGTGCGCGGCGTGACGCCGTGGCTGCTGTTCGGCGGCGATGCGAACCGCAACTTCTCGCTGGAGTCCGCCGAGCAGCCGTACGCGAACAATAGCGGCGTCGATAACTCCGACGGCTCGATGACGTGCGGCTGGGCGGCCTACCTGACGCTCTACAGTGCGGAGACGAACTTCAAGGCCGATGGCACGCCGCGCATCAATCTGAACAACGACGACCTGGAAACGCTGCACGGAGAATTGAAAGAGGCGTTGGGAGACGATTGGGCCAATTTCATCATCCTGTATCGCCAGAACGGTCCGACGGAATTCGAAGGGGATCCCCCCACGACGCCGGTGGCGCTCGGCAATGTCACGCCCGACTTTGAAATCGAGGGCCAGACCAAGTTTACACAGGTGCTGGACCTGGTCGGTAAGTACGTGCAAGTCACCGATCCGATGACGAACATCGCGACGATTTACGACACGCCGTTCAAAGACAATCCGGCTGCGATGGCCACCTATCTGCCGAAGCTCATGGACGCCGTCACGGCGGTGGACGACTCGGTGATTCGCGGCCGCATTAACATCAATCAAGCGCCGCGAACGCTGCTGTTGGGCATTCCCGGACTGACGCCGGACGTGGTGGAGAACATCATCGCCGAACGGGTCGCAGCGCCGACCGAAAACGAGCCGGATCGCCGTTACGAAACGTGGCTGCTGACCGAGGGCTTCGTGACGCTGGAAGAGATGCGGCAATTGATGCCGCTGGTGACGTGCGGCGGCGCGGTGCATCGCGTGCAAGTCCTCGGCTACTTCGATAACGGCGGCCCGACCGCCCGCGCCGAGGCGATTATTGATGCTACCTCGGAGGCCCCGGGCGTAGTATTCTGGAGAGACCTGACGCATCTGGGGCGCGGGTTTGCACAGTGAGGATGGGCAGGCTTCAGGGCACAGGCTTCAGGGAAATTGAGGACTCATGTCGCGACTGATTGCAATTGAGTGGGATAATCGCGAGGCGCGCGTGGCCGTCGCTTCTGAGAAGCGCGGGCGGGCCGTCGTCGAGGACGTGTTTGCGATCCCGTTCGAGCCGACGACGGGCCCGAAAGAGATTGGCCGGCAGCTCGCGGCTGGACTGGCCGCACACCGGATTCGCAGCGGCAACGCGCTGGTGGGCGTGGGGCGCACGAGCATTGAGCTCAAGCTGTTCAGCTTGCCTCCAGCGCCGGATGACGAATTGCCGGAGATGGTGCGATTTCAAGCGCCGCGCGAGTTCACCTCGTGGGGAGAGGGTTGGCCGCTCGACTACGTGCCGTTAGTCGGAGAGCCCGATCAGCAGCGCACCGTGCTGGCCGCGACGATTTCGCCCGAAGTCGTGAAGCAGATCACCGAAACCTGCCAGGTCGCCGGCGTAAAGCCGGAACATCTGGTGCTGCGCGCCTGCGCCGCGGCGAGCTTGCTCATGCGAGCCAAAAAGGTCGACGGCGCCGAACCGCAACTGCTGATCGATTTGCTCGCCGACGAATTGGACCTGACGGTGACGATCAGCGGCCGCGTGGTATTCACGCGTACCGCCAGGCTGCCGAACGAGGCCTTGTCGACGGCCGACATCGCCAAGCCGCTGGTGTCCGAAGTGCGCCGCACGTTGGGCGCCGCGCAGAATCAGCTCGGCGGGCAAAAGGTTGAGCGGGTCTGGCTCTGCGCCGGAAGCGACGAACAACTTGAGTTGGCGCGGAATCTTAGCGAGTCGCTGAACCTGCCGACCGAGTTGTTCGATCCGTTCGCCGATTTGCCGACGACTGGGCACTTAGAATTGACGAACGCCGCGCACCGCGGACGCTTCGCGCCGGTGCTCGGCATGTTGCTGGACGCCGGCGCCGGCGAGGCGCAAGCGATTGATTTCCTGAAGCCGAAGCGACGCGCTGAAAAGCCGTCGCAGCGTCCCCGCGTGATGGCGTACGCGACGGCGGCGCTGGTGGCCGTCACGCTTTTCGGCGGATGGTATTGGTATCACTTGTCGGCGCTCGACCAGCAAATCGCCGATCTGAAGTTCGAGAACAGCAAGAAGCAGAAGGTCGTCGACAAGTATTCCGAGGTGATTAATCGCGTGGCGACGATCGACGAGTGGCGCTCGGAAGACGTGCCATGGCTCGATGAGCTCAAAAGGCTCGCGGAGAAGCTTCCCCCCTCTGAGGACGTGATGCTCAAGGAGTTGCGGCTGACTTCGCAAAAAGGAGGCGGCGGGCGGATTGAGTTCGACAGTCTGGTGACCAAGCTCGACACGGTGCAGAAGCTGGAAAACAGCTTGCGCGACGCCCAGCACCAGGTGCAAACCGGGGCCACGTTGCCCGAGAAGGAAACGAAGCCCTACGAATGGGTCGTCGGCGCCCAGGTCGTGGTCAACGCCGGGGAGAATAAGTAATGCAAAAGCGAGAAAAGCAACTCCTCGCCGTCGTCGTGGTGATGGTCACGCTGCTGGGCGGCAACTGGCTGTTCGGAAAACTATGGTCGGCGCATACCACGCGCGTCGAGGCGCTCATGAACGCGCAGGCCGATGGTCAGAAAAAGGACAATCAGATTCTGGTCGGCAAGCGGGCGGCGAATCGTCTTGCCGCTTGGGAGAAGCAATCTCTCCCCTCCGATTTTGAAAAGGCCCGGTCGCTGTACAGCGACTGGCTCCGCAAGACCGTCGCCGATGCGGGGTTGGAAGATCCGAACGTGGAGCCGCAGCTCGCAAGTCCGATCATGCTCAAGTCGGGAGCGGCTCGCGGCACGAAAAGCGGCCCGCGTCCGATCGTCTACCAGCGTCTCCCCTACTCGGTGCGCGGCAAGGCGACGACGGCGCAGCTCACGAAGTTCCTGCACACGTTTTATTCGTCGGGGCACCTGCACCTGATCCGTTCGCTCAAGCTGACGCCGCAGAAGGATGACAAACTGGACGTGACCATCGGCATCGACGCCCTGGCGCTGCCCACCGCCGACCGCACCGATGCGCTGGCGAACGTGCCGGTGGAGAGCCTCCCCGGCGGCAAGTTGGAAGCCTACAGCGACGCCATCACGAAGCGTAAACTCTTCGCGGCCTACACCGCTCCGCCCCCGCCGAAGCCCGAGACCCCGGATCGTCCGAAGCCAATCGATCCCGAGGTCGATCCGGCGCGCTTCGCCAAGGTCACCGCGATCGTCACCGATCCCGTGCTGGTCGTCTGGATTCACGTCGAAACGACCGGCAAGCTGTTTAAGCTGGCTGAAGGGCAGGAGTTCGATCTCGGCGAACAGCGCCACGGCA
>CAZUBB010000021.1:0-24047 GCA_964618485.1 uncultured Pirellulales bacterium
CCCCGACGCAAGAAATGCTCGATCGCTATAAGAAGCTCAAAGGCGATTGGAGCGCTTACGAGCGCGAATTCCTCGAGCTGATGGCCGAGCGGCGGATTGAGCAGGAGATTTCGCCGTCGATCTTCGCTACGCCTTCGGTGTTGCTCTGCAGCGAGCACACTGCGGAACACTGTCATCGGCGACTTGTCGTCGAGTATCTGCTTGAGAAATGGGGCGACGTGGCGGGCCGGCATATTTGAATCCCTTCGCGCTTCTGCGCGAGATACTGCAAACGATCAACGCAAAGTGCAATGTGAGAACGGACCATGTCGCACGTCGAAATCATATGCCTCGCGAATTCCATCAAGCACGGCGGGCGTTGCGTGGCCGGGCTGCGGACCGATGGTCGCGGGTGGCTGCGGCCCGTCAGCAATAAAGACGATGGCGCGCTCGCCTATTACCACTATCGCTATGCGGACTCCACTCCTGCGCAAACTTTGGACGTAATGCGCGTCGGGGTTGATCGCCCCCGCCCTTTGCCGTTTCAGCCAGAAAACTGGTTGATCGACGGCAAGCCTTGGCAGCTTGTCGCACGACCGCTCCGGCCGGAGCAGATGGCTCTCTTGCGGAAAGCAATCAACTGCGGTCCGCTGTTGCTACACAGTGAGACCGATCGCGTCCCGCCGGCGCTGGCTGCCGCGGCGAACATACCGCACTCGTTGGAATTGATCGCCCCGCGACGGATCGAGCTGTACCCCATACCCGGCCGCGCCGATCAACCGCGAGCCCGCGCGAAATTCAAGCTGGGTGACGCTCGGCACGCAGTCAGCTATGACTTATCCCTCACCGACCCGCTTTGGCGCGAAGAAGCGCTGCGCGCCGGGAAGATAGCCATCGAACAATCGCAACAGCCGTTCGTCGCGACAGTGAGCCTCGGCGAGCCGTTCGATGGGAATTGCTTCAAACTGCTGGCGGCGGTGATTTTGTTGCCGGCGGGGATGAGGGTGGAGTAAACGCCGTAAGCGATCCCAGGGAAGGCCGCGCTGGGTCGTTGGAGCGCAGAGAGTCCGCGGTGGCCATCCCTGGGCTTGAGGCGGTAGAGAGGTTTCTCTTGCCGGTGAAAATAACCGAGCGGTCGGGCTCGAAATCCGTTCGGGCGCCGACCGCTCTTTCACCGGTGAGCCTGGTGACTTATTGGAACAACTGCGGCGCGAATTCGTGCAAATAATCGCGCCAGTTGAGCCAGGTGTGGCCTCCCTTGGTCTCCACGAACACGGGATTGAAGCCGTTCTTCTTGAACAGCTCGACCGTGTCGCGCGAGCTGCGAATGAGAAAATCTTCGCTCCCGGTGGCAAACCAGAGGAGTTTCAGGCCCGACTTCGCCGATTCGCTGGCCAGCGTTTCGGCGTGTTCTTGCTGCCATTCTTCCGGACTGCGGCGAAAGATCCCTGAGCTGAAGACGCCGACGTAGCCGTAATCTTCGAGATCGGCGATCGCCAGATTCAGCGTTTGCGCGCCGCCCATCGAGAGCCCCGCGATGGCGCGGTTGGGGCGGTCGGTCAGTACGCGATAGTTCTGTTCGATGTAGGGGCGGATGTCCTCCGTGAAATCCTTTTCAAAATCGTTCGCGCCGATGTTGGGGCGGCCGTCGGCATTCGGCGGCGGCGGGGCTCCGAAGCTGAACGGGCCGGTATGCCCGGCCGGCATCACGACGATCATCGGCTTGGCTTTGCCGGCGGCGATGAGATGATCGAGAATGAAGTTCGCGCGGCCGACAGATGTCCACGAGTCGTCGATGTCTCCCGCGCCGTGCAGCAGGTAAAGCACTGGGTACTTCTGATCACCGGCCTCGTAACCGGGCGGGGTGTAGACGTGCATGCGGCGCTGGCGGCCGAGCGATTTGGAATCGTAGTAGACGCTCGCCACGGCGCCGTGCGGAACGTTCGCGGCGTCGATGAAATCCGCGCCCGGCACATGGACGACGCTCCACACGTTACCGTTCGATTCGCTCACTTCCTTGCTGCGCGGATCGACGACCGCCACGCCGTCGACGTCAAACGTGTAGCGATACGCGCCGGCGTCAACTGGGCCGACGGTCACTTCCCAAACGTCATTCTCGCCTTTGGTGAGCGGCCGTGGCGCGAACCCTCCGGGAAGATCGCTCGTGTTGAGCCTGACTTCTTCGGCCTTCGGCGCGTGAATGCGGAAGGTGACGGTGCGATCGTCCTTCACTTCCGGCGAAACGACCTGCGGGGCGCGCGGACCTCCGCCGCGCCGCGCGGCCGGCGGCGGCGCGGGCGCAGCCGGCTTCTCTTCTTGAGCGAGCGATTCCACGCCGCCCAGTCCTAAGACGCAGCAACATAACCATGCGGTCGGCAAGAGACGATGATGGAGGCGCATCGAGAATACTCCCGGGATCGTGTGGGGCGCTCGGGCCGGAAAAGCGGGCGAGAGAACGAGTTATTGCGCTCGGCGCGAAGGGGCATCCGTGATTCGCGCCGTCGTTCCCTCGCCGGAGATTCCGTTCTTGATCGGTGGGTGAAACTCAGCGATACGCCTCAAGTTTTCGATCAGTGTTTTGACCTCGCCGCCGGCGAAAAGTCGTGCCAGCCGCTGGCGAAAGTCGTCGCTCTCTTTCCAAAATCGTTCATAGGCGCGGCGTCCTTTGGCGGTGAGCGCTACGCTCCTTGCCCGTCCGTCGGTCGGATGCGGTTTGCGTGAAACGAACCCGCGTCCTTCGAGCAGCACCAGCATCGCCCGCACGGTGTTCGGATCGGAAGTGACGCGCCGGCCGAGTTCCTGTTGCGTGAGCTGTTCTTCGTCGGCCAGACTCGAGAGCAGCACAAATTGATCGGCCGTAACGCCAAGCGGCGCCAACACGGCGTCGGCGCGGCGGTGCATCGCCCAATACGCCTCGCGCAACGCCATGGCGAGCTCATGCCCGTGATCCAAAAAACGTCCTCCCGCGATTTATGACGTACACGTACGAAATACAACCGAGAAGTCTAACGGAGGTTTCGGGGGATGGCAAGGAAAATTATTGCCCGTCACAGTTGGGTTCGTTATAGAAGCGGATCGATGAAGTCAAAGAGCGTCTGGAGAATCTCGCAATGCCTATCGAACGTATTTCCCGCAGCGACGCGATTGATCGCGGTACGTTGTATCTGCTACTAAGCGACTGGTTGCAATCGACAAGCGAATCGACGATCAGTCCGCCTGACGCGTTCGGTCCGATGCCGTGGCTCTATGTGCGCGATGGCGGCAAACTGTTCCGCCTGCACGCCGATACTCGGCGTGAAGGCGTTCGCGAGTACCTCACCCTGGTCGAAGGGCCGTCGGCGCTCGAATGGAGCATTGCTGCGAATCAACGAGGCAAGGAGAACGCCGTCGTGTTCGGTCCCGATCGTCGCAAGATTCCGTATTTCTATCTCTATCTCGTCGACGAAAAGCAAGCTGCTGGGGTCGAATGAATTCATTCGACCCCAGCCAGTGCGATTTGAAATCTTGACGAACAGCTACTATCGCCGAACGCGCCGCGCAAACCGAACGCAAACGAGGCTTCCCGCGAGCAACGCCATCCCCAACGTGCCAGGCTCCGGCACCTGGCGGAAGGCGGCTCCGAAATTCGCCGTGCGGGTGAGGCCGGCGATCTGTAGCTGAATTTGCTGGTTGGTAAACGGACCAAACGAAGGGTACGCGGCGACGTGCAACGTGGATGGATAGTTGTTGCCCACATAGAAATTGAATTGCGGCAACTCACCGGGCGTTACCACCACTGCGACGTCGAACGGTTCTGCGACCGTCTCATCGTCGAGCGTCAGCGAGTATTCGCCAAGGAATCGAAAGGTGATCGATTCGAGGTCGCCCAACTCCGGATTCGCTCTCCAGCCGTCGCCGGACATAAAGACCAACTCAGCCGGAGGCACTTCGGCATACGTAGGGCCATTCAGCCATTCAATGCGATCCAGCGTCAACGTATGCCGGAGGAATTTCCCAACGCCGACGCCGGGAAAATCGTCGGGCGGAAACTCGACCCACTCAGAAGCCTTAGCGGTTCGATTTACGTCAACTCCGCCATTCGCATAAGTCAACGAGCTGATCGTGAAGTCGTCCGCAACGTCATTCAAACTCGATGCGAGCAAGCCCGGGACGGCGCGCGTTCCGGAGACGCCGGCCGTTCCAAACGCATGTGCATTAAAGATCAGTTGCCCGCCCCATGTCCGATTGACTGCCACCTCGTCTGCGGAGGCGCGATCGACCAGGCCTGCCATTGCCACGACTGCCATCCAGAGAATGTTCACGCGTTTCATCGGGACCTGCCTTTCGTTTCTTACTCTGCCAACAGGGTAGTAAACTCAACGGTTGCCGGACGCGGCCCGTGCGTGGCGGCGTTAGCTTAACGCGCCTGGGACGCCAAGGCGCGGATTTGGCGCGTGGGAATTGCGCATAAAAAAAACCCGTGAATCCCTCGACTTGGGGATTCACGGGCATACGTTCTACAAACGCAGTGGACAGGGCCGGGATCGAACCGGCGACACCTGAATTTTCAGTCCAGTGCTCTACCGACTGAGCTACCTGTCCGTGGACCTCGACGCTTCGGCTGACCGTGGTCAAGCCGCCGTGTGAGGGCAAGTTGGAAATGTTAAGTCTCGTTCCTCCGCTTGTCAACGGACCGTGTCGCGGCGAGAAGGTTCGGGCGATGGCGGCAACTATATGGTGCAAAAGGACTTCCGACGCGGCCATTAGCTTGACATTCGTGCGGAGCGCCATTAGGATCGAAGATTGCGGAACAGTCGGCAAGGATCCCACCTGTGAATGGCTTTTTTTCCCAGTTGCCCCGCTGGCGACAGGGGCCCCTCGCCCTGCGCCTGGCGGGAATCGCGGCAATCTGCGTGTGCTGCTGCGCGCCGGCGGCCCGGGCGGCTCTGACGCCGGAGAGCCCCGAGGTAAAGGCCGCCGTACAAAAGGGAGTGGCTTTTCTGAGCGCCGCGGAAGGCGAGGCCCGGATTGGCGGTCTCGCCATTGCCGCCTTGGCGCTCGTAAAAAACAACGTGCCGGACGAGCACGCCAGGGTTCAGGCCGCGGTCCGCGCGATCCGGGCTGGCATGGACGATGGCTCCCTGGAAAAGGGGGCGGAGTCGATGTACAGCCTGGGGATGTCGATCATTTTTCTCTGCAACGCGGACCCGGTAAAGTACCGCCGCGATATTGAAAAGCTGCTCGATATCCAGGCGAAGACGCAAAAAACATTCGGCGCCTGGGGCTACGAGAATCTGCCCACCGGCGATACGTCGATGACGCAGTACGCCGTACTCAGCATGTGGGAGGCGTACGAGGCCGGCTTCGACGTCCCCGCGGACCGCTGGGAAAAGGTGGCCAACTGGCTTCTCCGGACGCAAGACGTTGCCGGAGGCTTTTCCTACCAAGGGACCGATCCCAATAGCTTTGAGCGGATTCAGCAGCCGGAAGTTCGATTGAGCATGTGCGCAGCCGGAGCGAGTTCGCTTTACATTTGCTCCGATCACTTCGGCATGGTCAGCATCGGCGGCAATCAGGACGCCGGCGACGACCTGCCGGACGAGCTCAAGGAAGCCGGCGGAGAAAAACGCCGGCGGCGGCGAAAAACCGGCACCAGCAACGTCGATCGCTCGCGCATGGAGACAGCCCGAGAAGACGTCGACAAGTATTTCGACAAGAACTTCACGGTCGAAGTGCCGAAATGGGTCCACTACTACCTTTACGCCGTGGAGCGCTACCAGAGCTTCCGCGAAGCGGCGGAGGGGAAGATGGGTCAGGAATCGGAATGGTACGACAAGGGGGCGAAGTTTCTACTCTCCAGCCAGGCCGAGAACGGCAGTTGGCGCGGCGACTGCCAGGATGTGCCGGACACGGCGTTTTCCGTCCTGTTCCTCATTCGCTCGACGCGCAAAAGCATCACCAAGGCGCGGTACTTCGGCGGCGGCACGTTGGTCGGCGGCCGGGGGCTCCCATCGGGCGAAGGGGCAGCCTTCGTGCGGAGCGGCAGGGTCAAGAAGAAGGCCCTCGCCGGCCCTGCGGATGAGCTCTTCGCCGCGATGGACAGTCCCGACAATGAGCAGTATCAACGCGCACTCGACGACCTGGAGGAAATCTCCTACGAAGCCGACGCGGATGAACTCAACAAGCAAGCCGATCGCTTCAAGAAACTCGTCGCCGATGGGCCGCCGGAAGCCCGTGTGACCGCCGTGCGAAGCCTGGCCCGCACGCGCGACCTGGACCATGTGCCGACGTTGATCTTCGCGCTCGACGACCCGGATTCCGAGGTCTTCCGCGAGGCGGTTGGCGGGCTCCGGTTCCTCAGCCGGCGGTTAACCGATCAAGACATCCCGACCGACCCGACGCCGGAACAGCGCCAGGAGGCGATTCGCGAATGGCGGCAATGGTTCTTGACGATCCGGCCCGGCGCGCAATTTGAAATCATGAACGACGGTTCCTAACGCCCTTTCACGCCTCCGACCCTTGGCCACGATCACCGCACCAACGCCGCCGGTCGCACCGCCGACCACGTTGCCATCGGCCCAGCTCAAGCCGTCCGCTTATGACAGCGCGGCGAGCTGGTTGCTGGCGCTGCTCGCGTTGGTCGGTTCGTGCGTTCTGGTGCTCGTGCCGATCTGGTATTCCTACGGGGCCAGGCCTACGCAGCAGGCGATCCCGGTCACGATGGTGGAGCTCGGCTCCGGCGAAGGAGGCGGCCACGAGCAGGGCGAAGGTTACGAGGGAATGGAGATCAACGGCCCTGAATCGGACGAGTTCCCCACGCTCGGCGAGGAAGTCGACGCCGATTTGCTCTCGACCCTCGACAACGTGACGAAGACGACGTCGCTGTACAGCGCGAAGCTGGACGAACCGTACCTCGGAGAGGATGCGCCCGTGTTGCGGGGACGCTCCAAGGGGACGGGCGACCGTGTCGCCAAGGGTTCCGGCTACGGCGAGCCCGGCTTGCCCCGGCCGCAGCGATGGGAGGTGGAATACGGGGAAAGCATTACGCTCAAGGATTACGCCCTGATCCTGGACTTTTTCAAAATCGAACTGGCGGCCATCGGGCGCTCGAACACGATTGAATTGGCCTCGGGATTATCCGAAGACAAGCCGACGGTGCGCACCTTGCTGGCCAGCGCCAACGAAACGCGGCTGTATTTCTCTTGGCGCAAGGGGAGCAGCCGCGAAGCGGCCGACCGCGAGTTATTGCAGCGCGCGGGCGTGGCGATTGAAGACCGCGTGCTCGTGCAGTTTATTCCCGAGGCGGTCGAGCAGACCCTCGTGACGCTGGAAAAGCAACATTCCGGACGCGGCCCACAAGACGTGCGGCGCACACGATTCGGCGTGCGAAAAACGGGAAATGGCTATGAGTTCTACGTGATGAGCCAGGACGCGGTGAAGTAGTTCGATCACGCTTCGTTTTTTCTTTCATCTCCGACCTTCCGCAGCGATCCATGAATATCAACGAACTGGCGAAACTTCTCGGGGATGCCTGCTACGGGTTCTTGACCCTCAATTTCTTGTGGGGGCTTTATTGCGTCATCATGGTGGCGCGGCGCGTGAAGCAGTTGTCGTTTCGCACGGAATTAGAACAAACCGAGTTCCTCACGGAACTGCAGCAGCGGCTGCGAATGCCCAACACGACGGCCGCTGAAGAACTTTGCGCGGACGATCCCCGCGCGTTGCCGCAACTGGCCAGCGTGGCGATCACCAATCGCAAGCTGGGGTTGGATCAGCTCCGCCAGTTGCTCGGGGAGCTGCTGCAACGCGACGTGCTGGGGGATCTCGAATACCGGATGAGCTGGATCGCGACCGTTATTAAGAGCGGCCCGTTGCTGGGGCTCTTCGGTACGGTGCTCGGCATGATGGCGGCGTTCGGCGTGATCGGCACCGGACAGAAAGTGCAACCGTCGATGATCGCCAAGGAGATTTCGGTCGCGCTGATCTGCACCGCGATGGGTCTGGCCACGGCGATTCCGTTCAGCTACGCCCTGGCCAGTTTGAATATCCGCGTGCGGCGTTTGCAGGATTCGCTCGGCTCCGGATTGCTGCGGTTGCTTGATATGTTCAAGTCGGGGGGCGTCTAACCAGACGGTACGGCCATGTCGGCGCCAGCGACGAGCTCCGGTCTCGAAAACCCGTTCGATCAACTCCTGGGGCGCAAGTCCCTGCGGGACGATGCGCACTTCGACATCACGGCGATGATCGATCTGGTGTTCATGATGAACATCTTTTTCCTGGTCACGTGGATCGGCCAGTCGATGGATGAATTAAACCTGCCGGCGGCGCAGCACTGCGCGGCAGTAGACGGGGATACGTCCGTGATGTTCTCCGTCGTGCCCGATTTTGAAGGGGATTCCGTCACGCTGTTTATCGGCGACGATACGAAGACGCCGATTACCGATCCCGAGCGCCAGGAGCAAGCGATCCGCGGCGCGGTCGAAGAAGGGCTCGTCGACGGCAAGACGTCGGTCGTATTCAAAGCGGAAAAAAAGGTCCGGCTGCGCGAAATGGCCCGCCTTACCTCCGCCGCGTCGGTCGAACGGATGCAACTCCACCTCGGCGTCATCGAAAAGGAGTAGCCCTGGGATGATTCGCTTCGCCTGCCCCAACTGCGGAAAGTCGCTGAAAGCGCCGATGACGGACGTCGGCCGCAAGGGGGCCTGCCGCGCTTGCGGCGCGAAGTTCACCGTCCCGCTCCCCGAAACGCCGCTGGAAGAGGTCCTCGAACCGAAGCAGACGGGCGAGCCGGCTCCGTTCAAGAAGGGGCACTTCGAGTCGCCGGAAGAGCTCGTCGACATGACCGCCATGGTCGACGTGGTGTTCTTCCTGCTGATCTTCTTCTTGGTGACCTCGATTCAGGCGCTGCAATCGGCCATCAAGCTCCCTTCGGCCGAAGCGCGGCAAAGCGCCGACGGCAAAATGGAGACCGTGGCTGACTACGAAAGCAACGAAGACTACGTCGTCGTCCGCATCGAGCCGGACGACCGGATGCTGGTCGACGACGTCGAGATTTCCAGCGAGCAGGAATTGCGCGTCAAGCTCCGCGAGGCCCGCGCCCGCGACAAGCCTCCGAACGGTCTGCTGCTAATCGGCCATGCCGACGCCAGCCACGGAGCTGCAGTGCAGGTATTTGACGCGGCGTCGGACGTCGGTATGGAAAACGTTCGGCTCAGCGTGGAGGATGATTCGTAGGAGTATTGGGACGCCGAATTCTGGTGGAGAAGGCGACTCTGACGCCGATCGGAAACGGCGCGGAAATCGGAATCGGCAACGGTGTCGCCTCCTACCGTGAGCGACTATTTCTCGGGAACAGAGCGATCGGGGTGACGAGTGTCGGGTGCGACGGTTGACGACGTGCTCATCGCGCTGGAGAAGAGCAACCTGGTGCCGGCGGCGCTGGTAGCGCGGCTGCGCATCGAGGTGTCGAAAGCGCCGCCGCCGCACGACCCGAAGTTGCTGATCAAGTTCCTGGTCGACAAAGGGCACGTCACCGCCGCGCAAGGCGAGCGTTTGCTGCTTGCGCCGAAATCGGTGAAGCCCCCCGAGGCGCCGCCGCCAGAACCGTATATCAACCTCGACGACGACCTGGGGCTCGCGCCCCTGGAAGACGAGCCGGCGCCGAAAAAAGCCGCGCCGACGATTCCCGTCGGGCCGGCCGCGCCGCCCCCACCTCCTCCGATCCCGGTCGCCAAGCCCGCCGCTCCGACACCTCCCAGGCCCAAGCCTGTGCCGGTGGCAGCGTCGGCGGCCGCTCCGGTCGTCGAAGAACAACTCCTCGGCGAAGAGGATGTGATCGAAGAGAAACTCGAGGTCCTTCCGGACGTTCCCGAGGAATTCGTCGAAAAGAAAAGAATCCGTGGCAGCGTCTGGGATTCGCAACTGCTCATCCTCGGCGGCGGCGGGTTGCTGTTGCTCGTGTTGGTCGCGGTGGGCATCGTCTGGTCGATGCTCCGCGTTTCGGGCGAAGACGCCTTCGCGTTCGCCGAAAACGATTACAAGAGCGGGGCCTATTCGCAGGCGATCGCCAAGTTCGACGAGTTCCTGGTCAACCATGCGGGGCACAAGGACGTCTCGAAGGCCAAGGTGATGCGCGGCCTGGCCACGATCCGCCGCTCGGCCGAAGGAACGAAAAACTTCCCCGAGGCGCTCGCCACGGCGAAAACGTCGCTCGACGAGATCGACGACGAGGAGGCCTTCTTCGAAGCTCGCGCCGAACTGGCCGGTTTGCTGCCCGACATCGCCGAGGGCTTGGCGAACCAGGCCAAGGAAAAGCCTGATCCCAAGTTGATTGAGCAGGCGAATGAAGCGTTGTCGCTCGTGAAGCAACATGTGCCGAGCGCCATGCGGAATCAACAACGCATGGAAGCGATCACCGAGTCGTTGGATGTCACGCAGCGCAATCTTGCCAGAGATGCGCGATTGGCGGAGACGATCGCTACGGTCAAGGACGTCTCCGGGAAGCTGTCCGGACTCGCAGGCGCAGAAGCCACCGCGCAATTGGCCGCCGCGTACGACGCGCGCAAGCAACTGCTGAAAGACTATCCGAATCTAGCCGAAGACGTCCGCCTGGCCGAAGCGATCCAAACGGTTTCGCAAAGCGAACGCGGCGCGGTGTCGGTATTCAGCGAAACGCGCGACGCCGCAACGGACGAGGCGCCCAGCGCGATGCGCTCGACGCTGGCGCTCGCGGCACGGCCTATCGCTGGCCCCGCGGGCGACGGCAACCTGCTGATCATGACGCTACCCGGGAGTCTCGTGGGATTGAACGCCAACGACGGCGCGCCGGTCTGGCGTCGCGCGACGGGCGAGGGCTCGTACCTGCCGGCCAGGCAACTCAGCGGCAACGACGCCGGAGACGCCTTATTCGCGGATACGACACGCCAAGAATTGATTCGCATCGAGACCGCCACCGGCGAACTCCGCTGGCGGCTGCCGATCGGCGAAGCGTTCAATGCGGCGCCGGCGCTCTTCGGCGACGAGGCGCTGCTGCCCACGCGTTCCGGGAAGCTATTGCGCATTGAACTAAGTACCGGCCGGTTGGTCGGCGGTTGGCAATTGCCGCACGCGCTGGAGGTCGCGCCGGCCGTCGATGTGCGGCGCAAGCTCATTTATCAGCCCGCGGCGCATTCGAACTTGTACGTGCTTTCGCCGGAGGAACCGTTCTGCCGCGAGGTCTTGTACCTAGGGCATGAGGCAAGTTCGATTCTCGTCGCGCCGACCGCGGTGAGTCGTTATCTGTTGATCGCGGAGAACAACGGACTCAAAGACGGCCTCGTCCGCGTCGTGCAGACCGACGAGAACGGCCTCAAGCTCGCGATCGTACAAACCGAGCCGATCGGCGGTCATGTCGACACGCCGCCGCTCGTCGATGGCCGCATGTTGCATGTCGCCACCGATCGTGGCGGACTTTTTGTGTTCGAAATCGGCGTGCCGGGACGCGGAAAACCGCTGACGCGCGCAGCAGAACGCGTCGCTGCGCTCGAGGAACCGCGCACGCACTATCCGCTCGTCAAAGACAGCCGCCTGTGGGTAGCCGGCGCCGAACTCGCGCGCTTCAACGTGCAATCGGCCAGCGGTAAGCTCGCACCGGACGGCGTTACCCTGGAAGGCTCCTACTTCCTGCAATCGCCGATTCTGGTCGGCAATGGCATCGTCGTCTCGCGACGTCCGCCCGGCGGTCGCGGCGCTGCCATTTCCGCGATTCCCCTTGCCGGCGGCAAGCCGCTCTGGGAGACGACGATCGCGACGCCGCTGATAAGCGGAGTCTCTCTGGCCTCCGACGGTCAGACGATGCTCGCACTTGACGCCGCGGGCGACCAGTTCCGTGTTTCGCCGTCAGAGCTAGGAAAGGGAGGACTCGCGATCAGCGCGGGCGCAGTCCCTGAGTGGCCGGCGAATCTCACCACCGCCGATCTCGCCGTGGCGCCGTTGCGGCAGGCCGATGGAACGCAGTTTTGGATGATCGGCCGTAAAACGCCGAAGCTTTTACGCATCGCGCCGGATGGCGCGACCCGCTGGATTGCGCTGCCGGAAGCACCGTCGTCGCGCCCGCAGTTGTTCCACGGCGGCGTGGCGATTGGCGGCCAAGAAGGGCGTGTCTATGTCATCGATCCGGAAAAGCAGGCGAATCTGCTGGAGCCCTATCAGCCGCGCGCCGCCGCGAACGATTCGCTGAGCCGGTTCGGCCCGACGGTGATCGATGACAATTCCGTGCTCGTGGGCGACGCCGACGGCAAGCTCGCCGTCTTGACGGTGAAAAACGAGCCGAAGCCTCATTTTGACGTCGCGCGCGAAGTTGCGCTCGATGAACCGCTGACCGGCGCTCCTGCGGTGCTCGGCAATTCCGCCTTCGCGGTCCGCGCCTCGAACACGCTCGCCGTGATCGACCTCGCCACGTTGGAAACGGTGAAGAGCACGCCGCTCGGCGGAAAGCCTGTGTGGGGTCCGGAGACCGTAGGCGACCGCATCTTGCTGGTCAACGCCGCCAACGAACTCTGCTGCTGGAACGATGCCGGCGAGGAGCAGTGGACGCTCCCCCTGGCGCACGGACCGCTGGCCGGACCTCCGCTTACAAAAGGCGGGGAGCTCGTACTACTAACGCGTTCCGGCGCCGTGATGCGCGTCGGCCAAGACGGCGGCGAGCTCGCGCACACGGACACGGGACGCTCGCTGTTCGGCGCTGGCGTCCTCGTCGGGCAATACGTCGTCGCGCCGGGCGTCGATGGCACGCTCAATCTGATCCCGTTGCCGTAGGTCTCATGTCTCCGATGTTGCACGCGCCGCTTCGCCGCCTGATCGCCATCGCGCTCTGCGCGTTGTTTGCGATGGGCTTCGCGCGCACGCCGGCGCGGTCGCAGGGCACGGAAGCGGCGCGCGTTTATGAACAGGAACCGTGCGACCTGTTGTATCTCAAAGGCCGGCCGAAGCCGCTCCGCATCAAGATGCTGCCGCCGGCCGAACGCAAGCCGGTCGATAACACGCGCCGTTCGGGCGTACTGACGATCCGACTGCTCGATTCGCCCGACGCGAACTACGAGGTGGGCTACGCAAGCATCGACCGAATTGAGTTCTTCGAAGATCGCATCCTGGCCGAAGCGGAACAGCGTATCGCGTCGGAACGCTATGACGACGCCTACGATTACTTTCGCTTCCTGCAGCGAGAGTATCCTGAGACGCGCAACTTCGGCGCCGCGTTTGAACGCTATCTCTGGACCGAAGCCGCGCGGGCGAACAAGTCCGGCGAGGTCGAGTTGAGCCTGGCCATGCTGCTGGAGCTCTACGGTCGCAACCCCGGCTACGCGCTCGTCACGACGACGCGGAAGCTGCTGGATGCGGCGATCGAGCGGCAAGACTTCGGCGTGGCGCGGTCCTATGCTCAGTCGATCCGGCAACGGTTTCCAAACAACAGCGACGCGGCGGAAGGCGAGGCCAAGTTACAGCAGTTGGCCACGGACGCCGTCGCCGCCGGCCGGGACGCCTTCACCGCCAATCGGATGGCCGAAGCGTACGATCAGGCGGCACTCGCCCTGCGCATCTGGCCTGCCGATGCGGACGCACAGCGATTGATGACCGAACTGACGCAAGCGCATCCGCGCGTCGTCGTCGGAGTCGTCGCGCCCTCACTGACGGGGCTCGCGGGCGGTTTCGCCGATCGCGGCGCGATGCGCCAAGCGCAACTCACCGCGGCGCCGCTCGCGAAATTTCGCGGTTACGGGCCTGACGGCGCTGAGTACGAGTCGCCGTTTGCGACGATCGAAGAGACCGATCTTGGCCGCAAGGTGATCGTCACATTGATGCCGGGCCATCGCTGGTCGGCCGACGGCGCTGAACTGACTGGGGCGGACATCGCGCAGCGGTTGTTACAGTTGTCGCAAAGCGATCACCCCGATTTTCGTCCGGAGCTGGCGGACTTGCTCGAGGGCGTGAGCGTTCACGAGGTGTATCGCGTCGAGTGCGACCTGTCGCGGCAGTTCGTGAAGCCGATGGCGCTCCTGGAATTCGATCTCGCACCCGGCTACGGGGAAGACGGCACTCTGGCTCCTTACCAGCCG
Source organism: uncultured Pirellulales bacterium (assembly GCA_964618485.1). Lineage (GTDB taxonomy): Bacteria > Planctomycetota > Planctomycetia > Pirellulales > JALHLM01 > JALHLM01. The sequence continues at coordinate 14,052 of CAZUBB010000021.1, forward strand.
GCGGAATCGCCATCGGCCGATCGTCGCTTCGTGTTCAATCCGTTGCAGCCACCGGCGGCTGGCGCGCCGCGCGAGATCGTGGAGCGCGCCTATCCGAGCGGTGCGCAGGCGGTCGCGGCGCTCAAGCGCGGCGAAGTCGGCATGCTCGATTACGTGAACCCCGCCGACGTCAAGAAACTTGAGGCGGATCCGAATCTAGTGGTCGCCCCGTATGGTACGCCGAGCCTGCACGTGCTGGTTCCGAACCGGACGCGGCCGCTGATGTCGGACCGCAATTTCCGCCGCGCGCTGGTCTACGGAACGAACCGGCAGGCGATGCTCGAAAAACTCATCTGGCGCGGTCCGGTCCCGCCGGGAAATCGCGTGCTGACCGGACCGTTTCCGGCTGGCTCATCGGCCGACGACGCGCGCGGCTATGCGCACAACAATCAGGTGCAGGAACGCCCTTACGATCCACGCCTGGCGCTAACGTTGATCGGAGTCGCGCGACTTGGGTTCGCCGCGGCGAACGCCGGCGCCAAGGCGGAAGGAGAGGCGTCGGAGGAGTCGAACTCTGCCGCAGAGGAGGCCGCCAAGAAGTCGATCGTGCTGCGGCTCGCGCATCCCGCGGCCGACGTTCCGCGTGCGGCGGCCAAGTCGATTGTGCGGCAATGGAAGCCGCTGGGGATCGACGTTGAGTTGGTCGAGTACGGCGAGGATGTCACCGAAGAGATGCTCGCCGATTGCGACCTCGTCTACCGTGAACTCGTGGTGCGCGAACCCGTTGTCGAAGCCCGGCGCCTGCTCGGCTCTGACGGGGCGCTGGGGAGTTCCAATTCGTATCTGGAGTTGTCGCTGGAACGACTCTTGTCCGCTGAGAATTCGCGCGACAGTCGCGACCGTCTGCGGGAGTTGCATCGGCTGGCGGCGGAAGATGTCACGCTGATTCCGCTTTGGCAATTGGTCGACCACTTCGCCTACCACCGTTCGCTGCAAGGCGTCGGTGAGCAAGCGGCGGCGCTGTATCAAGGCGTGCGCGATTGGCGCATGACGCCGCAACTGCAGTCGGAGGCGCTATGATGCGCCGCGCCGCAATCGTACTCATCGTGGCGTTACTGTTCTGGCGCGCGAACCCCGCCGTGGCGCAGGACGCCTGGGAGTACACGCCCTACGAAGTGCAAGTCTATCTGACGGCCGCGCCGGGCGAGGCGCTTTCCGATGCACAATGGAATGCGATCGCGCAGCATCTCCACGATCGCGCTGACACCGTCGTGGGCGGTGCATGGCGGCTCAACATCGAGCGCCCGCCGGCGGAGTTTCAAGCGGCGCTCGCTGGCGGCTTGGGTACTCTGAAACCTGAACACGTGCCCGCCATCAAGCCCCCTCCCGATAAGGTCATTGTGCTTTCGGTGCGGAGCAATCCTGATCTGGCGATCGACGTCCGCGAGTTCGATAATCGATCGCTCCAGTGGTCGGCGGTGCAATCGCGACCGGCGCTGCAAGGAGAGCGGCTGCCGCGCGAAGCGTTTCTCGCGCTCACGGAAGCATTCTCGCCGCTCGCGCAAGTCGCCGAAGTGCGAGGCAAGGAGGCGGTCCTCAGGCTCCGCGCGGAAGGATTCGCGCCGCGCGACGCCGCCTGGCAATGGACGAAAGTCGGCGATGTCTTCCGCGGCGTGTTGCGCACGAACGAACGCTCCGGTCAGGCCCGCGGCGTGCAGGAGATCCCTTGGACCCTGCTGGAAGTGGGGCAAGTGACGCCGAGCGGCGTACTCTGCCACATCGAGTCGGGCGTCCGCGGCGCGATCAGCGCGAAGCGCGGGCGTTCCGAAGTCGTCGCGCTGCTCGTGCGCCCGACGCGCGGCGAGACGCGTTTGGAGCTTCACGCCCGCACGGCCGACGCCAAACCGCTCGCGGGCTACGACGTGTACGCGACCAATCGCGAAGGAACCAAGATCGAACGACTCGGACGTTCCGATCGAACCGGCTCGGTACTCGTTCCGAGCGGCGAGGAAAAGTACCGGGTTCTGCTCGTGAAGGACGGCCAGGAATTGCTGGCCCGCCTGCCGATCGTGCCCGGTCTCGCGCCGACGGTGACGGCACGCATTCCTGACGATGCCCGCCGGCTCGAGGTCGAGGCATTCGTCGTCGGATTGCAGGAATCCGTGGTCGATCTCGTTGCGCGGCGCGCCGTGTTGCTCGCTCGGGCGGAGTCGCGCCTCGACGCGGACGACGTGGAGGCCGCTGAAAAACTGATCGAGGAAGTACGTCGCATGGAAACGCGCGAGCAACTCCAGCAGCGGATCGCGGTCGAACGTAGGCGATTCACATCCGACGACCCATCCGTGCAGAAGAAGATTGATCGCCTCTTCGACGACACGACGCAGCTTCTGGGGCGCTATCTCAACCCCGCGGAAGTGGAATCGTTGCAACGCCGTTTGCGGGAAGCCCGTTCCACCGCGGCCTCGACCCAGTAATCGGTTCGCGGAAACATCTTCTCGTTCCGCCGGTTAATGCCGCGGTGCGCGTGCGGTAGACAGCATGCCCCGGAAACGTACGGGGCGCTTCCTCTTAGCATGCGAGGTTCGTGATGTCGCGTCCCTGGCTCGGCGAGAGCGTTCTGCATGTTGCGCAGGCGCTGCGGGAACCCGAGGCGTTCGCCCTCCGCTGGCAGCGCGGCGAAGCGGAATATCGCTGGTGGGTTTGGCAGGCGCTCATCGCCACGGCCATCCTGGGAACGACGACCTACGGTATGACGATGGGCATCCTGGGCGGCGTCGAGCGCATCGTCTGGGCCGGCCTGAGTTGTACGCTGGCGGCCGGACTGTCGTGGGGAATTTCTCTCCCGGCGTTGTACATCTTTAACAGCATGACCGGTTCGCGACTTTCGGCCGGCGCCACGCTGCTCGCCGCACTGGTGACCACGAGTTGGGGCGGGCTGGCGATGATCGCTTCGATCCCGATCAATTGGTTCTTCACCGTCGCTGCGCCGTACGCGCCGTTCATTCTTGCCGTCAACCTCGTCGTCTTCGCCGGCGTCGGGCTGGCGATGACGGACGTGTTTGCCCGCGTCATGGAGCGTCTCGAGCCGTCGCGCGGCCGCTGGCCGGCGCTTTGGCTGGGGTTGGTGGCCGCGATGGGAGGCGAGCTGTTTTACGTCTTCGGCCTGTTCCAATTCACTTTTCCCAGTTGAACGGAGAGGACGATGCCGACCATTCAAGACTACGAAGTCCGCGCCAGCGAGTATTTGCGGCGCCGACAGGCAGTAGCAACTGAAAACGCGACCAATAGCCAGACGGCGGTGATGGCGACGATGGTCGAGCCAGACGATCCGAAGGAACCGGTGACGCTCCCTCTGCTAGTCGACTTGTTGCTCAAAGATCAGCGCCGGTTGGACCGCATCGCTCGCGAAGCGGCGCGGCAGCGCGAGCTAGTCCCCTGGTATCTCGCCGTCGGATTGATTGGCTACACCGTGTTCGGAGTCGCGTTGGCGCTCGTCTTCAGCGCGGCGGACGCCTGGCCGACGCTAACGCCGATGCGGGAATGGTTGGCGTCGCCGGGGCGGAACCTGATCTCATTTTCGCAACCCGGATCAACGTCCGCGCTCTCTCATTGGTGGAACGGCGACGCACTGGCTTTGGTCGCGGCCTTCGACCTGGGGATGATCGGAGCGATCGGGGTCTGCCTGCCGAGTTTCTATTTCTATGGACTGCTGGCCGGCGTTTCGACAAGTATGTTGCAAGTGACGACACACGCCCTGAAAGGTCTCGCCGCCGGCGCCGTGGCGGTCGTCGGCGTGCTGCCGATTTACGTCGCCATCATTCTCGGCGTAGTCGTGATTCGCGCCCCCGAGTGGATTGTCCACGCGACGTGCTCGGCCGGACTTTTGCTTCCGTTCATCGCGGGATTATGGGGAACCCGCGCGTTGTACGTCGGTTTCGTCGCGCTGGCGGCGACGATGCCGGCGGAGCGACGCGCGCGGCGCGCCGGCTTTCTCCGTCGGCTGCTGTTTTCCTGGAGCGCATGCTTCACGACGGTGACGCCGCTCATGATCTTCACGTTGTGGGAATACTTTGGCCGCTAAGCTACGCGGCACGGTCGAACTCAACGCCTTCATCCATTCCACGAACAATAGAGAGCCACCATGCCGGTATTTCGACGACTTGGCGACATCTTGACGGCGAGTTTAAACGACTTGATTGACCGCTGCGAGAATCCCTCGGCGATGCTGCGGCAAGCCATCCGCGAACTGGAATCGCACGTCGACGCCACGCTCGCGAGCGCCGTGGAGGTCGTGGCGACCGAAAAACTGCTGGCAAGGCAACTGGCGGACGAAAATAACGCCGCCGCACAGTGGCGAACGATTGCCGCCGACGCCGTGGTGGAGCACGACGATGCGCGGGCTCGCGAATCGCTGGAACGATCGCTGGAACACGACGACGTGAGCGCGGCGCTTGAGGACCAACTCCAGCGCGTGGCGCTTCAAGCGGCGCGACTCCGAAAACGGGCCGCGGCGCTGAGCGCCAAATTGTGTGAGGCCCAACGTCGCTGCCGCGTGCTGGAGGCGCGCGAGCGAGCGGCGCTCTCCGAGCGGGCAACGACGACGTTTGGCAAATTCCCGGCGTGCCGGCTCGATCGACTCTCGGCGCGGCTCGATCAGGCCGAGGCGCGTCTCGACGCGAAGGACGAGGTGATGCAGGGCTGGCAGGCCGACGATTTCGTGGACGATCGGCGGCGGCGACGAGTCGAGATCGCGCTCGAACAGCTCAAGGAACTGCGAAACTGACTGGCTAAAGAGGCCGGCGATGGGCATCGGCGAAACGTTGCTGTTTTATCTGGTGATCGGCATGGCGGTCGCCGTCTCGGTTCAGGTGCGAAATTCGCGCACGGCGCGCGGGTCGGCGTTTCAAACGCTCTCGGCGATTCCGTTTTGGCCGGTGTATGTGCCGATTCTGCTTTCGAGCGGGCCAGATGAAGTCAAGGTCGAGACGCGATCATTGCCGATTGACGAGGATGACATGGCGATCGCCATCCGCCAGGTCGAGGGTGAGTTATCGCTCGCGCTGACAAGCCTCGACGGCTGGGCCGAGGCGGCTCTGGCAGGCGAAGCGGAACGCATTCAGGCGTTGAAAGCGACTTGGCGGGCGCAGGCCGAGCGGATGCGCGACTTGGACCTGGTGCTTGAGCAGTTGCACAAGTCGCCACGTCCGCTATCCGATTCACCGGTGGTTCAGCGTGGCGACGCGATCCAGCGACAGAACCTGGGACGCCTGGAAGAGATTCGCCGCCAGGGACACGAAGAGCTGATGACGACGTTGGCCTCGGTGCGCGGACTGGCGACTTCGATTCACGTCGCCAAGTTCACCGGCGCCCCGTTGCCGCGAGCCGAAGAGCTCGTCCGCGAAATTGCGGCGGCGGTCGATGGGCTCACCGAAGTCGGCGCATGGCGCGCGGCGGCGGATGCCGATTCGATCAGGCATCCGCCGCAGCCCGTACGCTGAAACTCGTTACTCCTTCGACAGCGAAGCGCCGTAGAGTGGGTATGTCAGATACTCGCCAGAGGGGATGACGATCACTCCCCAGGTCGTGCCGGCCGTGATCTCCAGCGTTTCCTTTTGCGGCGACTTGCCGGGGAACTTGATCGTCAGCGTGTACTTGCCGGGCGCGACCGAATAGTTGAGCGCGTCTTTCGGATCGGCCTCGCCTTGGCCGGCCTTGAGCGAGTATTCTTTTTTGCCGATCGCGATCACCACCGCTTCGGTCGAGGCGTTCCCCAGCACGATTCGGCCTTTGCCCGGTTCGGGAAGCACGCCGTCGGCCTTGGCTTTTCCGTCGTTCGAAGTGTTCAGCTCGATCTGCGTTTGTTCGCCGACGCGTGCCAACTTCACCGTGAGTTTCCCGTCGGCGCTGGCGAACGTCATCGTCGCGGCCTTCGCGTTGGCGGCGAATTCCTTCGCGCCATGCTCTTTCCAGCCCTGTGAGGTCAACGTCTTGCGGTAGAACTTGGCCAGGGCCGGCAGCGTCTCGTCAGAGACCGCGTGAGCCGTCTTTCCGTAGCGGCTGCCCTCGCTATTCACATTGCCGGCGTCGGACGGCAGCAAGAGTTCCGCATCCCCGAAGGCGGACTCCCGCGCGGTGATCTCCGCTTCCACCGGCGCGCCGCCCAGTTGCGTGTCGGGTGTCAGGATCGCGGCGTCGATCGTGGCGGTAATCTGATACTTGTCGTCGAAGAACTCCTTCGGCTCGGCCATTTTGACCGTTCCCGTGACGCGGCCGTTCTCGATTTTCAGGTCGCAATCGGTCGCTTCCAGGCTGGCGCCAAGGCTTGTGCCGCCGGAGTTGAACGACAGGCCGACGTAGTCGCCGTACTCGATCGTCAACTGCCCGGGCGAATCGTACTCAAATAAATCGAAGAAGCTAAAGTCGTCCTTCTTGGCGAGCATGGCCTGCAGCTTTTGCAGCGGGATGGCGCGTTCCGTGAAGAGCAACTTGGTTTTCTCTTCGCCATCCTCCTTGTTGCGATACGCCGCCACGAATTTGAAGACGTACTTCTCGTTCCCCATGGTCATTGTCGCCGAACCTTTGTTCTGCGAGACGTCGACGTTGGTCTTCGCCGTGGCGCCGCCGCTCTCGGACTCGTCCTCGGCGAGCGGTTCGCCATCAGCAGACTTCGGCTTCGCGGCCGCCACGCGCGGCAACGGCGGCACGACCTTTTCCTTGCTCGGGTTCTCGTAGCCGAGAATGATTCGCGAGCCAACCTCGTCGGAGAAAATGTTGACGCTTACGGTGATGCCGTTCTTACGGAACGTGGTGTAGCGTCGGTCGCTATCAATGATCGGTTTGCGCGTCTCCTTCCAGCCGGCGCCCTTGAGCGCCTCGTTGTAGAAATCGAACGCCGCCTGGAGTTCGATCGGCGACTTGAAATGGCATGAGTCCATTCGGTATTGCACGTCTTGAATCTCTTCCGGACGCGGAATCTCCTTCTGCAAGTACACGTACGCCCGCGGTTGCGGGATGCCGGCGGCGATGAGCGTCGCCGGATCGTCCGTGCCGTCGAATTCCAATCCTTCGCAATCCAGCGAGACGCCGACCTCGTCGTCCGAGTCCTGATCCAGCTCGATCTCGACGCGGGCGTCGTGCTCGAAGACCAGCGTCATCGATTCATCGTCGCTTTCGGCCGACGATTCGTCTTCGGTCCAGCCGCGTTTCGCCATTTCGCGGCGATAGAAATCGGCCAGTGACGGGAGCGACGAACCGGAGACGTATTCGATGTCTCCAAACGTGGCGTCGAACTCCACCTTGCGAGCGTCCGGCGGAAACGGCAACGCCGTCGCCTGCGACGAAAACTCGACCGCCACTTCCGCCTCTTGAGCCGAGGCTCGACCGCCGAAAGTTGCGAACAGCGTCGCGAAAGCGCCGGCCAACAGCCACGCGCGAAGGAGAGTAGAAGTGTTCATGGGATGAGCCTCGGTTGAGAAAAACGCCCCCGGCGGCGGGAAACGCCGATTCTAGTGAAACGATCTAGCACGGCCAAGCAGCAGGCGTTGGACGGCGACCCTCTGACGATGCCGCGGCAGACGAGATTTGTTACGGGCGAAACCGAATCGCCGTGACAATCGAAAGAATTGCTCGCCGCGGCCCCCGCGGCAGCGAGTTGCTTGGCCTACCAAGCGGGCGCCGTCCGCGCCCGGGCGAATCGGAGCAGGCCGAAAAGTGCGATGGGAATGCCCAGCACGCCGGGTACGAGCCACAGCCACCAGACGATTCCAGCCAGAACGAGCCACAGCCCAGCGTAGTCTTGCAAGTACTGCAGCGCGTTCGACCAGCGTTCGCCGCGACCGAGGAACACCGCCAAGGCGATCAGCAGGCCGCCGATCACGTACCGGGTCAGTGATTGCAGGAGGGGCATCGGACTAACCGTCAGGCGAGGCGGGAGCGTTTCAGCGGCGCCACGGCTTCGCGATGCCACTTCCGGTAACCTCGATTCCGGGGCCCCCTCTTCGATAGCGTTCGGTCGCGCCACGATTTCACGCCATTGCTGCGCCAGTGGTTCCATTCCAGCGAGCGCCGTGGCGACGCGTTGATCAAGCTTTTCGATTTCCACCGCAACTTGACGCGCAGCGGCGCGGTCCGGCGCCGATTCGAACGCGTCCGAGGCCGCCGCGCGGGCGCTCGCGAGTTGCCTCACAAAGGCATCACACCAGCGTTGGCCCTCTGTCGCACCAGCGCTCCCAGAAACGCCGGCCTGCCGGACGCCGGCTTCGAGCGATTCGACGGTCCAGCGATATCTCTCCGCTCCCTGGCTCAATTCGGACGTGGGCGTTCCGGCGGAGGTGAGCTTCCAAGTATCGGCGGCGTCGATCGACCAATGCTTGGCAGCCATCACCATCTGAGGAATCTCAGGAAACGGCGCAGCGCCGGAATACCCTGCATCGAGTCGACCGGAATAGAGGAGTTCCACTTCCTGGGGAAACAGATCACTCGCCAAGGGCAACAGCCATCCGCCAGCGGAATCGCGCCGGGCATCTACGAGTTGCTGCATGACGTGCGTCGAGAGAATCTTCGCGCCGGGCGGCAGACGCAATGGAAGCTGTTGCAGTCCGCTCGGTTCAATGAGCAGTCGCGTGCGTCCGCGATAACTTCCGTCATCCTCCACGCGAAGCGAATAGCCGGCGAAGCGAATCGACGGACTTCCGCCCGGTCTGGCTGCCGATTGCGCCACGGCGCTGTAATTGGCTTCGGTCGCTTCGTATGCTCTCCAATCGACACCAGGAACGTCCGGCGACTGCCAGAAAGCAGGATAGTCGCTCTCACGCAGCGCCTGGGTTGCCCAATCGAATCGCCGTGCGCCCATGCGCAGAGGAAGGGCGATCAAGCGAACCATTCGTCCGGTTCCCAATAGCTGGACCGAGGGCGCGGCGGGCGCGGCGCCAGCGGCGACGACAAGCGGCGCCTCGATGCGCAGGTTAAACTCACCCCTTTGCGCGGTTGGCGGACGCACCGTGAGAAGCTGCGTCGCGGAACCGGGCGCTGCCGCCAGTGAATGGGACCAAGGCGGATCAAGTGTGAAGGGCGCCGTGATTCCGCCGGCGACTTCGAATCGCAGTTCGTCGACAACGCCGTCGCCGGTGACAACGTTGACATCGATCCGCGCCAGCCAGCCGTTGGCCTGCTCGTACATCGACAAAACCTGTGCGGCCTGCCGCGGTGGAGGATTGGGGCGGACGCGCAATTGAATGGCCGCCTGGCTTTGCGGCAGCGACCATTCTCCCAGCAGCCGCGTCGATGGTTCGACGTTCACCGTTTCGCTCACGAGTCGCGGGGCCGGCTCAATTCCCTCCACCAGCGCGCCATAATGGCGATACAGCTGCACGACTCGCGCGCGCAATGCGTCCGCATCAACGCCGATGACGGGAATCGAGACCTTGCCATCGCCCAGGGGCAGTTTGCCGCGGAGGCTGAGGCTGTGCCGGCCCAGCACGGGTCGACGCAAATACACCAGCAGGGCGCCGTCTTCGGCGCGCGACCAGCGCACCATCTGCTGCGCGCTCTCCTGCAATACGGAGATGTCATCGACCAGGAACGAGGGAGGAACGACGACGCGATGCACAAATATCGGCGCCTTGGTCGTGTCGATCGTCGCATCGAGGCGCGCTTCGAGGTGGTCGGAATGCACCACCATCGTCGCGCGTTCGTCCGCCTCGCTATGCGGCTCGCGAATCGCCGTCTGCAGGTTGGGAATGGGCCCTCCCGCCGGCCAGGAGAAGATACGATCGGGGCTTTCCGCGGGCACTCCCCAAGCAGCGGCAAACAATGCCGAGGGTTGAGTCCCTGTCGCTGCGTTCGCAAGGCTCGTGACTTCAATGGCTGGGTCGAGGCTCACCGCGCACCAGCGCCGTCGCACGACTGCGCCGACAGGTTCCACGACCGGCCAACTCACCTCGCCGATACCGCCTCCGGATACCAATCGCAATGGCAGTGAGAAACGCTCACCGACGGTCAACGGCCGGTCCCAACGCA
>CAZUBB010000021.1:24057-31171 GCA_964618485.1 uncultured Pirellulales bacterium
CGCAGTTGCGTGGTTCCCGTGAGCTGTGTTTCGGCGAGATAACCGCTCGCCGCGAAGTCTTGCGCATGGACCTGCCAGCGAGGATCGACGGCCAGGCCCAGCCGGCTCAACGGTCGCCCGGCGGCGACGACCTGGTGGCGCACTTCGGCGGTCACACGCTGAGGAGCGATCGACAGCCAGATTACCTGATCCACTTCCACCGGCGGCGACGTGGTGTTCTTCGGCGCCGCTTCCGGCAGCGAAAGTTGAAACTCCCCGATCGGACCCAGGTGCGCGGTGAGTCGGCCCGTTCCGGTGCTGCGGTCGACCTTCCCGGGCGATACTTCCAGTTGCGTGCTTAGCGTCGCATCGAGCCAGGCGGTGAATTGCGCACCAGGATGCGGCGGCGCGACGACTTGAACGCGGCGTTGATTGCCCGAGTTCGCCGCCGTCGGGCGCAGCGCGATCTCGATGCGGTGAGCCCCAGGCTTGGCGGTTGGAAAGCGCAATACATCGCCAGCGGGCACGGCAACCGATTGGCCATCGAAGCGGATCGACGCCGCTTGCCGGAAAAACCGCCGGCCCCATGCTAACTCGATCGGCGCGTCGGGAGCGAACGCGCGTAATTCATACACGGCGATGATTTCTTCGACGTCCGTTGCCGCCTGGCGGGGGCTGCCTAGCGTGTAGTCGGCGCTTGTCAGCAGCCAAGGCGGCAACTCGCCTGTCAACGGCGCCGCGCGCTCGCGCAACGCGCGCCAAAAATCATGCGGCACAAAATAGCGCGTACCGACGGGAAGTTGCTCGTCATCGACCGGCACAAACACGCGTGCAACGTGTTGCAACGGCGCATCAATTTCCGCGGCGCGGCCGGTGGCGAACAGCGCGATCGTTCCCACGACCAACACCGTAATTCCTGGCGCTGCCAGGCTACGGGTCGTCGATCCGGACGCGTACGATCGCTCGTCGCTGGGCGCCCTTCGCAATTTGGGCGCTGTCAGCAACATGTTCACGATCGCGGCCAGGCAAGCGCCGATAAACAACGACGAGGTCACCGGCGCCAAGGCAGATGGCGCCATGAGCGCCACGCCGGCGGTCAGCGGAGGCAACAGGGCGAACCATACGCCTCGCCGACGGCCCAATCGCCAGGCAATCGCCGCGGCCAGTACGCTTCCGAGCAACGCAGTGCGTACGTTCGCCGCACGTTCGCGAATCCAAATTGTCGGCGATCCCTGCGAAGGACCGGCGATCGCGTAAGCGTAATTGTCCTCTTCGCTGTGATCGACGGGAAACACTTCGTAATCGCCGCGCCAGGGGACGAAGCGGTGATCCCCGTCGCGCCCCAACGCGCCGAACAACCGACTATGCCAATCGTCGCCATCAACCGCTTCCGAGCTCCACGGGGCATCAAGCGCCGCGAGTTCCCAACCACGGGGCAACACGAGGCGACAGTTTCGCCGATGCGACGGCTCCGCGAGTTCCACGAGCGGGGCGTGCAGCTTGCCTTCGGTCAGTGTCTCGGCTGGCGTGGCGTACTCGACGACGAGTGTCAACGCGCCGCTTTCGGGCGCCAGATCGACGTAGACTTCATTTCCGTTCTGATGAAAGGCCGCCGGCCCCTCCGGAAGAGCGATCTGAATCAACCGAGATTGCGGCGGAATCGCGAACATCCATTCCGTGGCGCCGTTCGGTTCCAATTCAAATTGAGATTCAGTGCGCCATTCGCGCTGCGCGGTCAGTCGCATCAGCGTCGTTTCGCGGTTCACGACTGCACGCGATTCCTCGGCGGAACTCGGCTCGACGACGACCGCCATGGCAGGTGGACCTGCGCGGCTGACATCGCGTGCAGGATCATAACGATACTCCGCGCGAATCGGCGGCGATTGCTGCACCAGGCTAACCGGGGACGGACGCGGACCTGCCGTGGAAACGCTCATGCTGACGCCCCGTTCCGCTCGCAACTGAGCGATTCCTTGCGCGGCGGAAGCGCCCGGGACGTCGACAAGACCCAAGGCCGCGCGCCCCTCGATCGGAGTGCGCCGCTCCGCGCGCAGCACGAATGGCGCCGTCTGCGGCGGCCATAGGCGCACTTGCCAGGTTTCGCTCGGATGGGATCCTTCGTCGCCCGCAGCGACGCGTTCTGCGGTCGCCGCGACTGGAATCGCGCCCTGGCACGACCATACGACCTTGGACTCGCGCGGCGCCGAAAAGCGAACCAGAAACGCATCGATCGCCCCCTGTTCCGGCACGCAACGGACTTCGTAACGTTCCTCCAGCAGGCCGGGCGCAAGCGTGAAATCCGCCACTGGTTCCGCGCGAAACACCAGCGGTCTCGGTTCCACGAACAACTGCGCCGTGGCGCCCTCGCCGGACAACGCCACGAGCGACTCCTCGCTGGCGACGCTGATGAGCTCCCGATCGGCGGCGGTGAGTTGCTCGCGCGTGATCGCTTCCACGCCTTGGGCTTCCGACAGATGCCAGCGCTGTTCGCCGGAGCTGCGAAGCGAAATCAAACGTCGGCGCGGCGCCGCCGCATCCCAGCGGATCGGCTCAAAGTCTTCGAGCGGCGCTGATTCGCCGTTGCGCAAATTGGCGCGGCGGGCATTCATCGTCAGTCGCAACGATTCGCGCGGCCGCAACGCCTTCGTGAGATGCACGAGAATGCGACGATCGTCCGCGGGGCTCCGTTCAAAATCGCGCACGAGATCTTCCGTCCCCGCGCTGACGTCGTCTACGAGCCAGCCCGGCGCAACCCAGCCTTGAAGCGTAAAGGCCTCACCGTCCTGGACGTCGATTTCGTAAATCGTGCGGGCCGTGGTTTCGCGCGGACCAATCTCCACCGCCGACCCGGCTGAATAGCTTAGCCGCGATGCACGATCGTCCACGCGGAGCTCGAGACTCGCATCGGAAGCGTGGCAATCGAACGTGAACGATTCGCCCGCCTGGGGCGCGGCCAACTCGCCGACGCGAATTTGTCGCATGCCGCGAGCGGCGAAGATCTGCGTTAATCCCAACGGCTGCGGCAGTAGCACATCCACCAGCCCGTCGCGCCACTCGATATCCGGAAATCGCATCCCGGGTAATCGCCACCGCACTCCGGTCCGCAAGGGGCACCAGGCCGTCAGTCGCAAGGTCGGCAGTTCATTCGGCCGTTCCTCGGGCAGTCGGACGATGACCAGGGGCGCGCCCTCCTGCTCCCGGCGCCATTCGAGCGCAGCAGCGCCGAGCGTAACGGAGCTTAGCTCCAGTTCCGGAGCCAGCTCTACGCGGACGTCATCGTCGTATTGATTCGCAGCGCCGAGTTGCGCATCGACTGTCACTTCGACGCCGTTCGTCGCGAACGCATAGCGCGTCTGTTGCGTCAGGGAGGCCGCGGCACGTCGCCCGTCAGCTTCGGCGACGAACAATTCGAAGCTTTCTCCAGGGAGCGTCGAGAGCGAACTGGTGCGATCACCGTTCGGTTCATCCGTGGTGGAGGTGACAACCGCGCCGAGAATCGATACCGTTTTACTCGCCGGCGCAGTGAGTCGCCAGGAAGCGGTAGCCAAGGCCGGCGATTCGACGGCGAAGCGCGCGCCGCCTGTCTCCATCGCCGTCGCGGCCAATGAGAATTCGATCTCTAACTCTGCGGCGCGCTCCACGACAACGCCGAGTCGTCCCTCGGCGGTCATGCCAAGTACCGCGTTGCTCGACTCGGGTGCGCGCCAGCGCGCGGCGGCAATCGAAAGGTTCCAAGGCGATAACGGCAACAGCGCGGGACGGTCGCCATCGTGAACGACGCGAAGAATCATCTTCCCCTGCAAGCGATTCTCCGCGAATTCCGCCTCGCAGCGCAGGTCTTCGATACGGGCGCGGCAGGTCGTGGTCGCGCCGTTCGCCCCTCGGGCGATGATCGCCGTCAATCGTTCAAACTCGGCGGCCTCGACCGGAACGAATTTTCCTTCGCCCATCGGCCATTCGTCCATCCGCTCGGCCGGCGCATAAACGCGAACGAACTCCAGTGCTGGGGACGCCTCGGGCGATTGCGCCTGCGACTGTTGCGCCCGACAGCAGCAAATCATTGCGATGAGCAGTAGCAGTCGTTTCATGACAGCTCGCTCGACACCGTGTGAATCGGCACGCGCGATGCCGTGGATGGCGACTTGACCGAGCTGCCGCCGCCGCGATCTGAAAGTCCCCGGCGCGGCGCATGATGCGTGCTGCCGTGCAGCGTGGCGCCCGGCCGGCGCCGCGAGGTCAGCCCGCGCACGAGGAGCGCCACGATGACGGCAACAAATCCCGGTACGGCGCTTTGCAGGAGCAGAATGGCGGCGTCGTCCCACCAGGCGACGGCCAGGATCGCGGCCACAGCGACGACCAGCGCGGCTTCGACGCGGCGCATCGCCGGGAAAAACAGAAAGGCCAACCCGAGTGCAAGCGCAGTCGCCGAGGCCGCAAGCACCAGCGAGGAACGCGAGACGCGCGTCACTGCCAACGCACCCGGCATGCCGACCGAGCTCATCACATAGCGATTCTGCCGTGATGCATAGGGTGAATTCTCCTTCGGGCCCTTGGCGTTGCGAATCTCTTCGACCCTGGCATCGGATTCGCGCCCCCAATACGCGCCGTACCAACGCCACGCGTACTCGCGTGCATAGTTGGAGGATACATCGAGCAAGTGCGTCTGCTCGGGAAGCAACAACTCCCAGTGCGTCCGCTCCACCCAACCTGGCGAAGTCAACGTGATAGGCGCAAGGGTCGAGCTAACTCCATCCGTCAATCCTTCCAGATGAAAATCCAACTCCAGTAAGTGCGGCGCGCCACGATCGGCGTCCGCAGGCCAAGTTACGGTGAGCAAACCGTCGGGATCGAACGCCATTTGCGCTGCGCGCCCGTCGAATCTTCCCGTCACCTCGCGCGAGAGCACGCCGTCCGGAAGTCGCAAGGTCACGTCGCCGTTGGGCGCGGTGATGAGCCAGGTGACTCGCTCCTGGCGAATGTCATTGACCAAGAAAGTGCGAATCCAGGCCCTTTCGATTAACACCGAACGCGCGGCGCCGGCGTCTTGCGCGAGTGCCAATGTGACACGATCCATCGGCAAAGAAGCGCTCCACGTATCCTCCGCGGCCGGCCCAGCGTCGCGGCGCCATCCCGCGTCAGTGACGTTCACGGCGAGCGGCGCCGTTGTGACGACGCGCAAGGTGCTCGACTCCGCGGTGGCGTTCGCAGGTTGCAAGAGCGGCAAATCAACGCGTTCGGTTCGGCGATCCCGTGGCAGCGTATAGCGGTGTTCGACTTGGAAGTCTTGAAACTGCGTCGCCGGCAGCGGAATTTCGACCACTTCGCTGTCAGTGCGCTGCAGCGCCGCGAACGGCAACACGGTGGGCATCGCGCCGAGCAGTGTCAGTCGACTGTCATTCAGCGCTGCAAGCGCGCGCGGCACGCGAAACGCAACGCGATCGACCCCTGAGTTCTGCGCTCGAAATGTGACCACCTGACGGACGTTGAAGTGCCTTTCCACGACGTCGATTTGCGTGTGAACCTCGGCCTGCAGCGCCGCCGTACGCACCTCGAACGCCGACGCAAAGCGGGCTTGTGCCACTTCACCCCGGTAGAATCGCGGCGGCTGTTGCGAGGTCGGCAAAGCGACCGTGGCGTCGGGACGCTGCGCTGCGAGATTCATCTCCGCTTCGGCGCGCGGCGTTAGTTTTACTTGATCGCTCGCCACAACGACGATCTGCGCTGGCGCGATAACCGTTCCAAGCGGCCGCGGTACGGAAAACACCACTTGTTTTGCATCGGACGGGATCGGCTGCCGGGCCTGGAAGCGCAACTCGAACTCGCCTTCGACCGCGCGGCTGAAAGGAATCGTCATCGGCGCGACGCTGTCAAGATCCACTTCGTCCGAAGCCACGAGACCATCGCTTCCCCAGCCCGCGTCGTCAAGTTGCCAGGCGGCCGGATCGAGTTGCAACTGCCGCAGCTTGCCGCCGCGAACGCGACAGCGAAGGCGCGCGGTGAGCAACAGTTCTTTTTCCGTCACCTGAACGACGTATTGCGGTTCCACGCTCAATCGCGTCACCCGCGGAGCGATGCGCATCACGAGAGAGAATGGCTGACCACTGTATTCAAAGCCTGCTTGCACTTGTTCGTTTCGCAACGAACTCGGCAAGTCCTCGACGCGGCGTACGAGAAAGCGTTCTTCCCATTCGGCGCGCAAGTCGTCGGCCAATTGAAAGGCCACGTGGCCGCGCTGCCGGACGGCTTCTTCGACGGCAAAGCCTCCGACGTCGAGGGCGGTCTCGGGCGAGGTCCAATCTTGGCGGCATTGGAGCCGCACGTCCGCCACGGTGTTTGGTTCAAACAGGCGTACGCGCACATGCTGCGCTGCAGCGCCTTCCGCTGCGATTGGCTCGACGGCGTAGGCGCTGAATTCCGCCGGAAGCAAGGCCGCGCCAGCTGGCAGCGTCACTTGAAACGACTCAATCGGAGCGCCGGTGGAACGCAAACGCAAGTGCGCGTTGGTCACGGCGCCGTCGCGATCGACGCGCACTTCCAGCTCGCCCGTCGCTTCCAGCCAATCGGACGATCGCCCGTCTTCCGTGGGCGGCGCTCGCCACGCGAGGTGGAGCGCTTCAGCGACGAGTCGCGCCCGCAACACCGTGCCATTTTCATGTGCCGAGCTTTCGACGATGCCTTCGTCCTCTGGCAGCTCGGCCACCGCGTTTTTTTCCGGAATCTGCAATTCCGCCGTGGAACTCACCGCTTTGGGAACGGCTAAAGAAAGTTGCCGGCCGGTCGCACTATTCTCGAGCCGCTTCCAGAGTTGGAGCCGAAGTTGGACCGCCTGGTCGCCAGTTCCTTTGACCCAGGCCGTCAGGCCGCCGCCGGTGCGCGGCGCCAGCCGTGCTTCGCCTTGGACCACCGCGTGCTCCAGCAGCACGCATTGGTCGAGTCCTAAGGGAACCGAATGCCATTGGCGGTCGCGGACGCTGACGGAAAGCCGCAATTCTAACTCGGCATGGTCGGACCGCGCTACGCCCGAGATCTCCAGCCGATCGATGACCCAAGCGGGAAGATCTTCCGTGGGATGGTCCGTTTCGTCCAAAGCGAGAAGCTTCGCAAAATCTTCCCAGCGAAAACTTGGCACGGGAAC
>CAZUBB010000021.1:31181-34871 GCA_964618485.1 uncultured Pirellulales bacterium
GGGAACGAGCTTGCCATGCTCGTCCAGCAAGTAATGCAGCTCCGGCTTGCGTTCGAGCGTTGCCGGCAACGGGTCGTCGTTCATGCTCGGCGCCGTCGGCGCCATGCGTGGCGGAGTTGCGCCCGATTCTTCCTGCGCGCTGGCAGCGTCTAACGATGCCGACGCGGCGATCGTTAAGACGGCCGCGAGCATTGCGCGGAAGTATCGCAATGAGTTGTCCTCTCAAGTGCATTCCGGGGGCGCGGAAACGTCCGTCGCCTCACTTCCGCCGACTGCGTTCCGGGCAACCCTGAGACAAGGAGCAGGGCACCGCCGCACACTCCATTCTACCCTTGTGGAATGCGCGTTAGAAGCAAGACACCCTCCTGTGTGGGGGTGAACCATTCACCCCATTTCACTTACGCGGCCCGTGGGCTCCGGTTCAGCGCGGCGGGACGGCAAGAACCGCTGCAATCGCATTCGCGAGCGCATCGCACGAAGCGGCCAATAAACGTGGGCGGTCCAAATCGAGAGGCAGCCGACTCACGTCCGAGTACACCCCGCCCGCCTCGGACACCAGCAGAAGCCCGGCCGCGATGTCCCACGGCTTGATGGAAGTGGCCCAGTAGCCGTCCAGCCGGCCGCAGGCGACGAAGCAGAGGTTCATCGCGGCGGAGCCCAGCCGCCTGAGGGACTGGGCGGTGACTAACATGTCGGCAAATTGGTCAACTTCTGGGGCATGACGCGTTACATATGCCGGAAAGCTTGCTCCGACAAGAGCTTGCGAAATCTCGGTGACCGCGCTCACGCCGATCCGTTGGCCGTTCAGGAGGGCCCCTTCCCCGCGCGCCGCGGTGAAGCATTCGTCGGTCGCTGGGTTAAAGACGCAGCCCGCCAGCACGCGGCCGTGTTGCTCAAGCGCGACCGATACGGCGTAGTCCGGCATGTGGTGGACGTAGTTCGTCGTGCCGTCGAGTGGGTCGACAATCCACCGGAGGCCATGCTCCTGACTGGGAAGGGAGACGTTCTCTTCGGCGAGAAAGCCATGCCGCGGGAACGCCCCCAGCAGGACGCGCTGGACGGTCTCCTGCGAGGCGACGTCCGCTTCCGTTACGAGGTCCGATCGTCCCTTTTCGCGAACCGTGAAGCGAGACTGCCACTCCAGAAGGACCTGGCCGCCGGCCCGCGCCGCTAATTCGCACACTTCCAGGTAGGACGGCATTCGCAGTTTCTCGCTCGGCTTCGACGGTCGGACGGGGCGAGTATAAGACTTTGCCCTGCCGGCAGGAACCGACCCCTTTGGGGAGGAAAAAAGCCGCGCCCTCAAGAATTTCTAACAAAATGCTGGACAACGCAGGTGAACCTGATAAGATCAACAGCGTCGGGGGAGCAAGCCAAAGTACCTCTTCTTCAGGCTTCAACGGCCGGGCGAGCGGTAAACGGTCCTGACAGATTCGATTGCGGTTTCATTGCGTTTTTTATCATCCCGGGACACGTCATCCGAGTTCGGCCTCTTCTCTGTTCCGGCCCCGCCGTTCCGTCTTGCTACGGGCGGCGGGGTTTTTTTTGTTGCCGCGCAGTCATGGAGCTAGTTCATGACGTCATCGCCCTGGCGCTTGGAAGGGTCGCAAGCGCACCTCGCTTGGAACGGCCTTGAAGCGCACCTCGATCTCGCGCATCCCGAATCAGGCATTCAAACGGATCGACTTGGCGGCGCGCCGATTCCATCGCATGCGCTGCTCGGCGTGTCGTTCTCTCGCAGCACGGAGAACGCATCTGACTGCGACGTCTATTGCAGGCAACTCGACCTGATTGCCACATATGCGGAATTGCCGGAACGACCGTTGCGCGTGCAGGCGTACTGGCGAGCCATCGCAGCGCCGGTTGACGCCGACGTGGAAACGTGCGCCGTGGAATTGCAAGTTTCGGTGCAGACGCCGCTCTTGGATTTTCCGCCGCAAGTGGCGACGCAATCCGTGTTGCGCACCGCCGCCGAATTGAAAATGTTGCCCTGCGCCGCGGCGACGTGGAGCGATCCTACAAGCGCCGCGAGTCCGCTCTCACCGGGCGGCATGGCGCTCGCCATTGAACTCAGCGCCGGCGATCGTCCTTGGCAATACGTCGAGATGATTCACGCCGAGGATGCGCAATCGGCTTCCGCGGAACAATGCGACGGCGTCTGGCGGATTCAGCAAGAACTCTTCGAGCCAGGCTTGGAAAAAGGAGTGATCCGGCGCGTCCGCGTGCGCGGGTTGTTCTATGCCGGCACGCTCGATCAAGCGCTTGTCGAACGCGCCTATCGCACCTTTCACGGTGCATCGCTGCCACTGACAGTCTAAACCTAACGGCGAATCTCCCGCGCTTTGGCATCGCAGTTGCGTATCATTCCCTTCACGGCCTGCAACGACCGATTGCGCCGTCGAATGTGCTACAGACTGTCGTCAGGGGGATACGAAAAATGCCACGCTATATGCGCCTCTCGTTCGTCGCCGCGCTCGGTATGCTGCCGTGCTGGTCGCTTCGCGCTCAAGACGAAGTGCCACCCCCCGCGCCGGCGGCGGAAATCACCGCGCCCACCGCGGAAGGCGAATCCACGCCGGAAGGGATGGAAGTCCTCACCAGCGGACCACTCCATGAAGCGTTCGCCGATACCGTTCGTTACAAAGCCGAACCGGGAATCTTGGTCGACCGCGAACCGCCGCCATTGATCGAAGAACAACCGCCCGAGACGCGCCCCGAAGGCGCCGACGTTGTGTGGATTCCCGGCTATTGGGGGTGGGACGACGAGGCAAAGGATTACATCTGGATCACCGGCGTCTATCGCAATCGCCCGCCCGGCCATCGCTGGGTTCCTGGGTACTGGGCGCCGATGGATAACACTTGGCAATGGGTGTCCGGCTTCTGGGTCCGCGACGACGTGGACGAAGTGACGTACCTGCCGGAGCCTCCCGCGTCGCTCGATCTAGGCCCCAGCAGTCCGGCGCCGAGTTCCAATTACTTCTGGAATCCCGGTTGCTGGAACTGGAGCGGATCGAGCTACTACTGGCGCGCCGGCAACTGGGCACGCTGCCAGCCGGGCTGGATCTGGTATCCGACGTATTACAACTGGACGCCGCGCGGCTATGTCTGCTCGTACGGCCGCTGGGATCGTCCCTGGGCGACGCGCGGGCTGTGCTTCGCGCCGGTCCGCTACTATCGCCCGTTGTACTTGAACGCCGGCTATTTCTATCGCCCGTGGGTGGCGTTTAATTCCGGCGCTTTTGCCTGGAATTTGTTCGTGCGCCCCGGCTATGGCCACTACTACGTGGGCAACTACTGGGGCAACCGTTACAACCAGTTCGGCTATCGCCCCTGGTTCGCCTACAACCAGGGGCGCTCCGGCTACGACCCGTTCTACAACTACTATCGCTGGTCGAATGGCCGCAACAATCCAGGCTGGGATCGCGATCTCCGCAACGCTTACGCGCAGCGGAACCGTGGCGACTTTGATCGCCCGCGCGATTTCAACGCCTATCGCTCGCAACTGAATCGTATCGACGCCCGCGATCGCACCGCGTTGACGGTGGCGCAGCTACAACAGGAACGGCGCGACGGCACGCCGCGGCTCGTGCGAGAGAGTGCGCGAGATCGCGAACAATTTCGTGATACCTCGCGGCAGTTCCGCGAGTTGAACGAGCGCCGTCGTGACACGGAGATCGCCGGGGCGAATCG
>CAZUBB010000022.1:0-836 GCA_964618485.1 uncultured Pirellulales bacterium
GCGGCTGTGCTGCGGCTGCGGATAGATGCCGTGCGAGTACTTGGAGTTGTACTCGAACATCTTGATGCCGAGGAAGATCGTCCCCAGCAGCAGCGTGACGCCCATGAACGCCTTGGCGACGCCTTCCTTGTTGGACTTGGCCGCTTCCAGACAAAAAACGACCGTCACGCTGGACAAGACCAGCACGAGCGTATTGAAGAAGCCGATCACTTCGACGAGGTGAACGTCGTGCGGCGTCGGCCAGACCGGCGCGCCGAAACGAATCACGATGTACGCCCCGATCAGCGCGGCGAAGAACATGATCTCGGTCGACAAAAACAGCCACATAAACAACTTGCCGTTCGACAACGGCAAGGCGGGCTGGTAGACGAGATGCACGTGTTGGGGATGTTCGGCAGTGGACATGAGTCAGAAGCTTTCGCGGCGGAAGTAAGTACAATGAAGTACGAAAGATGAACGGCAGTGCTTGCCTAGCTCGCCCCGTTCATACTTCTTCATTCATCGTTCATCGTTTCCTCTTAGATCAACGGCACCAAGGTCAGTAAGCAAAGGATCGCGGGCAGATACAGCAGGCTGGCGCGCAGCAAGCGCCTCGCGGAGGCTTCATCGAGGCGGCGGAAGAACAGTGCCGCGCAAACGAGTTGCGCCAGGCCGATGGTCACGGCCGCCACGGCGTAAAGCGGCGTGGCGTAGTTCACCAGCACCGGGATCAACGTAATCGGCACGAGCGCCGACGCGGCCAGCACGGCCTGGCGCCCGGCGCGGATGCCGCTGGGATCGACTACGGTGAGCATCTTCATGCCGGCCGCCGCGTAATCGTCGCGATAGAGCCAAGC
>CAZUBB010000022.1:846-2084 GCA_964618485.1 uncultured Pirellulales bacterium
ACTGCCAGAGGAACACGATCATGAACAGCGTGGCGGCGTTCACGTCGAGCGGGCTGCCCGCCGCGGTCCAGCCCATCAACACCGGCAGCGCGCCGGCGACGGCGCCCACGGCGGTGTTGACGTCGCTATGGCGCTTGAGCGGCGTATAAACGACGACATACAGCAACCAACTCGTCAGTCCCAGGAAGGCGGTGAGTTGGTTGACCAGTAGCGCCAGGTAACAGACGCCGATCACGGCGGTCACCGACCCGAACCAGGCCACGTCGCGGCTGTGTAACCGCCCGGCCGGCAGCGGACGATTCGCGGTACGCGGCATCAGCGCGTCGGTGGAACGTTCGAGCCATTGGTTGAAGGCGCTGGCGCTCGTGGCCACGAGCGCGGTGCCGACCAGTGCATGCACCAGCGGCCAGAGGCTCGGCGATCCATGACCGGCCAGGTAGAAGGCGGTCGCGACCGTGACGAGTTCCAGAACGGCGATCTTCGGTTTCGCCAGCTCGAGGTAATCCAGCGCGCGCGCGATCGCAAATGAACCGCGTACTTCGCGAGGGGCGACGATCACCGAGGGCATGCTCATACGGCCACCCCCAACGCGCTCGAACTCGACATTGCCAACCGCGCCGGGCGACGCAGCAACCTGGCCGAACGCAACGCAATGAGCGTCCCTAAGGCGATGATGACCGAACCCAGCGCGACATGCGCCGTGGTGACCATGACCTGGAACATGCTTTCTTGAACGTTGACGTGCGACACGCTCCAGGCGTTTTCGCCCAGCCACTCGGGCCACTGATAGTTGAGCACCCAGGCGCCGGCGCCGAGGACCAATTGCAGTAACACGGAAATCGCCAAGCGGAGCGCCGACCGCGCTAGTAACTTGTTCGCACGGCAGTTGCGGAATACTCGGAACGCGAGCCAAACTGCGTGAATCGTCAGCACAGCGGCCACGGCCAGATGGGCCAGGACCATCGCACGAAACGCCGACGGGGAGGTTGCCGCGCCGACATGTCGCAGTTGCGCACCGAGAATCAACTGCAAATACGCAATCGCTGCGGTCGTCGCCGCCAACGGCAACACGCCGGCGCGATCGATTTCTCGGTCGCTCGAAGTGGCTTCCCGCCACCAGCGGGAAGTGATCGCAGCCATCGCCGTCGCCAGCGCGAAGAACAGCGGCGCCGTGCAACCGTGAATCATCGCCAGCGTATTGGCATCGAGCCGCACGCGCATCCCGCCGAGCAGGACGG
>CAZUBB010000022.1:2094-2407 GCA_964618485.1 uncultured Pirellulales bacterium
ATGCCTCCACAGCGACACGCACAACGCGATCGACAGCAATCCCGTAGCGCTGCCCAATAGCCGGTGGCCGTGCTCAATGAACAGGTCCCAAGGGCCGAACAGCCAGGTTTGCCAGGGATAGGCGAACATGTTGTAGCCGTACGTGGTCGGCCAATCGGGCACGGCCATGCCCGCTTCGGTGGTCGTGACCAGCCCGCCGGCCCAAATCAGGGGAAACGTCGCGCATACCAACATCACCGCCCAGAAGTGCGGCCAAGGGCTGGCGGTGATTGGATGCGCTGCGTCCACGTGCGGCCAAGGATGGGTACGGTGC
>CAZUBB010000022.1:2417-10094 GCA_964618485.1 uncultured Pirellulales bacterium
CGAAACGATGAACAATGAATCACGAACGATGAATGGAAACGAATGAAGCTGCCCTCTTCGTTCATCGTTCGTCGTTCATACTTCTGCCTTTAATTAATGGTGTCCGGAGCCGCCTTCGTCCACGCCGTCTTTCGGCGGGCGCCACTGCGGGAAATGGACCGTGTCCGATGCCGGCGAGTGGTATTCGTAGGGGCCGCGGTAGACGATCGGCTGCACGTCGAAGTTGCCGTGTCCCGGAGGGCTCGGCGCGAGCCATTCGAGCGTGTTGCAGTTCCACGGATTGCGCCCGCACGGCGGTCCGAAGAGCAGGCTGTAGACGAAGTTGAAGGCGAAAATGATCTGTGCCGCGCCCATGCCGAGCGCGCAGATCGTCATGAACTGGTTCATCTCCAGCAGGTGCTCGAACACCTTGAAGTGATACGGATCGGCGTAGCGGCGGGGGAAGCCGCCGGCCCCCAGGATGTGCATCGTGAAGAACGTGCCGTTAAAGAAGATGAACGACAGGAAGAAGTGAATCTTGCCCAGCGTTTCGTTCATCATCCGCCCGAACATCTTGGGGAACCAGAAATAGATCGCCCCGAAGACGCCGAACGCGGTGCCGCCGAAGAGCACATAGTGAATGTGCCCCACGATGAAATAGGTGTCGTGGATGAAGATGTCGATCGGCGTGGCGGCCATGAAGATGCCGGAGAGCCCGCCGATGATGAACATCGAAACGAACGACAGTGCGAACAACATCGCCGTGGTGTACTCGATGCGGCCGCCCCAGATCGTGCCGAGCCAGTTGAAGGTCTTAATCGCGCTTGGTAAGGCGATCATCATCGTGGACAGCATGAACGTCACGCCGAGGGCGGGGTTCATACCGGACATGAACATGTGGTGCCCCCACACGATGAACCCGAGCCCGGCGATCCCGGCGATCGAGTAAATCATCGGCTTGTAGCCGAACAGCGGCTTGCGGGCGAACGTGCTGATAATATCGGAGACCATGCCCATCGCGGGCAGGATCATGATGTACACGGCCGGGTGCGAATAGAACCAGAACAAGTGCTGCCACATCAGCGGCTGGCCGCCGCCGGAGCCGGCGGACGCGCCATTGAAGGTCAACCCCTCCGGAATGAAGAAGCTGGTACCGAGAATGCGGTCGCCTAACTGCATGAAGAGGGCCGCGGTCAGCACCGGCAGGGCGAAGGCCTGCAGCAGCGCGGTGATAAACATGCCCCAGATCGTCATCGGCAGCCGGAACATCGTCATGCCCGGGGCGCGCATCTGGATGATCGTGGTCATGTAATTGACCGAACCCATCATCGACGAGATGCCGACGAACACGAGTCCCCAGAGCCAGAGGGTCTGCGAAAACTCGCTTGCCGGCGCGGCGCCATGCACCGACGCCAGCGGAGGATACCCGGTCCAGCCCGCCGAGGGGCCGCCGCCGTAGAAGAAGCTGGCGATCATGCAGGCGAAGGCCGGCCACATGAACCAATAGCTGAGCATGTTCAGCGTCGGAAACGCCATGTCGTCGGCGCCGATCATCAGCGGAATCAGAAAGTTGCCGAAAGCGCCGGCCAGAATCGGGATGATCACGAAGAAGATCATCACCGAAGCGTGCATTGTGAACAGCATGGTGTAGAACTCGGGCGAGATCTGACCGCCTTCGCCCGAAAACAGCATGCGGCCGACGACCGGCATCTCTTGCCACGGCCAGGCCAATTGCCAGCGGACCGCCAGGGCGAGCAACCCGCCGACGACGAACCAGAGCAATGTCGAAAACAAAAACTGGATGCCGATGACTTTGTGATCCAGCGAAAAGACGTACTTCCGCAGGAACGACATCGAGTCGCCGTCACCGTGCGTGTCGGCCGCGTCATGCGCGTGGGAACCAGCGGCGATGGTGCTCATTGGGTGGCCTCTTGTTCCTTCTCCACGTTGGCCAGAAACTCGTTGAACTTGTCTTCGGTTTCAATCGTCAACTGGCCCTTCATCTTGTAATGTCCCCAGCCGCACAGTTCGGCGCACACCAGATCGTAGTTCGCGCTGGTCTCGCCGCCGACGTCACTGTCGCTGATCCGTTCCGCCTTGAACCAGACCGGAATCACCATACCCGGCACGGCGTCTTGCTTGATCCGCAGGTGCGGCAGGAAGAAATCGTGCAGCACGTCCTGGCTTTTCAACCGCACCAAAACCTGCTTGCCGACCGGAATGTGCAACGCGTTGACCGTGTGCAGATCATCGCGCGTATTGAAAATCCGGTCTTTGCCCGGGTAGCGAATCCGCCACTCGAACTGCCGGGCGACGACTTCCACTTCGATGTCCGGCTCCTGCGGCACGTCCATTTTGATGCTGGCCCAGGCGTTCATCTGGTAGATCGCGATGAACAGCAGGGTCGCCGCCGGGACGATCGTCCAGACCACTTCCAGATTGTGGCTGCCGTGCGTGAACTTGACCGGCTCCTTAGCGTCGCCCTTGGCGTCATATTTCCACATGAACCACGCCAGCACCACTTCTGTGACAACAAACACGGCGCCGGTGAGCCACAGGCAGAAAACGAACAAGTGATCGATCATGTGGCCGTGCGCCGACAGATCGGTCGGCAGCCAATAGCCGTTATTGGCAGACCAAATCGAAATGGCCACGCCCGCGATCGGCACCAGCAGAAATAAGATGCTCCAAAGTCTCGACACGGCGACTACCTGGGCCTGGGAAAAAAGTTCGGCGATGAAGCCGCGCGACGCCGGTCGTCCCGGTGCGGCGGACGGTATCTCAATTCAAATCGCGTTGCACACTCGGCACGGGCGCGCCGGTCGCGCTCATCGGATCGTACGGTAACGACTGAACGTAATGGACCAGATTCCAAATCTCGGTCGGCGACAGCCCGGACGGTTTCTCCGGCGTCTGTCCCATACTCGGCATCTGGGCGCCCTTGATGCCGGCCTGCAGGCGGCGATAAAGGTCGAGCGGCCGACGACCGCCGCGATACACGCCAGAGCGCAAGTTACGCGGTTGCAACCGTTGCTTGGGAAGATTGAAGAACGCGATGTTTTCCGGAGTCTTTTCCTCATTCCACACGTCGTAACGCGCTTCTGCGCCATCGCCGAGGGCCGTGGGGCCGTGGCACTGCACGCACTGCGCTTTCGCGTCCTGAAACAACGCCTTCCCCGCTTCGATCGACGCCAGCAACTCGGCATCGTTCAACGTCGGCGGCGCCTCGGGGATGATGACCTCGGACTTGGCGGCTTCCCACATTTCGTTGTAGGACTGCACTTCGCTGAGCAGATCGTCGTGCGTCAGCGGCACTTCGTCCCCGGCCTTGACCAGTTCCCGGAGGCTGAGTTCCGTCTCGCCGCGGAGCGACAGGTACTTCACGTATTCGACCAAGGCGTCGATGTCGGCCTCGGGCAAGAGCGCGAAGCTGGGCATGGCAGTCCCGGCGATTCCCAACTTGAGCGTGCGCTTCAGGTCTTCCTTCGTCGGCTTCGCTGATTCGGTGGTGGAGGTGAACTTAAAGATGCCGCGGCGGAAATCGCGCGGGTACGGATTGAGGAAGATCGCCGTGGGACCGAAGCCGTCTCCCGTCACGCCGTGACAGTGGACGCAATGCTGGCGGAAGAGACCAATCTGCGTGCCATCTTCGAGGCTGCTTACCGGGCCGGCGGCGCGCTTCAATTTCGCCATGTCGAAACCAGTGTCGGGGTTTTCGGCCGACGTGCGTAACGGCTCCAACACAAACGGGTTGTCCGGCGTGCCGAAGAGCGCCGTCAAGGCAATCTTGATGTCGTACATTCCCTTGGCCGCGGCGTTCCGGGTTTCATCCTCACGCAAGGCGGAAAGGTTTTCTTCCAGTCGCGCGATGCGGCTCGATTCCGGATCGCTCGCCTGCAGATCCGCGAGCTCCTTTTCAGCTGCTGCAATTCTCTCGGCGAGCTTCTCGTCCGAAGTGTCCGATGCGGTGAAATCGACGGGGTTGAGCCCTTCGGTATTCAACACGAACTGCGCAGGGTCGGCTTTAGTGCAGCCCAGCGCGAACAAGACGCACGCGCTCGCGAACCAAGCGCGCGCCCCCACGATGGGACGTGTCGTCGACTCCACGATTGGGGAATTCCCCTTCATGCCATCCACCTGATTCGATCGCCCGCGGCCAAGTCAATGGGTCAGTTGATTGAAACTATTGAAACGCCGCCGCGGGAACTTCGATGACCGCCAGATCTTCAACGCCATCGGCCGGAATCGTGAGTTTGAACTTGCCACCGTTCCAGCCGCTCTTGGCGACGAGTCCGCCGCCGGAGCCGCCGTTGACGCGCTCGTGCCAGACCATGAATTCAATATTCTCGCCGGCCGGAAGATCCTTGATTTCAAACGAACCGTCAGCCCCCGTAACCGCAACATAGGCGTCCGCGCGGGGGAAAATGAAGGCCTTCATCCAGGGATGGATGCTGCACGTGGCGGGGACCGGCGCATTCTGCGATTTCTTGAAGCTCGTCGTCGACGACCCTCCGCCCGGAAGCTGCGGGTTGATGCTCGCATCGCCCGGCGGGCTGACGGCCGTGTTGTGGGCTTTCGGATCGCTGTTGAGAATCTTCACCGTCTGACCGGTCCGCACCGGCAAGACATGCGTGAGAAACAAGCATTGCTTTTGGTCGAAGATCGCTTCCGCGCTCGGGGGCGCTTCGTCCTTCACACGGCTGACCTTGCGAGCGAACACCACGACGTTGCTGATGCCACGCGTCGCGGGATCGACGATCAGCGAGAGATCCGGCACGCTGTCTCCGCACATGTCGGCGTCTTTGCCGCCCGTGCTGATCGGCGCCAGCGTCGGAATTTCGCCTGCGAAGATGAACTTCCCTCTCAGCGTTCCCCAGCCAGTGCCGGTCGCGGCGGCCGGCCCCCCCTCTTCGCTGCCCGAGCCTTCGCCGCCGGCGCGAATCGCGTCAACGACCTTCACGACATCAGGCGACTCAAAGTTGACGGCCGGATCGATCGTCACGCGGCGATCGCAACCGGCGAACGCGGCGAAAACGACCATCGATGCCAACGCGAGCCCCTGACGGGCGTCACGCGAAATGAGCAGCTTTTGAATGTGTTGACTCATATTCATGAAACCAGGGAGAGCGAAATAGGTCGTCTCTTCCTCGCTAACGCGTCCCACAGGTGAATTCGACAACGAGCCGCTCGACCCGAAGCTAAGCTACGGGCCGAGCGCTCCCTTCATCCACAGTTACTTCTTCTTGACGAGCGCCTTCGGGTCGATCTTGATCTCGCCGAGGTTGTTCTCGTCCGCTTTGACTTCGAACTCGAACTTGCCCTTGGGCCAGTCCTTGGTATCGACCCAGCCGACCCGCTCCTGCCACACGACGAACTCGTGCTTGCCGACCGGAAGCCCCTTGATCGTGAACTTACCCTCGGCGTCGGTGACGGCGAAGTAGGGGTTCTCGAGCGAAGCGATGTACCCTTCCATCCAAGGGTGAATATTGCAGTTCACCTTGGTGGGGGCGTTCGTCTTCTTCTTGAACTTGAATTCGACGCTCGCATCCTGTTGCAGCAGCGTGTTCTTTCCGTCCTGGCCGATCGGGCTGATGTTGCTGTTGTGGCTCACCGGATCGGAGTTGTGGAATTCGACCACTTGCTTGCTGAACCAGACGCCGGTCACGTGCGGCTCGAAGCGGCAGTTTTTGTTATCGAATACCACCTTGGGCTCGACATCCTTTAACAGGTCCGGATGGATGTCCTTATCCGCAATCTTGCTCTTCACGAAGATCAAGACATTGGAGATGCCCTTGGTCTTCGGGTCCACGACCAATTGCTCATTCACGAGCATGTGTTTGCCGCAGAACTCGGCGTCCTTCGTGATGCTCAGCGGTTCGGGCGTCGGGGCTTCGCCGCCGAAGATAATCTGACCCGTGAGATCGCCATATTCCGCGCCTTGCGCGGCGCAGGCGAGCACGCCCAACAACGTCAGCGATTGCCACCACGATCGACTCAACATGCGTTTTCTCCTTCTTCGACGCCCGCCGCTTCTTGACGGCGAACGTGGACTAGAACTTAAGCCGCGCCCTAACACGGTTTCCCTGGGCACGATCGCGGACGTAACTCTCGCTACGACTTGCTGCCGCGACACGCAGGACGCGGCCAAGTCGGTTGCTACTCTCGGATTTTACAAATTGGACCACAGAGCGACTATCGCACGCCGCGACGGCGCGCTCTGTCACTCTGGAGATTCGCTCCCCACGTCCGGCGCTGCCGGCGGCGGCGCCACGATTCTTTCCTTGTACGAGTTTCTCGCCTTCATGAACGTGTCGTAGTTCAGCAACAGGTCGACCACGGCGTTCAACTGCTCCTCGCTGCTGCCCGGGAACAAGTTCTGCGCCGACTCCTCCCCGTATGGGAAGTTCACCGGCATGCCGGTGTACGGCAACAGACGTTTCGGGTTGGCTACCCAGCGGTGCGTAAAGTCAGGGCGTAAACGCTGGTGGACATACTCGAGATTCGGCGCCAACGCCTTGACGTCGCCGGGCGGCACGTAGTCTCCCAGCAGATGGCACTTCACGCAGAAATTCTGGCCGTCCATGACGATTTTCATCGCATCTTCCAGACGGTTCGGACGCTGCTCCTCGGCCGCTTGCAGATAGGAACTCTGCAAGCGCTGGCTGTACTCGTTGGGATATGCCGCGTTGTCCATGGCCGCGAAGTACCGCGTCAACGCCCGCGCGTCCGCCGTCGACATGTGGAAGTTCGGCATCCGCAGCACGGTGGCCGGGCGAATGACCGACGGGTTCAGCAGGAACTCGTACAGCCAATCGCTCTGCACCTTCATGCCTTCGCGCAGCAGCGGCGGCGGCAGCCAACCCCAAGCGTCGGACGCCTTGGCGGCCGGATTGGGTCCGGCCCTTTCGGTCGCCAGCACGATCGGGTGCAAGTACTTCGCCAGATCGCCGCCATCCGAAGGATAGCGCGACCGGATCAGCGGCGGCTGCACGCCGGTATCGGCGCCGCCGACGGCGAAAACATGCCCTTCGATCGGCACGTTCTCCCACGGCGTAAAGTAATTCATCATCATCTCGCCCGAGGCGTCTTCCGTCTCCAGCAACTGATCCTCGTCGTCCAAGAGCGGCATGCCGGTCACGCGGGCCGAGCCGAACACGCGCCCCTTCGGTCGCTTCGAAGCGGCGAGTTGCTCCGGCGTGAAATGCGGCTTGAGGAAAGGAAAGTCCTCCCATTCGCTCGTCAGGTCATTGTTCTCGGCGAACCATGCGGGATCGTAGTCGAACCGCCAGTTCTCCATACCCAGCATGTGGCAGCCGCCGCAATTGAACTTCTGCAACACGTTTCGGCCCGCCAGGATCGCTCCCTGACGATCGTCCGGCTTGTAGATGAATTGATCCGCGGGTGGCTCGGCGACGAGCCCGAGGATGAACGTCATCACCTGCTCGACCTGCTGGTCGTTGAAGTTGAACCGCGGCATCCTCAGACGTTCGAGATACGTCTTGTTCTCCGTCTTGCGGAAATCAAAGCTGCGCGGGTAGCGGAGCTTCTGCCACAGGAAGCCTTCGCGCTCGTGTCCTTCGAGCTTCGAGACGAAGAATGCCGTGTCCTGATCGAGCCGCTCGTGGTCGATGCCGTGATGCCCGGCCTCGCCGTGACCGTCCTTCCCGGCGAGTTGCCGCTCGAGGAACGTCACCACCT
>CAZUBB010000022.1:10104-34572 GCA_964618485.1 uncultured Pirellulales bacterium
GAACGCCAGCTTCGAGGTCTCCTTGCGGCCCCAGTCGGCCAGCCCGGTGCCGATCGGCTTGGCGTCCTCGAACCCGGGGATATCGTGACAGCCAGTGCAACCTTGCTTGGTAATGGTACGTCGGCCGACGTACATCAGCTTCTTCGGCAGCAACAATTCATCAAGCTTGGCCTGACGCGCCTGCGCTTCCTCTGGCAATTCGAGTCCAGCAGGCAAGATCAACTCGGTCTCGTCCCCCTTAACGTCCTTGGCCAACGTCTGCGGGATTCCCGACACGAATTCGGCCGCCTGCGATTCCGTGAAGGCGTTTCGCAGATGGACCATCACGAGCTCGTCGAGCGCGCCGGTGTTGAGTTGCGGAGCGGCCGGAATTTCCTTGCCGTGCGAGGAAAGCAAAAACGCCGTGATGTCCGCAGCAGGATCGCTGACCGTGCCATCGGCCGCCGTAATCGGCTCGAGGTACAGGTTCGGCATCGTCGTGCGAACGTGGTAGCGATTCGGCTCGCGCACCCAGCTATAGAGCCACTGCTGACCCTTCTCGCCGACGAGCTTGGAACCCAAATCGGCGAGGTTCGGACCTTGCGTGGCGGTGAAAGGTTTCGGGAAGTCGGGATGCTCGTGGCACGCCAAGCAGCCGCGCACCTGGAACGCCGCCTTGCCGCGCTCTACGTCAGGCTTGGCCGTGATGCCGGTCCATGGTTCGATGTACTCGAACTTCTGCGTCTTATCGAGCAGGTAGTGCGTCAGCGCGGCGATTTCGACCGGCTCGAACTTCTCCGCTTCACCGAGTCCCGCGGAACCCTTTTCCAGGTGCTCCCAGAGACCGAAAATCTTCGGCATTTTCGTCGACGGGCGAAACTCCCAAGGGTCGCGAATCCACGAATAAAGGAAGTTCTCGTCCAACTTGTGTCCGACGAATCGCAGGCTCGGGCCGACCTTGCGAAGCTGGCCCGGCGTGGCGTCGTCCGCTTTGAGCAGGTCCGCCATCGCGCGGGTGGTTTCTGTCATCTGCACGCCGGAGAGCGCCGCTTCGTCCCCTTCGTTCGCCGGTGTCGGCGGCGCGAAGGACACCTGAATCAATTCCGCGAGTCTTTTGCGGCTCTCGACGTTGTCCGGCTGAATCGCCACGATTTGGGCCAATTCGCGAATCTCGCCACTGATCCCCTCGTCGGCGAGCACTTGCTGCGCGGCGGCGTAATACGACGGTTCAGCGCGGAGGTCGGGGCCGTTGCGCGTCGTCGGCGTCTTGTAGCCGTTGATTTCGTGGCAGCCGAAGCAGCCGTAATCCTGAATGAGCGCGTGCCCCGCCATCAACTTCGGCGCTGGCGGATCGGGGAAACGCTCGCTCGGCATCAACTCCGTCACATCGTGGTGACACTTCAAGCACATGCTTTCGATGAAGCGGTTGGGCGTCATCGGGTAGATCCAATGATGGTTGTTAAACCATCCGTACTTGTCAGCCCATTCCTCCGCTTGAGCGGGACTGTTCGGCGTGTGCGAGGCCCACTTGAACTCCGTCGCGCTCCCCTGGCCGTCGTGGCAAATGGTGCAGCCCATTTCCGCCTTCTTGTGCGGACTGGCCGGACCGACGAACAAGTCAAGACGCGGATGCGACGCATAGGGATGCGGCAACCCACGCAGCACCGTGAGATTCAGCGGCTTGCCCCATTCGACGCCTTGTCCCACTAACCGCGCGACGCCATCAGAGCGCTGCGTGATCGAGGCGTCGCCAATCTTCGTGATCGCATCGCCTGGTTGCAGGCCGGCGGCCGCGGCCGGCGTTTCTGGCCAGACAACGCTGATCGTCACGTCCGTCGGGCGAATCCCTTGCGGCGCGATCTGCAGCCCGTATGCCATCCGCAGCTTGTCGGACTCACTGAGCTCCGCCGTTTCCGTCGCCGCGACCGTGGCGGCCGTCGGCGCAGGCTCGGCCGCTTCCGCTTCGCCGGCGCCTTCATTTGCGGTCACGTTCGGCGTCGGTCCGTCGACCGTGGGGGGCGCGGGAGGCGTCGGCAGCACGACCGTGACCAGATGCTCCAGAGGATAGGCCGGCTCGCTAGCGGTGCCCGGCGCGGTCTTGTCGATCGCCTGATGACAGGTCGTGCAGCGGTCGAAACGGGCCACGTCCCGGAAGTTGTTATTGATCGTCAGCTTGGGGAGCCAAATCTGATCGGGCTTCAACGGGCCCATGAAAGCGTCAAGAATCGGCATCTCGAGGAGCGACTTGCCGTAGTTCGCCGCACGTTCGTCGAAGCTCGTCTGCAGCCGCTTCAAGTCGGCGAGATGATCGTCGAGAGCCTTCTGCGCCGCCACGATGGGGGCATTGATCTGCCCCAGGATCGCTTCAAGATCCTTGCGATGCGTCTTCGCCTGCTCGTTGGCCAGCGTCAGGTCGGCGACGCTCGCCTTCACTTCGTCGACCTTCTCCTGCCGCTGCTCGCGTCCCTCGTCGGCGCCGAGGTCCAGATCGCTGCGAACCTTGTCCAACAGCGACTTCTCGACCTTGAGCCGCGTCGCGCTCGAGTTCTCGCGAAACTTCGCCTGGGCGAAGAAACCGTTCAGGATGCCCATCAACTCCGCCCGCGCATCGCGCACGGCGGTTTCGTTGTTGGCGCGATCCTGGCCAGCGGTTTCCAGCGTCTTGTAGGCCGCTTCGATCGGAGCGGTGTCGATTTCCACTTCGCGGCGGGCGGCATCGGCATTCAATTCCGCGACGAACGCGTCGATGAGCGTCTTAGCCGGAATCTCCGCGTTGGCCGCGGTGACTTTTTCTTCCAACTCCCGCGTCTGCGCCTGGTAGGCCCGGCTGTCGGTGGCGTTTTCGCGCCATTCGATGAAGCGGGCGTCGATGTCGCGCATCTCACGTTGCACCGACTTCCATTCGCGGTTGTGGTCCTTGGCAAGCATCCACACGGTCGCGCCAAGCAGCACCACCGCCGACACGCCAAACACCACGTGCATCAGCTTCAGGTCGTAAGATGTCGATTCAGTAGCGGGCATGGGTGGGAGAAAGAAAGGAGAAAAGGAGAAAAGGAGAAAAGAAGATTCGAAGAAAACCGGAGTACAAGACTGCCGCGCTGGGCAGTAGTTTCTTTTCTCCTTTTCTTCTTCTCTCCTTTTCTCCTCCCCCTCAAAAATTCAAGAAATACTCCGGAATACTAATGATGTACTTCAGGTTGAAGCTCCAGCGCAAGACCATTTTCAGCGGCAGCGCGATCATCAGCAGCAGCAGGTTGCTCATCAGCATGTAGCGGACGAATCCCATCTTCACGAACATGCCTCGGAATACCGTGGCCGCCATCAGCGGCGGCAACAACACCAGATAGCCGATGACGAGCACAATCCCCAGCCATTCACGCTTCAGAATGGTGAGCACCTTCAGGAACGCGCCGGCGTCGCTCGGCGCCGTGGGCAACCCTTGCCCCATCATCTTGATCCAGAAAATGTCGGACAAGTTGATGTTGTTGAGCGCCTCGACCTTGTGCGCATCCCAATATTCATAGGGACCGAAGAAGTTCCAGTTCGGCCCGCGCAGGAACGTCCCGAGCACGATCAGCGTGATCCACAACTCGAGGAAGCCGATCTGGAACACTAGATAGCTGAACGGCCGCTGCGAGATGGTGTAGTAGCCGTTCCCCTTCTTGTTGTAGTCCAGGAACGGGATCGCCATCAGACCGAACACCACCATGCTCGGCAGCACCACGCCGGCCCACCAAGGATCGTAGTAGACCAGCATTTCCTGCAGGCCGAGGAAGTACCAAGGGGCCTTCGACGGATTCGGCGTCTTCACCGAACTGGCCGGCTCTTCGAGCGGCGCTTGCAGCAGCACCGCCCAGACGATCAGGAGCGCCGTCAGCGCCACCATGCAAATCAGCTCGGTATAAACGAGGTCCGGCCAGACCAGAACCTTTTCTTTTTCCGGTTCGGTCGCTTCGATCGGCGGCAGGCCTTGCGCGTCGCGCTCGTCGTTGATCACCGCGCGGTGCGTCGCTAACCACGTGAAGAAGCCGACCAGGAAGATCATCGCCACGATCGGCACGTTGTCCGGCTTACCGACGATGGCAAAAAAGTTCGGATCGGCCATCGACAGGGCCATCAACAGGAGCGACGCGTTGAGCATCACCCAGGCGACCATCGGCTGCACGAAGAACTTCCGCCCGAGGAACAACACCACCAGCAACAACGTCGTTCCGAGCGTGTAGGTCACCGGCCCGGAGAGATCGTTGACCACGGTCTTGAACGCGGTCGGCAACTGAGGGACCCAGCCTCCCATCGCCGACGCGGCCACGCCCGAGAGCACGATCACGTACAGCGTCAATACGATGGCCGTCTGCAGGCGATTCAGTCGCAGCCAGGCGTAGAGCGCCGCAACCGCGTTCATCACCGCCAGCGCGACGTACAAGACGCCCAGACCGGGCGCCACCTGCTGAATGAAAGATTCCGCATTACCGTGCATGTCGCATCAACGAATTCGATCGGTGAACCGGCCGCCGGAACGGCCGGACTTTTTCGCGCACGACCCTACAACGGGCCGCTAATTCCGCCGTCCTTGCGCACCCGCCAGAAGTGAATCGCCAACAGCAGCGACACCACCAGAGGAATGGCGATGCAATGCAAAACGTAGAACCGGTTCAACGTTTCCTCGCCCACGAATCGCGCACCGAGCAACCCGAACCGCGCGTCCGAGGCGTTGGTGATCATCGGTATCCCGCCCACCTCAAGGAGCTTCGCCCCGGGACCTTCGTGACCGAGAATGGGCGTGGCGCGGGCCATATTTGACCCGACCGTGATGGCCCAGATCGCCAACTGATCCCAGGGGAGCAAATAACCGGTGAACGACAGCAACAGCGTCAGCAGAAGCAATATGACGCCGACCACCCAGTTAAATTCTCGCGGAGGTTTGTAACTCCCCGTGAGAAACACGCGGTACATGTGCAGCCAGACGGTGATTACCATGGCGTGCGCGCCCCAGCGATGGATCTCGCGCATGATGCCGAGCGAGGCCACGTCGCGCAGCGCCGTGATGTCCGCAAACGCCCACTCCAGCGTGGGACGATAGTAGAACATCAACAGCACGCCGGTCACCGTCTCGACCAGAAACAGAAAGAACGTGATCCCGCCCATGCACCAGGTGTAGCTGAGGGCGATCCCCTGCTTCTTGACCGAAACCGGATGCAAGTGCAGGAAAAAGTTCGTCAGCACGACCACGATGCGATTGCGGCGATCGACCGGCATCGGATGCCGGAACACGCTCTTCCAAACCTGTGAATTGCGAATCGTCTCGCCGATCGACATGGGCAGGAACGTCGAATGTAGGAGTGATGAATAAGGGACGGGAGGCGAGGCGAACTACACTTCCCGAATCGCGAAACGCCAGCGGATTAGACGGGCACGAAAGAAGCGCTGTCAGACCATTGACCAAGCTCTTCCTGAAACGTCTTGCTCTTATCGACTTCGAGCTGCCCGTCGTCGGCGAGCCGGATCGCATAGCGCTCCAGCGGCCGCGGCGCGGGACCTTCGAAATTGATGCCGTCCTTGTAAAAACCGCTGCCGTGGCAGGGGCACTTGAACTTCTGTTCGCCGTCGAGCCAGTTGGGCGTGCACCCCAGATGTGTGCAAACCGACTTCAGCGCGACAATCTGCTGCACGCCGGTGTAC
Source organism: uncultured Pirellulales bacterium (assembly GCA_964618485.1). Taxonomy (GTDB): domain Bacteria; phylum Planctomycetota; class Planctomycetia; order Pirellulales; family JALHLM01; genus JALHLM01. The sequence goes on from CAZUBB010000022.1 coordinate 15,763, forward strand.
TCGACATTGGTAATCCAGACCCCGAACTGCGCCTTGAATTTCTCGTCGACGGTGCCGGGCGGGAAATTCGCCGGGAATCCGACTTTGAAGCGACTCGGCGGCTCGGTCAGCACGTTGGGAAACATGAATCGCGCTAAGGCCAGCGACCAGAGACCGCCGACCAGCGACATCGCAGTAAAGCCAACACCCATGGCCGTACCGAACAGCAGCGCCATCACGGTCCGGCGATCTTCATCGACAGGAGCCTCTTTCGGCTTCGCATACGCGGGACGCGCGGGCATCGGCGGCGCGACCACTTTTTCCTTGACCGGCTTGGCCGGCGCCTCAACCGTTTTGGCAACCGCCTCGGCCTTGCTCATCGGGCCCGGACGAACGGACGATCGCGCGGCGGCTAGAATACTGCTCGCATCCACGGTTGCGGCGGCCGCAGCGGCCGGCTTTTTCGCGGCGGCAGGCTTGGCCTCAGCGGCGGCCGGTGCAGGCGCCTTTTCGGGCTTGGGCTCGACAGGCTTCGCAACCGCGGCCGGCTTTTCGGCGGGCTTCGCCGCGCCACCGCCGGCTTTTTCACCACGGGCGGCAGCGAGCATCTCGGCGACGCTCATCTTGCCGGCAGGAGCAGCGGCTGGCTTCGGCTTCGGGGCCTCGGGCGCAGCAGCGGCAGGCGCCTCGGCAGGCGATTCCGCAACGGGCTCTGCCGGCGCGGGGGGCTTTGCAGGCGCAGCCCCGCCCGGACTATCGGCCTTGCGCGCGGCGGCCAACATCTCGGCCACCGTCATCTTTTTGGGGTCCGCCATGGATCAACTCACCTTGCCGCGAAAATCCCTCGCGACCGCCACCACGACCATGGTTTTACCTGGACGTCCGCCGTGCTGCAAACGGCTTCCAGATAAGAAGTTACGTGAAATTACCCGCCCGCTGCCAGGATTGTGACATTTTTCACGAACTCTCCATGTGATTTATTACAATCCACGCAATGATTGTCAACCACCCCTTACCAACATTCATTATTCATAAGTGCGGTTTGGGGCCAGCCGCCGGAAAGGATAACGAGTTCAATTCCTAGCGCCGAGGGGCGGGGCAGGCGACAGGCCGGAGGCTGCAGGCCGCAGGGGGGGGAAGGAGATGCTTGGAGGTAAGATGTTGTCGGTAATCCTCTCGGTGGGCCATGAGTTCCGAATCTCGATTCTCGCGACTGGCGGAGTTGCTGGCGCGCGACCCAAGTCGCCGGGGCGTGGCGGGAATGCGCCCCTGGGGCGCGAGATCGGCCGCCGCGGCGCTCGAGTTTGCCGCGAGGCGGTTGCTCACTGCTAGCGGACCGGTGGGTGTCGTCGCCGGGTTTTATATTCCCGGCGCCGTTCCGCCCGCCGCCGAGACCGATGGGCCGCTCGGCGCCCTGGCGCTGACACGGGCGCTCGAGGCACGTGGCCGGAAGGTGCATTGGATCACCGATCCCTTTGCCGCGCCGTTGCTCGAAGTGGGGCGTGGCGTGGGGGCGCTGCACGCCGCCGCGCATGTGATTCCGTGGTCACTCGACCACACTGCGGACGCGGAAGGAGCGCAGCGGTGGATGAACGAGTATCTCCGCGGCGCCGGCGCGACGCTCGATGCGCTCGTGGCAATCGAACGCGTGGGCCCCTCCCATGATGCAGTGAGCGCCACGCGCGGGGACGACGATCCCGACCGGGCGTTTCAGCTTTTTCGTGAGGTGCCCGTCGAGCACCACGGCCGCCGTCACAGTATGCGGGGCGAGATCATCGATCGCTTCACGCCGCCGCTCGATCAGTTGTTCGATCGCGTCAAAGCCTTGCGCTCAGCATGCTTTACGCTCGGCATCGGCGACGGCGGCAACGAGATCGGCATGGGCTGCTTCCCCTGGCGGCAACTCCAGGGGGCAATCCAGCGCAGCCCTGGCGGCCAAATTGCCTGCCGGGTCGCCACGGATGAAGTCATCACCGCCGGCATCAGTAACTGGGGCGCTTATGCATTGGTCGTCGCGATGGCCGTAGTTGACCCAACGATGAGTGCCGCGGAGACGCTAAGCGTCGCAGGCGAGCGTGAGCTGCTTGAAAAACTCGTCCGCGACGCCGGCGCCGTGGATGGCGTGACCTTGGAACGCACTTTAAGCGTGGATGGCGTCGGCATGGGGGGGTATCTTACGCCGCTGACGGAGATGTTGGGGATTTCGTAGAGGTTACTCTCCCGTCACCTCTTTCGGAAGAATCAATTCATTCTCATACATCTTCTGGAGTTCGGCGAAGCGTCCCGGGATTTGCCAGGGCGTTAGCTCAAATTTCTCGCGCAGTGCGGCAAGCAACTCGCGGGGCTCTTTGTCGGAGTCAATACTCTCATTCTGCCAGTGAGTCGTCGGCCACCATTCAGGCTGGATTGCACCGCGATCACTGTTTGATTCTTGATTCGCCAAGCGACAAACGTTGAAGTAGCCCTCACGGCAGCCAAGACACAGAAACTCGTGCAGGTTCGCCCCCACGATCACGCTGTTGCCACAATTGTCGGGCGTTGTCAACACAACCGGCGAATCAAGTGCGATGCAAGAATTTCGTTCCAACAAACCGAAATGGTGACCGTCCCCGCCAGTGCTGCCAAAGACCCAGCTATTCAGAGGCGTGCACCAATCGTAATAGTTGGCTACTAGGGGCCAATGAATCGTTAGTCCAACAATGCCAAGTCCAGGTCGAAAGGAACTGCTGTATTTGGATTCCAATGGCTTTGCGAACTTCCTCAATTCGTCGAGCAATGGATGCTTAACCTTGATACGTTTGCGCATGTCACAGCTCGTCACGGAAACTATGGTTTGCGGCGCGCACTTTCTTCAAGTGTATCCAAAGTCACCATCGAGGAAACGCTTCTTACGCCGGGGTTCCCGCAGCTTTTGCAACTCGCGCAGCCCGTTTTGCCGCCGCGCAAGCTGCGCCATCCATGCCAGGCGAGGTGCGCGGCGCAACCGACGATAAACACGGCGACGATCGTTTGTTGCCAGAAAAGCGACATGCACCGGTTCCGATGGGCGGATCGTACACTGTTTCATCTTACGCCACCGCCGGTCGCAGCATACCGCCCACACCGGCGTACTCAACTATTATCTCCGTCCAGCAACCCGCCCAGCCCGCCGAGGATTGAGCCTTCGCCCTTGCTGCCGCCGCTTTGCGGGGCGTACATCAGGATGCGACCCGCCAGCCGGGAAATCGGCAGCGATTGTAGCCAGATGTCGCCGGGTCCTGTCAACGTGGCGAGGAAGAGGCCTTCGCCGCCGAAGAGCGTGTTCTTGAAGCCGCCGGTGAACTGGATGTCGTAGTGGACCGTTTTCGTCATCGCCACGATGCAGCCAGTGTCGATGCGAAGCGTTTCACCGGCATTCAGCTTGCGCTGCATCAGCGTCCCGCCGGCATGCACGACAGCGATGCCGTCGCCGGTGAGGCGCTGCATGATGAACCCTTCGCCCCCGAACAGCCCGACGCCGATTTTCTTTTGGAAGGCAATGCCGATCTGCACGCCCTTGGCGGCACAGAGGAACGAGTCCTTCTGGCAGATCAGTTCGCCTGCCATTTCATCAAGGTGCATCGGCACCAGCTTACCGGGATATGGCGCCGCGAAGGCAATCATTTCGCGCCCTCCGCCGCGGTTGGTGAACGTGGTCATGAACAACGATTCGCCGGTCAACGCCCGCTTGCCGGCCGTCATCAACTTGCCGAAGAAGCCGGTCTGCTCCGCCGAGGGATCGCCGAACACCGTCTGCATTTCAATGGAGCGCGTCATGTACATCATGCCGCCCGGCTCGGCGATGACCGTTTCGCCGGGGTCGAGCGTGATTTCGACGTACTGCATCTCGCTGCCGAAGATCTCATAGTCGATCTCGTGCGACCGCCGCGCGGCGTACTGCGGCGGGGGCGTGGGGGGAGCAGTCGCCCCGCGGAGCGTCTCGCGGATGGCCGCCACGTGCTTGGCCTCGATCCAACTCGCCAACCCGGGCCCATAGACGAGCGTCCCTTCGCCGCCGACCGAAGGAAGGAGTCGGACCAGTTCTTCCAGCGGCATCGGGCCGACCGACTGCTGATTCTGGGCGTAGTACCAACCGATCTCGGCGGACATGGGCGAAAGCTCCGTGGACTTCAATGCGAAGGATGTCGCGGCAAGCCAGGCGTCAAGATACCGTACCCCGCAAATCGAGGTAAACCGGTTCTCCTTGGGCATTCGTCGAGGAACGCCGCAGCTTGAAATGGCTCGGTTGCCGCGAGAACTAGGCGCGCCGGCGCAACGGCGGCCCCCTCGCCGAACCCGTCAGGTATCTGCGAAACTCTGTCAGGCGGACACCGTTCAGGCGGAGGAAGACGTGATGGACCGATCGACACGACGTTGGCGCTGGCTGGCACTCGGCCTGGTCGCGGTGATCGGCTGCGCGCCGGCCGGCGCACCGCAAAACGGCCCGGGCGGACCGTCGTCGAACGTGAAGGCGATGGTCGATCCGAACGAGAGCAGTTCCTCCTCACCGGCGGAATCGCTCCAGAACATCGTGTCGCCGTCGGAAGACGCTCCCCTCGCGGCGGCGGAGACGTGGGAGGCGATCTACCTGAACGGAACCAAGCTCGGTTACGTGCAAACCCTCCGCGAGCCGTTCGAGGAACGCAGTCAACGCCTGTGGCGGACAACGATCGTCAATCACCTGGAAACCGCGCGCTACAACGAATCGACCACGCAAGAATCGCGCATCGAGAGCATCGAGACCGAAAATGGCGGATTGGTGCGGTTTGAATCCGTGAGCTCGCTCGGCGCCGCGCCGGTCAAGACCGTCGGCGAAGTGGACGGCGAAAATCTCAAGATGACGACGACGATCGGCAATCAGCGGCGCGACACGACGATCGCCTGGGACGCGGAACATTACGGCGGCTTCGACGCGGTGAACAAGAACCTGCTGAACAAACCGCTGCGTCCGGGCGAGCGGCGCACGTTGCGAGCCATGGCCCCAGGGCTCGATCAACCGATGTTGGCCACGATGGACATGGTCGCCGGCGACTGGGAAGAGGTCACCATCGGCGACGAACCGATGCGCCTGCTGCGTGTCAATGCCCGACAGATCCTTCCCGGCGCTGCTCCGTTGGCCACGGTCGGTTGGCTCAACGAGCGTGGAGAAACGCTCAAAACAGAGCTCATTCCGGGGATGTACGCCATCCGCACCACGAAGGAGGCCGCGCTGGCGAAGTCGTCGAACCCAACAGCGCCGACGTTCGACGTCGGATTCGACACCGTGGTGCGCCTCGACGCCGTGCCGGGCGATCTCCATCGCACTCAGCAAGTCGTCTATCGCATCGAGCTGGCGGACGGCGAACCATCGCAGATTTTTTCGCGCGGCGCCGCGCAGCAAGTGGAAGCAACGGACGACAAGCACGTAGCGCGGGTGACCGTTCGGGCGCTGCGCGCCGGCGACGATGACGCTGCGCCGCGCGATCCCACGCCAACCGCCGCCGAGACCAAAGCGAACCTGTTAATCCAAAGCGACGAACCCTTGATCAAGCGACTCGCCGCAAGGGCGACCGAAGGCGCAACGACCGATGCAGCCAAGGCGGCGGCGATCGAGCGGTTTGTCCACGATTACATTCAGCAAGCGAACTTCTCGCAGGCTTTCGCCACCGCGACGGAAGTGGCGAAAAGTCAGCGCGGGGACTGCACCGAGTATTCCGTGCTGCTGGCGGCGCTGGCCCGCGCCGCCGGCATCCCGGCGCGCGTCGCCGTCGGACTGGTCTACACGCACAGCGCGGGGCAGCCTGGGTTTGCCTTCCATATGTGGGACGAGTTATACGTCGACGGCCATTGGATTCCGTATGACGCCACACTCGGGCTCGGCGGCATTGGCGGCGGTCATCTGAAACTGAGCGACTCGCATCTCGACGACGGCGCGGCACTGGCCAGCTTCCTGCCGGTCGTACAAGTTATGGGCCGGCTCGGGATCAAAGTGGAATCGGTTGAGTAATCGCTCCATCGGCAAGGATTGCTCGCGTGTGAGGTAGTGGAAGCTCTCGCAAAACCCGGCCGCGCATGACCACGAACCGCTTGCAAGTCCTCGTCGTAGGCGACCCATCGCGGCCGGAGTTCCGCGACGTACTGCCGGCGCTGCAAAGCGGCGCAATGGTGACTGCGGAGCGACAACTCGCGGATGCCGCGTCGGCCCCCGACCTTTGCATTTTGCTAGCCTCGGTTCCTGGAGAATTCACGTCGGCGACGCTCCAGGCACAGCTCGACCGCTGGCCGTTAACGCGATTCATTGCGGTCGCCGGCCCGCTCTGCGAAGGCGAGCCACGCACCGGCCATCCCTGGCCAGGGCAAACGCGGCTCTATTGGCATGAGATTCCCGGGTGGTGGGCGCTGCAATGCGCTCGACTAAAGAACGGTGAAACACCGGAATGGTCGCTTCCGCGCACCAGCCGCGAAGAAGATATCGTGCGGCAGTGCGCTCCCGTCCGATGGCCGGAGTTGAAAGGCGTGATCGGCGTCGCAACGTCGCGCGGCGATAGCGGAGGCACATTGCTGACGATGCTGCGCGAGGCCGGCTTGAACGGATATCAATTGCGGCATCGCAGTCGTGGCGACGTCGCCGGCGTGCAAGCGATTCTGTGGGACGACGACGATCCCTCGGACAAGTGGCACGAGAGATTGCTCGCACTACGCCACGCGTGGCCGGACGTACCGCTCGTGGCGCTTCGCAACTTCCCGCGGGTTGCGGATCGCGATTGGCTGGAGTCGCATTGGGCGCGCCATGTGCGGTCGCAGCCAAGCCGTACGACGTGGACGTGTTGCTGTCGACCTTGGCCCTTGTCTGCGGCACGGTCCGCGCGACTCCGTTGACGTGAATCGCATCGCTTTCTCATCCGCGCGACCTTCCGTGGTACGGTATACTCGACGCGACCGATCCAGGCCGCGGCTGCAAGTCTTAACCGACCAACGATCCCCTCGAAGAGGTTCATTCACGATGCGTCGTCGCCAAGTTTGTTTCTGCTGGGGCTGCGTCGTCGCCGGGTTGTGCGCATGGTTGATCGCCATGATGTTGGCCGGGACGCCGCAAGCTGTGGCGCAAGGAATCGACAACGAAAAAGTCGGCCCGGCGGAAGACGGAGCGATGGTCGTCCCCAACGGCCAGTTGCTGCGCCCGGCGGGCGAATCGCTGGCCTTCGGCGGTCGCCCCGTCGATCTCGCGCTCGCGCCCGACGGCGCTACACTCTTTGCCAAAGACGATCGCGGCCTGCTGGTCTTGGACACCGCCACGTGGAAGCTGCGGCAAACGCTCCCCTTCGGCGACAACGGCGGCTCGTTGCACGGCATCGCCGTTGCGCGCGATGGTAAACGCGTCTACGCGACCGACGCCAAGCGCACGCTGTTTGAAGGAACCATCGGCGACGACGGCCAGATCGCGTGGAGCAGGCAGATCGACTTGCCCGGCCCGCCGACGAAAGACGACGAAGGCAACGAAGGCCCCGGCGCATCGTTTGGTTGTGGGATCGCCCTCTCGGCCGACGGCGCCACGGCCTATGTCTGCCTGTCGCGTAACAACACCCTGGGCGTCGTAAACCTGACCGACGGCAAACTCGTGAAGGAGATCCCGGTCGGCGTCGCGCCCTTCGATGTCGTGCTCTCTCCCGATGAATCGACCGCCTACGTCTCCAATTGGGGCGGGCGTCGCGCGCGCGAAGGCGAACGCACTGCGCCCTCTTCCGGTACGGAAACGCTCGTTGATGAGCGCGGCGTGGCCTCCAGTGGCACCGTCGGGAAGGTCGATCTCGCGCAGGGCGCGATGACCGGCGAAACCGAAGTAGGGCTCCACCCAAGCGATCTGCAACTCAGCGCCGATGGCGCGCGTCTGTTCGTAGCCAACGCCAACTCAGACACCGTGGCGGTCGTGACCACCGGCGACCTGAAGGTCTTGGAGACGATCTCCACGCGGCCGCAGGCGGAATTGCCCTTCGGATCGATGCCGAACGCGCTCGTACTCGCGCCGGATGGACGCACGCTGTACGCCGCTAACGGCGGCAATAACGCCGTGGCGGTGATTCAGCTCGCAGCATCAGCGCGCGAGAAAAGCAAAGTGCTCGGCTTTGTCCCCACGGCATGGTATCCCGGCGCGCTCGCCACGGATGGCAAGCAAGTCTTCGTGGCCAACATCAAGGGCGAAGGATCGCGCACCCGCAAGGAAGAGGAAAGCACCGGCTGGAACAGCCATTGGCATCGCGGGACGATCGCCCGCTTTCCCGTGCCGTCGCAAGCGCAACTGGACGCCTACACCAAGCAAGTGCTGGCCGACTCCCGCGTGCCGAGCGTGTTGCGAGCGTTGGAAAAGGCGCAAAGCGGCGTCGCCCCCGCGCCGGTTCCGGCCCGGGTGGGCGAACCGTCGGTGTTCGAGCATGTGATTTACGTGATTAAGGAGAACCGCACCTACGACCAGGTGTTCGGCGATTTTCCCCAATCGAACGCGGATCCCTCGCTGCTCATCTTCGGCCGCGAGGTGACGCCGAACCACCATGCGTTGGCCGAGCAGTTTGTCATCCTCGACAACTACTACTGCAACGGCGTGCTCTCCGCCGACGGCCACTCCTGGGCCACGGAAGGGAACGTCACCGATCACTTGGAAAAGGCCTTCGGCGGTTTCACGCGCAGCTACACGTTCGGCGACGATCCGATTACCTATTCGTCGTCCGGATTCCTCTGGGATAACGCCCTCGCGCACGGGCTGTCGTTTCGCAACTACGGCGAGTTCGACTACACCGGAGTCGAGCCAAAGAACGCGACATTCACGGAGATCTATCAGCAGCATCTCGCCAAGGGCGGGCCCATCAAGTTCACGCACAAGATCGGTATCGATCGGCTGCGTCAGTACAGCCATCCGGAGTTTCCCGGCTGGAATATGAGAATTTCCGACGTACAGCGAATGGACGTGTTTCTGGAGGAGTTTCGCAAGTTTGAAAAGTCCAGCGATCTGCCGAACCTGATCATCATGACGCTGCCGCAAGATCACACCTCCGGCACGAGCCCTGGCTTGCCGACGCCGCGGGCGCACGTCGCGGATAACGATCTCGCCGTAGGTCGCCTCGTCGAGGCCGTTTCCAAAAGCAAGTTCTGGCCGAAGACTTGCATCATCATCAACGAAGACGACCCTCAAGACGGCTTCGATCACGTCGACGGCCACCGCTCGATCTGCCTCGTCGTCAGTCCCTACACGAAGCGCGGCGAGGTGATCAGCAAGTTCTATAACCAGACGTCCGTGATCCACACCATCGAACTGATGCTCGGCCTGCCGCCGATGAACCAGATGGACGCCCTCGCGCCGCCGATGACCGATTGCTTCACGGACAAGCCCGACTTGACGCCTTACGCCGCGCTACCGAGCAACGTTCCGCTCGATGAGTTGAATCCGCCGAAAGAGAAGCTCGGCGCGAAGCAGTTACATTGGGCGGAGTTGAGTCTCGCGCAGAACTTCGAACAGATCGACCGCGCCGATGAGGACTCGCTCAACCGAATCCTCTGGCACGCGATGCGCGGCGTCGACACGCCCTACCCCGCGGACTTCGCCGGCGCCCACGGCAAAGGCCTCGCGGCCCTCGGCCTGGCTTTCGACCCCAACGCGGAAGAAGAAGAAGAAGAAGAAGAAGAGAACGAGGAGGAGCAGAACGAAGAATTGGAAGAGGGCGACGAGTAAGCGCACCTGCAGATCACATCTTGGAGCCGGAAGCGTCAGCGCCCGGAGTGGCGGCCGCTCGTGCCGCAATGCCGTTACTCCGCAGGAATCGCCTTTTGCTCCAGTAACTTCTCGCGCACGCCCGGGATGATCTTGCACGCGTTCTCATAATAAACCTTGCGCAGCACGTCGTCCGGCAGGCCGAGCCCGTAGATACTCCAGAAACCTTGCGGCGGGAACGGCGTGTCAGCGTAGGGAAAATACTCGTCGTTTGTTTCCAGCAGTCGCCAGTGTGGATAGAGCCTTTCGCGCGTCCGCGGCCCATCGGTGCCGAAAAGAATCCGATCGGCATGCTCCAGAAAGAACTTCCGCGCCGTGACCGGTTGCCGGCCCAGTTCGCCGACGCGGGCGGCGATCTCGACATACAAATTGGGGTACCGCTGCAGCCATTCGCTGACCGCGTTCAGATCTTCCGAACTCCCCGCCACGTGGGCGCCGATGAACACGGTCCGCGGATGTCGCTCGACGACGCGCAAGAACGCCGCCAGCACCTCGGCATGTTTCGGCCAGCCAGGGCCGTAGAAACTCCACTCCGGGTGGCGGCGCAATTCTTCCCAGCGCTCGTTGTGTTGATCGATCGGTTCGAAGAACGCCACCGGATCGGCCACATGAATCAGGATCGGCAAGCCGAGCTCGCCGCAAGCTTCCCAAATGGGATCGAACCGCACGTCGTCGATGGCGATGAGCGAGCCGTCCGGATTGCGGAAGCCGAGCCCGAGCTGCTTGAAAATCTTCACGCCGCTCGCGCCACGGGCCTTCGCGTCGCGGAGCTGTTCCACGGTCCGCGCGGCGAAGTCGGGCTGATTGCAGGCCCAGGTCGCCGGTTCGTCGGCTTTGCCCGCGCCTTGCCAATTGATGTTCGCGAAAACGACGAAGCGACCTGGATGCTTGTCGGCTAAGAAGCGCTCGTGCTCGTCGATCGCTTCGCCCAAGTGTCCGTCGAGACTCACCGACAGGGCGATATTCTGCTCGTCCATGATCGCCACGTAGTCGTTCACGGCCTCCGCCGTTGCCCCCAACTTGATGCGGCCGTGGAAATGGACGTCAACCACGGGAAACTTTGCCCGGGTCAATGGGTGCTCAACGACCTTGAGCATCGAGCGCGGTCGAAATTGATCCAGCGCCAGCTCCCGCCCGTCGCGGCCATCGAGCGGCTCGGCCGGCACTTGTGCAAAGGCGACCGTAACGCAGCAGATCGCCGCCGCGCATCCCAAGATCCAGTTGGAGCGCATGAATTGAGTCTCACGGGGGAACATTTCTTGAGGCGCGCCCTCTAAACTGATAGTGTACACGATGTTGTTCCTCGTTCCTTCGCCGGCCGTCCCGCACGCGTGTCCGCCACCTCCGAACGCACCGAAGGCCAATCTCCCGATGAGCGCCGGCAGGCCATCGAGCTGAGCCTCCGTCGTACCCAGCCGCCGGGGCAGGCCCCTGGTTTTGAGCCGCAGGAGTTTCTCGGCGCCGGCGCGTACGGCGAAGTTTGGGTGGCGCTCGACCGCAACACCGGCCGCCGCGTGGCGATCAAGTTCTACGCACATCAGGGGGGACTCGACTGGTCGCTCCTGACGCGCGAAGTGGAAAAACTCCGCTTCCTGTTCGCCGATCGTTACGTCGTGCAGTTGATCGAAGTCGGTTGGGAAGCCGATCCGCCCTACTACGTGATGGAGTACGTGGAGCGCGGCTCGCTCGCCAAACGCCTGGGCGAAGTCGGCAAGCTCCCCATGCGCGAGGCGGTGCAACTCTTTCGCGAGGTGGCGATCGGCCTCCTGCATGCGCATGGAAAAGGCGTGCTGCACTGCGATCTCAAGCCGGCCAACGTGCTGCTCGACCAGGACGGCCGCCCGCGGCTGGCCGACTTCGGACAGGCGCGATTGTCGCACGAGCAAACGCCCTCACTCGGAACGTTGTTCTACATGGCGCCGGAACAGGCCGACTTACAGGCCGCGCCCGACGCCCGCTGGGACGTTTATGCGCTCGGCGCGCTGCTGCACACGATGCTGTTCGGCGAGGCCCCGCATCGCTCCCCGGCAACGGTCTCCGCGCTCGAACAGCCCAGCGGGCTGGCGCACCGGCTGGAACGTTACCGGGAACTACTCAAGTCCGCCCCGCCGCTGGAGGCCCACCGCAAAGCGCCGGGCGTGGATCGCGCACTAGCGGAGATTCTCGAACGCTGTCTGGCGATCGATCCCGCGCAGCGCTACCCGAATGTGCAGGCGGTGCTGGACGCGCTGCAGGCACGCGACGCGAAGCGCTCGCGGCAGCCGCTGCTGTTGCTCGGAGCGCTGGGTCCCTTGCTGCTGATGGGCGTGATGGCCTTCTTCGCCTGGCGCGGCTTTGAAGAAGCGTATCTCCTGGCCGATAAAGAACTGACGGCGAAAGCGCTCGAAAGCAAACAGTTTTACGCCAAGTTCGTGGCCGGCGCGGCGTCATACGAGTTGGAGCGCCGCTTTGAGCTCGTGGAGAATGCCGCCGCATCGTCAGAGTTCCGCCAGCGCTTGGCGCCGTTGATCGACGACGCGCAATTGCGGCCCGCGCTCGTGCGCCTGAGCGACCCCGCGTTTGCCGGACCCGAGGAGCAATTATCCCCGGAATTGCGCGCCGAGCGCGAAACGCTCTTGCAGCAGTTGTTCGACAACCAGGCCCGCTCGTACCTGGAAGACTATTTCCAGCAAAAGCTAACGCAAGACGGCGTCAAGGTCGCCAGTTGGTTCTTCACCGATGCGCGCGGATTGCAACTAGTGCGCGTTCCGTCAAACCGCGTCAATATTGGCTCGAATTTCGGCTGGCGCACCTATTTTCACGGCGGACCGACGGAACATGCCCCCGACTGGCGGCCCGGCCCGAACGACCACGTGCAGCAGACGCAACTCTCGGCGATGTTTCAGAGCACCAGCTCGAACCTCTGGGTGATCGGCATCTCCACGCCAATCTATCGCAACCAGGAGTTCCTCGGCGTGCTGGCGCTGACGGTTGAAGTCGGGCAATTCGCCGATCTTCGCGGCAGCGGGCGGAATCGCGAATTCGCGGTGCTCGTCGACGGTCGCCCCAGCAACACCGGCGTGATCGTGCAGCACGAATTGTTCAGCAAGCTGCTGGAACAAAATCGCGGCGCGTTCTTGCGTCGCTTCCGCGAGTACCGAGTGCCGATTCACGACCTCCCTGTGACGGAGGACAAATACCACGATCCCTTTGCGCAAGATCCGCTCGGCGCCGACTACCGCGGCGACTGGCTCGCCGCCAAGGTTCCGGTCACCGTTCGCGGGGACGACACGGGCCTGTTCGTGATCGTGCAAGAACGCTACGACCAGGCGATCGGCGAAGCGCTCTCGCCCCTCAAGGCGGTGGCGATCAACCGCAGCCTGCTCGGCGTCACGGCGATGATCGTCATCGTCTCAGGATTGTGGGCGTACGTGTTACATACGCTCAATCAGTCGACGCCGACGGAAGCGTCGCCCAACGAGGGCGCCGCTGCGTTGACTCCGCACGCGGAGGATACGGCGCACTTCACAAGTCGCGACGAGGCATCGACGTAGCGAAGCACTGGCGAGCATCATCAGGAAAACGGTGATCGACGGTGAATTGAAGAGAGCGTCGCACGTAACGAAAATGGCCGGAACTCCGGGCGCTAACGCTTCCGGCTCCAAAACTCCGTACTCCGTACTCCTGCCTCCTCCCCTCAATCATCCACCCGCATCCGCACGCTGCGCGATCTCACGCAGCTCATCGAGTTGATTTCCTCGATGGCGACGCGCGTCGCTCCTTCGGTCGTGGCGTGCGTCATGATCACCATGGGAACAATCGACGCGCCGTTGTCGCCGGAGGGTTCATTTTGGATGACCGAGGCGATCGAGATGCCGTGGCGGCCGAGCACGCCGGTGATTTCGGCCATCACGCCGGGACGATCTTCGACGTCGAACCGCAGATAGAAGCGCCCGCTCACCTGGCTGTACTCGCGCGGATGGACGCGCGGCGGCTGCTGCGACCAGAGATTGAGCAGCTTGAAGGTAATAGCCGTGCGCCCCACGACGGTGTCGATCAAGTCGGCCACGACGGCCGACGCGGTCGGCATCTGTCCGGCGCCCAGTCCGTGGAAAAACACCTGCCCGACGGCGTCGCCGACGACGCGAATCGCGTTGTGCGCCCCGCGCACTTCGGCCAGCGGCGTGCCGATCCGCACGAGCGTCGGCGAGACGTGGACCTCGAGCCCGTCACTTTCCAGCTTGGCGACGGCCAATAGCTTAATGCGGTAACCGAGTTCCTTCGCATAACGCATATCCGCGGCGTCGAGCGTGTCGATCCCTTGCCGCGGAATTTCTCGCCAATGCACCCGCGCGCCGAAGGCCAGGTGCGCGAGGATCGCCAGTTTCTGTGCGGCGTCGGAGCCGTCGACGTCCATCGCCGGGTCGGCTTCGGCATAGCCCAGCCGTTGCGCTTCGGTCAGGGCGGTGGAGTAATTCCAGCCGCGATCCTCCATCTGCGTGAGGATGAAGTTGCTGGTGCCGTTCAGAATACCATGCAGCGACGTGATCTGATTCGCCGACAGGCACGTGCTGATGTTGGCGATGATCGGGATGCCGCCCGCCACCGAGGCCTCAAAGGCAATCGATCGGCCGAGTTCGCGGGCGCGGTCGAACAACTCCGGCCCATGCTCCGCCAAGAGCGCCTTGTTGGCGGTCACCACGTCTTTGCCGCTTTCCAGCAGCTTGAGCATGATGGTCCGCGCCGGCTCGAGCCCGCCCACGAGATGGGCGACGACCTTGATCTCCGGATTGCGCGTGATCCGCGCCAGGTCGGCGGACAGGATGCCGTCCGGGAGGTCGCTGGAGCGCGATTTCCGCGCGTCGCGGACGACGACTTCCTCCAGCCACAGGGTTTGGCCCGCGTGGCGCGCGGTGCGGTCGCCGTAATCCAGCAACAGCTTCGCCACGCCCGACCCGACGGTTCCCAATCCGACGATCGCGACTTTGGTTTTTTCCATACCCGAAATATAGCCTCAGCGCGGCCACTTGTAGGAGGCGACTCCGTCGCCGATGGAGAAAGCGCTGGAAATCAACCGGCGGGCACAGAGGGCGCAGCACCAGCGACATCGGCGACGGAGTCGCCTCCTACAGGAGCGTTTGGGCGCTATTTGCGGAAGAAAACGTCGATCGCATCGAGCGCGCGAACCGCCAGGGCGGGGCTGCGGGCCTCTTCGCCCACGGTGCATTCCTGCCAGAGCCGCAGTGCGTAGCGGACATAATGTTCGCGGTAAGCGTCGGCCTCGTCATCCGGCAGGCGACCGATCAGGCGCGGCCACAGCGTGAGCAGACGGTCCCAGGCGTCGGCTTTGCCGGCGATCGCCTCGAAGACCAGGTCGTCCAACAGTTCCAGTTGCTCGCGGGCTTGCGGATTCCGTGCCCCGAGCAGCGACGACGGATCGTTCGCCAACTCCATCACGGTCGCCTCGGCCACGGCGGAAGCCCAACGGACGCCGTTCGGATCATGCGCGCCGTCCGCGCGCCGTTCGCGCGGCAAGGAAGGATCTTCCTCCGCTGGCAACTTCGCCGGCGTGCGCGGGATCGACTTCGTCTCGGTGACCGATGACGAGAAGAAGTTCGACGTCGTTTCATCCGTGGCGCCGTCGCGCGCGGCCAGTTCCTCCAGCAACTCGTCGCCGACGCGATCGAGATCTTTCGCGGCCACGTCCCCTAGCCGACCGACGCGCGAAGCGAAGAATGACGTCTTCCCCGCGGCCAACGCACAGGACACAAAGCCGGGCCAGCCGCTCGTGACGGCGAGTCCCGGCGTGCGCTCGGCGCTCAGGTCGACGATCTCGATCTCATGCTGCCGCAGCAATCGCCGCTGTTCCGGCTGATGCGTCGGTACGAAGTTGATCTTGTAAGGGCGGCGGGCCGAATACTTCAGTCCGGTCGTGAACGTCGACTGCAGCCGGCATGAAGGCGGAAGGCAGTTCAGCAGCCCCGCCAGCAGGCAGGCCGGCTGCGCATGGCCAACGATGGCGATCGGCTGCTCGGCCAACAGCAACCCCAGCAACCGCGCCACCCAGGCGGGGCCAGGATCGGTCTGCAGTTGCAGGAACACGGATTGATCGACCGCGGCCGCGCGTCCCGGCAGGCGGAACGGTTCCAATTCCTTGGGCAGTTCGTCACAGATGCGCAACGAACCTTGGGCGAAGGCCGCCGTGAGCACCGCAAAGGGATTGTTACCGTAGCGGCTCAGCACTTCCGGCGTGACGACAAGACACTGCGTGTAAACCTGCGCGCCACGGCGACCGCTGTATTCCGCGCCGGCGGGCTCCGATTTGGAGATGCAATAGGCCCCGCTCGGCAGGTGGAAAAAGTTGACGCTCACGGCGTCCGCGCCATCCTCGAACAGCGAATCGTGCGAGGGACACCAGACGCTGATCTCCCGCGCGTCTTCTTCGACGACGCCGGGACTGCGCGCGACGAGTTGGTATCCTTCAGCGCGATCCGTTCGCGCCGAAGTAAAGACGGCTTGCTCGATCAACATGCCAGCGGCCTCAGGACTTGATGCGTCCGATCAACCATTCGAACGGCTCCACGATGCCCCGCGGTTCCACCCGCAGCGGCACGCGCATCCGGCCGAGCTTGGGCACGTTTCGATACGCGCAGGTCCCCGCCACGCCGGAGGCAAAGAACTGTACCTCACGGAAGCGTTCCTGGCAGAGGCGATAGAGTCCCGTGGCGTGGCTGGCGGCGAAAGCCGCGGGATCAATAAAGCAGTCTTCCCGTTCATCTGCTTTGGAGAAGATCAACGCGATGGGCCGGCTGGGCCAACCCGTCTTGGGGTCTTCGTCCAGTTCGATCAGGTAGCTCAACAGCTTCATGGCGAAGTAATCCTGCTCCAGCCCCGCCCCCAACTGCGAGGCGTCCACCAGCAGCAGCACGCCGCTGCACTGACTGAGTAGCGAACGGATCACCTGGTAGGAGCGCGGATGCTCGATTTCCTCGAGCAACGCTTCGCCCGCCATGTCCGGCATGATCAGATCGACCGGATTCTTTTGCTTCTGCGCGCGGACCTGGGCGTGGACCCAATTCCAGCGATCCGGCTCGTTCGGCGTCTTGTCCGGGAACTCGCCGTGCGAGAGCGCGGCCGTCGTGATCTGCTGGAGCGTGATCGAAAAAGCTCCCCGCGCCAGCAATTGCAGGCGGTCCGGCATCCGCGAAAGCATGTCCATCAACATGCCGAGGTACACCGTCTTGCCGACGCCGCTGGTGCCGATGGCGGCCACCATTCGCGGGCGCACCTTCTGCGTGTTGGCCTGATGCGCGAGCGCCATCGGGGCGCAGCAATGCCGGCAGAGCTCTGCGTCGAAGGTATTCCCTCCGCCGCAGATGTAGCACGGCACCTGGACGGCATAACTGGCCAGGCGATAGGAGTCGAGATGAAGCGTGCCTTCTTTGATCATGCCCCGGCCTCCTGGAGTTCGGCCTCAGCCGCCGCGGTTTCCGCCTCGGCCACGTCGTCGTGGTCACTGAATGACACATCGCAGGCGCCCAGCGCACAGCGAAAACCGATGTTGTATCGTCGCGCGACCGGATTCTCGCCGCTCTGAAACTGGCAGGTCGCCTGGTTGTCGAAGTACGTGTCGTACGCCCCGCCGCGAAGGCTCTTCATCGGCGACGGCAACACCAGCTCCGGCCGCGAGTAGCCCCCCGCGCCGAAGTTGCTCGACGTCCATTCCCACGTGTTGCCGATCAGTTGGTACACGCCCCCCACGCTCACGCCGGCGCCGAAATCGGTCACCGAAACGATCTTGCCGGGGCCAGAGCCCCAGATGTTTGCCCGCGTGCGATCCATGTTGTCGCCCCACGGGTAACGGCGCTGCATGCGGCTGCCCGGACCCAGCGGCACCGGCCAGCAGGCGGCCTTAACCCATTCCGCGTCGGTCGGCAATCGCTTGCCGACCCAACGGGCATAGGCCATCGCCTCGTACCAGCTCAGTCCGACGACCGGATGATCCTCGGTCCCTTCGTGATACCGGCCATGACGCCAGTAGCGCGGGCCGAGGCAGCCCGATTGATCGACGAAGTCGATCACCGCGGGCAGAATCTTGGCGTCCCAGAGGGCCATCTGCTCGTAACCGCCCGACATGACGAACTCGAGATACTGCCGATTCGTCACCGGATAGCGGTCGAGGTAATAGGCGTCGACGCGGAACACCGCCACCGGGTAATCCGAATCGACCGGCACGTTCTCGGCGCCATCGTCGGTGTGGCTGAGCCCCACTTCGCCGGCCGGCACGAACGCCATCTGCTCGGTCAGCTCGTCGCGCGTCCGATCGCGGTGCGCGGGCGAAAGGTTATTCACCACCTTCGGCCGGAGCATCAACGCGTAACGCCCTTGTGCGAGCATCTGCTCAACGAGTCCTCCGGTATCCTCCGGCGCCACGCTCCGCGTGAATGCCGGGGCCGGCGCAGGGGTCGGCGCGACTTGCGGCGCAGGCGCTTCGGCGGCTTGGCGACTGGGCCGTAACCCGGTGATGGTCACGCCGCCGGCGATGAGGCTGGCCGCGCCTACGCCGATGCCGGCGAGGCTATGCGACCATGCGCCCCACAGCAGCAACGTGCCGCCTACTGCGACTGCGCCCCAGGCGTAGCCTTGCCGTGGGATCCCCCGCAAGCAATTCCAAATGGATGAGAGTTTCGCTTTCACGGCGCCACCCCTTGGTGCCCATTCTTGTGGTTCTTCTGTTGCCGCCGCTTAATCATGTCGCGCTGCAGAGATTCAAACTGTTCCATCACGGAGTCGACCACCGGATCGGCGATCGTGGTCGCCGTGGACTCCCCTCGGAAAGGCACCGTCTTCCGCGTAGCGTTGGAGCCGATGGCGCCGTTCTCGTGCTGTTCGACCAGCAACATCGATTGCTTCTCGAGCGCGCGTCGCAGTTGCTTGAGCTCGCCGGACCATTCGGCCCGTTCTTCCGCTTCCCGGCGGCGATGTTCCGCCAGCGCGGTGTTAGCTTCGGCGGCTCGTTTGCGAATGTGGTCGAGTTCCGTTTCAAGCGCCGCGCGTTCTTGCTCGACGTCGCGTAGCCGTCGCTCGTAATCGGC
>CAZUBB010000023.1:0-2022 GCA_964618485.1 uncultured Pirellulales bacterium
TCGTCGCGGCGGCTGCCTCGACGGCCGGAAGGATGCGCGGCGGTCGCGCGTCGCGTTCTCGTGAGATTTCGGCGTATTGCGCCAGCGCCCTCGCGCAACGGTCCGCGACGAGTTGGCGCAGCTCTTTGGGGGCCAGCACCTCAGCCTGGTCGCCGTAGCTGAGAATCCACCACGAGATCTCGTTCAGTCCCGAGACCCGCACCGTGAACTCCAGCGAGCCGTCGTCGTTCCACTTCAGCTTCTGCGTGCGATGCCAAACGACTTCTGCCACGTTTTGCGCGACCATCCGCTGAAAACGAATCCGCACGTCCTGGTCCTGTCCCTTTTCCGGAATCATGTGCCAGGCGTTGCGTAAGTAGCGCCGCAAACTGAAGCCGCTCGGAATGCGGTAACGTTCGTCGAGCGTGTCCAGTTTCTGGATGCGCCCCAGGTGAAATGTGCGCACCGCGCGGTGGAACGAAGATCGCCCGACGACGTACCAGCTCCGGCGACTGAACCAGACGCGGTAAGGGTGCAGCTTGGTTTGAATCGTTTCCCATTCGGTCAGGCTGCGATACTGAATGCGTATCGCCCTCCGCGCCGCGATCGCCTGCACGACGTGTTGATACGTGGCGTCGTGGCCGTGCATCGCGTGCTTCGGCTCCAGCCGGATTTGCACACCGCGGCTGGCGCTTTGCAGATAATCTCGCAGTTGCGGCGGAAGCGTGCTTTCCAACTTGAGCGCCGCGCTGCGGGCGGCGCTGTGGAACGGCAAACCTTGCTTTCCGCCCAACTGCTGACAGAGCGTCAGCAGTGCCAGGGCCTCGTGAGCATCGAGGTGCGCCTCGCGGAAAGCCACGGCGCCGGCGACCGAATAGCATTCGGTCTCTTGCTCATATTCCACCGGAACGCCTGCCTCGCGGAGCTCTTCCAGATCGCGGAAGATCGTGCGGCGGTGGACGCCGCACGTCCGGCACAACGCCGTGCGTGCAAGTCGTTACCCAGAAACGATTTCCGGCGATGCCTTGGACGCCTCGGAAGTGCTTGCGCACATTTTGTGAGCGCTTTGCAGGCTAATGGCGTGTTTCGGCTGCGCCGCTTTCGCATAGGGCAAGGAACTGACGACGGCACGCTGGCCGTGCGACGTGCTGCGGGCGTAGGCGTCCATCGTCATCTTCAGCGAGGAATGTCCGTTGAACTTCTGGACTTCGTTCGGATTCGCCCCGCCCTCGAACGCCAGCGTGGTCACGGTGCCACGCAAGGAGTGAATGTCCACCGAACCGCCTTGCTCCGCGCCCTCGATTCCAGCACGCTGACAGATGGCGTAGAACCGCTTCAGCAGGGTGGTTCCGTACCACGGGGTGTTTACCCCCGTGACGAACACGTGCTCCTTGCTGAATCTGGCGGCGATCTTCCTGGTGACCGCCTCGGTGTTGCCGGTGCCGGGAACTCGGAACGGCGCTTCGTCGTGCAGCCGCTCGATCATGTCGAGCACTTCCTCGTCGAGGGGAATCTCGCGCGACCTACTGGTCTTCGACTTGTCGGCCCGGATGGTGATCGTCGCCCGGTCGAAGTCGACGTCGCTGAAGAGAAGATTCCGGGCTTCGCCGCTACGCACGCCAGCCGTCACCAGCAGACGAAACAGCGGCTTTAGTTGCTCGGGCGTGGCGTCCAGGATTGCCAACACTTCGTCGGCTGTCAGGGACCGCCGCCGTTTCACTTCCCGCCCCTTGGTCGGCAGGGATCGGAATCGCTCCAGCGGATTCGAGCCGATCCGCTTCGTCGTGACCGCCCATTCGAGCATGGCCGAAAGTGCGTCGACGTCCATGTTGACCGTCCGGGGCGAGACCTCCAACAGCCTCGTCTCCCGGTAGGTGTTGATGACAGCCTCGGTAACCTGCTTCGCCCGCTTCGCCGTGATGCCCTTCAGGATCGCGTCCAGGCACTGCTGCTTGCGGACTTGCGTCCCAGGCTTGTTGGTCAGCCGGCAATGCCGCTCGTACGCCCTGCGGATTTCATCGAGGGGCACGTCGTTGTCGAGCA
>CAZUBB010000023.1:2032-2353 GCA_964618485.1 uncultured Pirellulales bacterium
GGTCGGCACGTGCTCGCAGTTCGTTCAAGTTCTGCCGCGCGGCGTCGAAGTCGGTCGACAGCCGCTTGCGAATCAAGCGTCCGCCGGAGCGAAAGCAGGCGTGGTACACGTCCCCTCGCTTCGTCATTCCCGGGGGCAGCTTCCGTTGTCTAGCCATCGTTCACCTCACCTGGTTAGAGTCACCCCTCGCGGGGCATGGGGAGAAAGGCACGGTCGCAGCGCCGAAAAGGCGCGGAAACGACGTGTCAAACGAAGAGAAAATCGCCTGGGCCGAATGCCCATGGCACAGCGCACGACGTGCGGTAAGATTCCGCCAGCCCA
>CAZUBB010000023.1:2363-4417 GCA_964618485.1 uncultured Pirellulales bacterium
GGTTAGGCCGTGCGGTCGGGACGCCAATCCCGGCCGCCGGCTGTTTCTGGATTCCTTCCAAACTAACCGCCAGCGCGGGGATTGCAAATGCAGAATAGTTCCATTCAACCTGCTTGACGCGCACACTGCTTTCCCATATTTTCGTTCATGCAGGGGCTCTGCACTTTTTCTACTCCACTCTGGAGTGCGATCATGATTCGCCCACTGCCGTTCGTTCTTTGTTTCACATTTGCCTGCTTTCTTGTATTGCCACATCCCGCTGACTCAAGGGGCGACGTCTTCCGGTGGGGCACAAATGACGTGATTCCGGGGACCGAGGGGATCGAACCAGGCCCCGGCGTGGAACTCGTTCACCTCGACCTTGAGCGAGCCCAATTGGACAACCTGGACTTGTCGTATGCGCGGTTTGACTTCTCCACTTTCAGTCGAGCCCTTTTGACGCATTCGAATCTTACCGGCGCAAGCTTATACGCAGCCAACCTGTCGGACGCGTCAATGTGGGACGTGAAGTTTACCGACGCCGATCTGCGTGAAACAATCTTGAACAGCACCGACCTTTCCTATGCGACAGGGCTGACCGAGGAGCAATTATATTCAACTGCCAGCTATCGTGCGAAAGCTCTGCACAATTTGGGATTGAGAAACAATGACATCTCCGGATGGAATTTCGCCGGCCAGGGCCTCCGCGGGTCAAATTTTAGCGGATCGAAGTTGGCGAACGCCAACTTTGAAAATGCGGATTTGCAAAACACTCAATTCAATTCTGCGCGTCTTCAAGGGGCAAATATGACGAATGCAGAAGTCATTGGAGCGGGATTCGCCGGCACGACGTACTGGGGATTTACGAGGGAACAGCTCTACTCAACCCGCAGTTACCAGCAACGAAACCTATCAGGAGTTATCCTTTCCGGAAATGAACTTACGCGCACTGACTTTCGCTCGCAAAACCTCACTGGTGCGTCCTTTGGCTCCGCTGACTTAGCAAATTCAAGCTTTGCCAACTCAGCGCTTACCCGCGCGTCATTTAGCTTCGCAAAACTTCACAATGTCGACTTCACGAACGCCGAGATCTCAGGCGCTAATCTCGGCAACACAACAGCCAATGGCTTTGTTCAAGAGCAGCTTTACTCGACCAAGAGCTATCAAGATAAATCGCTCGGCAGCCTCAACCTAGAATCGAACGACCTAAGCGAGTGGAATCTACGAGAGCAAGATTTGTCCCAAGCGGAATTCTATCGCTCCACCTTGGTAGGTACTGACTTCAGCGGAGCGAACCTGACCGACGCGACATTCGCTTGGGCGAACCTTACGAATGCTGTTTTGGATGATGCCGTAATCGCTAGGGCAAGCCTCAACTGCATCAGCACGCGGGGTTTCGCAAAAGAACAACTGTACTCCACCGCGAGTTATCGCCAAAGAGATCTCGCTGGAATTCAATTGCGACAATGCAATCTTGGCGGCTGGAATCTTTCTGAACAGAATCTGTCCGGCGCAGAGTTGGACGCGACCAATTTGGCGAATGCGAATCTCGCTGGCGCAGTTCTCGAAGGCGCAGGGCTTCACTACTCAAACTTGATGAATGTCGATTTGTCTGGAAATAACGTGACGTTTGCGGACTTGTCGGCCGCGAATCTGACAAACGCGAATCTTTCCCGAGCGGATCTGCGATACACGTCGTTTTTTGGCGCAAACCTGGACCGCGCAGATCTCACTGATGCCCTGGTTTCTGGCGCGCAGTTCACCGGCGCGTTGTCCGGCGGCCTAACGAAGGAACAGTTCTACTCAACGATCAGCTATAAGGAGAAGGACCTGAGTCAACTTGGCCTTTCGGGCGATCTCATTGGCTGGAGCTTCACCGGGATGAACCTTTTTCACGCAAACTTGAGGGCCGATTTGACGGATGCACAACTGGCAAGTGCGAAGCTTCAAGGCGCTACTTTTGAGCAAGCAGACCTCACACGAGCAAACTTGAATGGCGCCGACCTTTCAGATGCCATATTCGACGATTCACGCCTACTCGACGCGAGTCTGCACGATGCCGTGATTGCAGGTGC
>CAZUBB010000023.1:4455-14958 GCA_964618485.1 uncultured Pirellulales bacterium
TCTACTCAACGGAAAGCTATGGCCGGAAGGAGTTGCAGGGATTGCAGCTCGATTTCAATGACTTAAGCGATTGGGACTTGCATGGACAACTGTTAGTTGGCGCCAGTTTCGAGTCGTCACGATTGCGAAATACGGATTTCGCCGAAGCAGTGATTGCTAGGGCGAATCTGGCGGATACGACGTCGAGAGGCTTCACTAAAGAGCAGCTCTATTCGACGGCCGATTATCAGGCGATGAACCTTCGGCAAATCACCTTGTCAAGAAACGACTTAAGAAATTGGAGTTTTTCCGGCCAGGACCTGACGTTCGCCTTCCTCGATAGTTCGCAGCTTCAAGGCACAGAGTTCGATGGTGCCACAGTTCGCCGCACGCGATTCGGCGACACCACGAGAAGCGGCTTCAGCAAGGAGCAGCTGTATTTGACTGGCAGCTATAGGATGCGCGATTTGGGCGGTATTTGGCTAAATGCGAATGACCTGGCGAATTGGGACCTTCATGGGCAGTCGCTCAACTTGGCGTCATTTGAAGGATCTGATTTAGCTGGCGCGAATTTGCAAGGTGCGTCGCTCATGGGATCCAACCTGTACGGCGCGAATCTGAATCAAGTTGATTTTAGCTTTGCCGACATGCGTGGCGCCGTGGGAATCAGTTTAAACGATGCGGATTTCCGAAACGCAATTCTGCCGGACGGAACAATTGCGGGCCTTAGCATTTCGCACGGCGAGCGGCTTGTGGTTCGAGATGATGACGGTTTTGAACAGCGGCCTGATATTCCATGGTCGCACACCCGTGATCCGATGCCAGTTTTGGTTCTGGATCGACTTGCGATCGACGAATCAGGCGAACTTAACCTCTTGATTGACGCCGATCAATGGGACTCTATCATTTCCTTCGAATCAGCGATTCCGGTGGAACTTGGCGGTGTGCTAAAGTTGGAGTTTGATGATGGCGTCGACCTTCGTTCGCAACTCGGCCGCACAATTCACATCTTCGACTGGACTGGCGTCGAGCCGACCGGCCAATTCAACGTCGTAAGTCGCTACGAATGGGACACAAGCGATTTATACTCGACAGGAGAGGTCACTCTGATCGGCGTCCCCGAGCCCTCATCGCTAGCCTTGCTGGCACTTGGCGCCGTGGGGCTTGTTGCGCGGCGTTGGACGGGGCGGCGGTAGCATTCGCTGGGGCGAGAAGCGCAAGGGGAAAGCCGGCCATGGCGACGTCGACGAATCAGTTTTTCGGCCGCGCCCTCACCTATTCACATTTGGCGGTCGTCTTGGCCAGCGTCGCCGTACTTGCACTGCCGGACAGCTTTGGCCGCTGGGCGTTTGCTATTGTCTATTCAATCTCCATGCTCAGCTTGCCAGTATTCGGCATGTTCAGCCTCTGGTTGTTCGTTCAAGCGTTCGAACAAGGCGACGCCAAGAAACTGGCCATCGCAATCGTTGAGATTGCTTTGTCGCTCGTGCAAGCCGGGTTCATTATTCCGCAGCTACAATAGCCGGCCTCCGCATTCGCTCCCTGACGCCCTCCCACCCCGGACGTATCAGACCCCGTTCCGGGCGGTTTCGTTGCGGCGTGGGGCGAATGAGCATGCCGTTTCCCCAGCAACATGATTGTCGAAACGCAACTGGCGACATAGAGCGCCACCGAAGATGGCTCCGGAACCGGCGTACCCAACAACGTGAACTCATCTGCCCGATAGTTGCCGGTGAAGGAGGTCAATGGAACACCGGCGATCCTTTCGGCAGCTTCCACAACCAACTCCGAACGCGAATTGTCGGGATTTGTTTCAGGCCATTCGAGAATAATCGAACCGAGCCACTCCGGGATCGGGCTGCGGTTTCTCAGTGGAATGTTGCCCGCTCCAACAATCTCATGTTCATAGTAGCCATTCAGTACAATTTGTCGCACGTTTGCGTCTGACTCGATATCCATGATCCATCGCACGGGTTCATAACTCGAAAGTACCAAATCGATTGGTTTCATCGGCGTCAGTCCATCGTGGCGGATATGAACCGTTGCCTCTCCAATAATTCCATTGCGGCCCGGCTGACACTCGTAGATTCCGATAATATGAAGTTCTCGCGCTCCCGATTCCGGGGCGTAGTATGAATTCACCGGGTAGACGGTGCCGTCGGGCTCAGGAATCGCGTGGTCCACGGTGATCACAGCCGCCTGAAGTGCGGTTGAACAAGAAATTCCATAGACTATCGCGAGCAGTTTTTGGCGAATCATGCTCATCACCCTTGATCTGCCGAGACACTCGTTCCGATTGGAATTGTGACAATTTCCTCTTCCGACTGCAATCATCGCAAAAATCGTTGCCCCTCAGCCGCCCCGGCTCGCGACACCGGAGCGGCCCGATAAGCCGAGTTGTCAAAGAACTTCCCGCACCCGACCTAGGCATGTTCGCCAAGAACCGCCAATGGCCGGCGGTCCGCGCCGGACTCCTGATCGGCAAGTCGGAACGCGCCGGGCGACTCCAACCGCGCCTTGATCGCGGCCACGCGCTCGAGCATTTCGTCGCGCCGGCGCTCTAACTCTGCCAGGCGGGTTTCCCGCTCAGGTAACTGGTCAACTAACTCGCGAACCGCGGCGAGGCTCGCCCGTAGCGTCTCGAGTTTCTCGGGATTGCCTTGGATCCGGTACGCGATGCTCGCGGCATGCGCAGAGGAAACCAGCGGTTCTCTTTGGTCAACCCACGGGGGTAACCGCAGGACGTCCGATCGCCGCGGATCGCGTTCGAACGTGTCGACCTTGCCAAACCGGATCGCCTTGAATTGATCTTCATAACGACCCAGATCGTCGCGCCACCGACGTCGCCGGTCGACTTCCGCCTGCAGCGGTTTCACTTGATTGGCGACGAATTCGTCGATCTCGGCCGCCAGCTGCCGCAATTCGCGATGCAAGGCGGGATCCGCGGTATCCCGAAGCGTCTGCTGCGCGCTGCCCCGGCGATCGGTCCGTTCGCTGTTCAGTCGGCCGTCTTCGTCTTGCAATGCGCGCAGGCGTTCCTGCAGCGGACGTAAGCGTAACGCGTGCTCCTGCTGCAGCGCGTCGATTTGCTGCTGCAGCGCGGCTCGCTCCGCCTTTAGTTCCAGCCGTCTCGCGTCGATCGCCGGGATCGTCGCCAAGGAGTCCAGGGCCTGAAGCCGCCGTTCCGCCACCGCGACGTCGGCCTGCGCGTCGTGCGGCGATTTGCCGGCCTCGACCAGCGTGCGGGCAAGTGCATCCCGGTCGATGACGTCGCCTTTTGCGAGGCGCAGGACGATATCACGATAGGCGCCGTCCGCTTCGGTTTGCAGCGCGTTGAGTGCTTCAATGGTCATTTCGATCTACTCCCGTGGTCGTTGGTTGGATTCACTAGCGGCCCCGAAGCGCCAAGACGAACGCGGCCGAAGATTCGTAGTGATAGCCCCCCTGGAAACGCTTAGGCTGGCCACGCTGTTCGCGAGTTTCTTGGTGATCGATTGACACCGACGGCGACTTTCCGCGCAGCGAAGCCACGAACGCTTCGCTGGACGCGTATCCGTACCCGGCGCTGCCGGTGGATTCGAACAAGCCGTCCGTCGTGGCCGGGCTGGTCACCAGGTCGACGCTCCGGACGGCCTCGATTTCCTCCACCACCTGCATCCCGTTGTGCTTTGTCCGGGCGAACTTGAGTTTCGCCACGTGCGAGAGGCCGACGTTTCCGGGGGCATGTTCCGCGTCCCAGACCAGTTGTTCCGCGAGCGGATGTTTCGGATTGAAATGCAAGTCGCCGCGCAGGCCCGATCCATCGACGCGAACGCCGCGCAAAACTCCGATCCGGTCCCGGTAGTCGCGATTTCCCCCGACGCCTGACTTCGCGTCGACGTGGTTAATGAACACTCCGGCCCCTTCGTACAGTCCTCGGGCCCTTTCGAGCACTTCCGGTGGGTACGTGCGGCCGTTCTTCGAATCGCGGCCGATGATTTTCACGCCGCGGATCACGCCCGCGGTGCGATCGACGCGCCGAGACTCCACGGCCGCATACTCCAAGACGAAGCCGTCGGCCGTCTCAGTCGGTTCTTCGTCGCTATCTTCCCAAGCGGCTTGGCCCCTCAGCGATCGCACAAAGTCCAGCACGGTTCGTTCCTTGACGAGCATGGTGATCCCTCGAATTTGAAGTGCTTGTTCAGTTCAACAGAGATAGCCGACAAGGCCCTCTTGGACGTTGCAAGGCGTCAGCGTTTGGGCGATCTCCATGGCGGCAGGTAAGGCCAGAGCCAGCGCGAAGGCTCGATCGGCATGACCTCCGTTCGGATCGCGGTTGGCCTCCAATTTGTAACCGAACGATCTTTCCACGATCGTCAAACGGCCCAGGTCCCGGATCAACTCGCGATCGTCGTAAAGGTCGATGCGCCTCTCGCGGAAAACTTGAAGCATCGCACTGGCCATACGGTTCAAGTTAGCGCCGACGAATGGGACTTCGTGCATGGTGAGGCCGAGCCTGGTGAGACGTTGCGCCATAGCCACCGCCTGGAAAGGGTCGAAATATACGGGGCAACGGAACGTCCAGGCTGCCTCATAGACGGCTTCCTCAACGCCCGTCAAGTCGATCGTCCCGCCAGGCATTGGCTTCCAACTTTGGCAGTGTGCGAGTCGGACCCGGCGGTTTTCATAATCGGCGGCGACAGTCACAACGCTGGCGAAGTCTCTACGCGTTGCCAAGTCCAATCCGGAGACGAACGCGTAGCCGGGCCGCGCTTCCTCCATCGGCGCGCGGAGTGTGATCGCTGCCTCAATATCGTCCAAGTCCAGAGCATCGCCGCTCCCCCGAACCCAGTGCCCTCTCCACAGGCGATTGAACCTTGAGGCCGAGTTGCGCCGCCGCGACTCTTCCAAGTCGGCCGGATCGATCCACGGCGCCGGCTCGGTCAACGCGGAGAAATACCACCGCGGCGAAGTCCGGGCGAGTTCGTGCCAGGCGAATTGCCACGTGTCCAGTGCCCCAGCGTTAGTCGCGATGCACACGACGCCGTTCGGGACCTTGTCCGCGTTGTCGAGGAGCGTTTCGGCGAATTCCTGATTGCCGATATGCGATAGTTCGTTCACCAAACAGAGATCCGGCCGGCTGCCATGGCTGCCCCGCGAGTCCGTCGTCAGGATTTCGCACACGCTATCGGTTCGCGCGTTACGGATTTCGCCGCGAATGGTTTTCGTGACGTCGGCCAGCAGCCGGTTGAGGGGAGCATCGATCCGCAGAATGTCTTGGATGATAAGGCGCACTTCGTCGGCCTGATCGCTATCGTAAGCGCCGATTTGAATTCGCACGGGCCGGCCGGAAAACGCCAGCAGCCACAGCATCATCACGGCCAGGTCGGAATCCTTGCTGCCACCCTTCGTCCGTTCGAGCCAAAAGCGGCCGCGCTCCGGTTTGCGCCCCTGCGCCAGCGCCACGAACGCCGGATCCATGGCCCGGAAGTCGGTTTCCTGAAACGGCGCAATGACGTCGCCAAAGCGTTTCAAGCCGTGCGCGCACCTGATCACCAGCGCCGCACGGAACGCCGCCGGATCGCGGGCCATCGATTGCAACTCCGCGGCGGTCATTTCGTCCCCTTGGTCGGGACCGACTTGGTGCGGCGCTTCCCCTCACGCGGCTGGTGCTGATCGGCCACGCGCTGAATGACGTCGGCCAGCGCCGCGGCAGCCACGGCAAACGCGCGCAGTTCCGCGGCCAGTGCCGGAAGTTTCCACGGTCCGGCGCCGGGATCGCCGTCGATCATCCGGAGTCGGGGCCACTTCGGTTGAGGATTGTTGCGAGGATCCCGGCCCCGAGCCGGGCGTGCAGTTCGCGAAGCGCGAGTTCGTGTTGCCATAGCGCTGCCTTTAAGATTTCCTGCTTGCCTTGAAGTGCTTCGATCAGCCTGCCCTGCGAGGCGACCTGCTCGGCCAGTTCCCGAAGAGTCAGCCGGCCACTCACGGCTCCTTCTCCGACTCCCCAGGCGTCCCGTTTAAGGCCCCTGGATTTGCGCCTGCCGCGTTCGGAGCATCCGCACGGCTCATTTCAGCGGTCGGCGCCTCCGACGGTTCCAAGGCGGACAGCGGTGCGGCGTCCAGCGTCGACCAGGGATTGAGCGACTGCGCGTCGATTCCGAGCAATCGCAGCGCCTTGTTGCGCTCCGTCGCGCTCTTTGCGACCTCGCGGCTGAAGTTCAATCGCTGATCGTGGTTGAGTTCGTCGTGAGATAGCCGCAGCCAGCGGCTCGCAAGCAGTCGATGCTTCTCCCACGTCACAACTTCATTGATCGTGGCGACATCGAGGATCGACAGTTCGCCCTTGGCCTCGATCACGGCCGTTTCCAGGCGACGCTTCATGTCGTCCGCTTCGCGACGAATCCACGATGCCCCCTGCGGCAGTCGGCCGTTGACCATTCTCAAGCCATGGGTCGCCGCGCGACGGTTGCCGGTACCAGCGCCCCGCGCCTTGTGGCTCCTGCGACGATATGGCGGATCGATCGCCGTCACGCCGTTGCTGGCGATTTCCGGTGCGGCCTGTTCACACGGCGCGCGCGAATCGCCGTTGCTGTTTTCATCGGCGTGTAACTCGTTGTTATAAATCACGTTGCGTTACCTGTTTTTTTGGGGATGCGGATGCGCGATCCGCTGCCCTGGGTTTCGATGGTTTTTTCGCGGTCGCAAAATCAAGCTTTTTGTTTGTTAAGTCTGCGACTGGGCCGCCTCAATGGCCCCATAACCTCTGCTACTTCTCGATCGCTCGGCAAATCTAATGCCTTTTCCGGTCCCGTTGGTTTTGCTTAGGGTGCCTGACCGCCTCCACCCAGTTCGTTTCTGTCTCCACTGGCTCCGGCGTGGCCTGCTTCCCCGCGAACGTCAGCGTGATCGTATTCGGTTTCGCACGTTTCATACTCGGTCTCCATGCGGGAGTACCAATTTCTCAACCGTGTTCCGATGTCTCGCATCCGTGCGGTCACCCGGGACGGATCGCAATTGCAACAGTGCCAGGTGTCGTTCATGTCCTGCCACATCTCCCAGCTTCCGCACCGTTCGCACGGCTCGACGTCGACCTCCTCAAGCTCTGCTTCCACTCCACTCGCTTCCTCGACCGGCTCCCCCCATCGTACCTCCGCATGCCGTAGCGTCGTGATCAAGTCCGCGGGGAAGTCTTCGTCGCTTACCAGTCGGTTGATTCCGTGCTGCCAAACCGTTTGCGCCGTCGGCAATGGGCGCACGCTGGCCTCCGCTTCCACCTCCGGGACGTCCCCTTCCGGGGACTCAGCCGCTGCGGTGAGCCAGGAAGGGATTAGATTTGGAACGCATTGGAACGCGGGGCCAAGCATAGGGCGCTCTATATGACCTTCTTTGTTGTTGCAGTTGAAAAATCAGCTACATCACCTTTGCATTGGGTCGCGTTCCAATGCGTTCCAGATCCCCATTTAGTCCTCGTCGGAGCGTCTCAGTCTGATTCCGGTGTATGTCCGCACCTTTTTTCCGTTGCCGTCGCGGGGTTGCGTGAGGTTCAGGCACGTGACCGCCGCGCGGAGTGCCTTTCCGAACGTCTGTTCCGTTCCGGCGTCTTTCCATCCTTTCACCTCCGTCCACTCTTTCCATGCTTGAAACAGCACGGAGACGGGAACCCTGTATTCGCCGCTCCCGAACTTGCACTCGTCCTTCAGGAAGACTGCGATGGGAGATGACAGGTCTTCCAACTCGCCGAGCAATTCCTTCCCGCTGTCGGGCTGAACGAAGTACCCTCGCTTCACCAGTCGCATCCAGCCGTAAATACTCCACCAGAGAATGCCGGGGAGTTCCTCCATCAGCTTTGCCGTCAGGGCGCGGTCTTCCTTGCCGTAGAACGACGTTCTGAACGGCAGGATGAGCATGCGGCTGGCTAGGGCGCCGGAAGAGTCAAGCAGCCGCGGCAACTCGTTGGAGATAATCATCAGCCGCGTGAGCAGCTTCCCGGTCACCGGCTCCATTTGCTTGCGGTCGATCGTGATGGAGTCTTCGCCGCTGATACTCAGCAGCCGCTCCACGACGATCGCCTGATCCGTTCGCCCTCCGAGTCGGGCGTCGCTGACGATCGCCACCGTCTTCCCCAAGAGCGGCCACAACCCGAAGTTCGTCGCCATCCCAGCTAGCGTCGGGCCGGCGCAGTTCCGCTTGCCGACCAACTCTTGCAACACCCGTCCGACCGTGCTCTTACCGCTCCGCTTCGGTCCGACCGCCATCAGGATCTTCTGGAACGACGTGTCCAGCGTCAGGCACAGCCCGAACCATTCCTGCAGCAGTTCTTTGCATTGCGCGTCGTTCGACCAGATTGAATTGAGAAACGCGTACCACTCGACCGGCTTCGGCGCGTCAATAATGAAGTCGTAGTCCAGCGCCACAGGCGAGAAGAACCGCGGCGTCGGCGGCATGAAGTGGTTCGGATTTCCCGAACCGAGACTCGGCAAATGAATCAATCCGTTCTTCGCCGCCACCACCTCGTGCGCAGGCCAGTCTGGCGTCGATTCACCGAGCCAGGCGGGCATCTCGACCGTGCCGCTCAACAGCGACTTCGCTCGGAGTTGCATGGCGGCGTTCGCCAGCGTGCCGCACGTGAGGTGCGTGTACCTCTCATTCAGGTGATTGCACAGGTGGGCGGAGACCTCGCTGGGCTTCAGCTCGACATACCGCCCTTTTTGCCACAGCCAGAACGAGCCCCGCCAGAACCGCAGTCGATACACGCCATCAACTCGGCTCGATTCGAGGTAGCGATCGATCTCCGTCGCCGGCTCCATGGTCGACGCCGGCGCCTTCAATTCATCAGTGTTGACCGACTCCAACTCCTGCGCTTCGCCGAGCAGCCTCGAAAATGCCGCGGCGTCGTGGCGGGCCAGAAAATCGTCGAGGCCTTGCTTCTCGCCCTCCGGCCCCGCGGGGATCCGAACGGTCTTTACATGTGCACCCTTCAGTTGAATCTGTTGGCCGAGCCCGATCTCGTTCGCCCGCACGTTCTCGTTGTCGACGGCGTCGGAATCGAAGGCGATGTACACCGTGCGGTTCCGCCAGTCGATCGCTTCCAGTTCGGGGAGTAAACGAATCTGTCGCTTGGCGTGCCAGCAATCGACGCCGGCGAGTCCTAAACAGGGGAAGCCGAATTGCGTCGCCGCCAAAGATTTCTTCTCGCCTTCCGTGACTACCAACGTTGCGCTCGGCGTCTCCACCGCAGCCAGCGCCGCCGGCGGGAAGTACACGAACGTTCCGGTGCCGGCGGGCTGTAGATACTTACCGCCGTCTTTACCGGGGAAGTCGGGCCGCACCCGTTGGAGCACGGTGGTGCCGGCGCGGTCGACGTAAGGGAACACGATTGCCGCACCGCGGTTCTTCGGGTAACTCTTCATTCGCAAGATCAGCGCGAGCTTATCGCGGTCCGTTTCGGAAGTGATCCCCGCCGCTTCGATCGTCGCATCGGTCAACCCGCTGGCGCGCAGGTTTTCCCGATGGTGCGGTAGCAAAATGCGGCGCTCGTGTACAATGCTCAAGTGTGCAGACTCCTGCTTGATGTGGGGCCGGGGATGATGCCCCCGGCCCCATATCGCTTTCCTTAGTTGCCACTCAACGGCACGACAGCGGCGATTGCCGTCGAACCCGTCTGCGTCGTTTCCACGACCACGGTGTACGGCTTCCCGACGAAGTCGTTGACGTCCAACTCTTCGCCCAGCGAGACCGGACGTCCCGCCAGCCCATTCAGCAATTTGCCGCACGCATTCCTTGGCGTCGGCGTCGTCGACGTGGTCTTCATGGCGAACTGTCCCTTTTGCGGACCGCTGGCAACTTCGAAGACCCACTTCAAGCCGTCGCCGTACTCCG
The DNA here is from genome assembly GCA_964618485.1 of uncultured Pirellulales bacterium. GTDB lineage: Bacteria > Planctomycetota > Planctomycetia > Pirellulales > JALHLM01 > JALHLM01. Next base: position 14,296 of record CAZUBB010000023.1, read on the forward strand.
GGTGCGTGGTCTCCTCGACCGACTTGAACTTGCACGTGTAAGTCCCCGGCAACAAACCACCTAAACGAAGCTTCATGACTTTGCAAACTCCTGCGCCTCTGTGTTACTCGCGACGTCGAGGCTCCGTCTTTGAGTGCCGCAATGCGGCGTTACTTGCCTTGGCTCTCGGCGAATTGTTTATGCCGTAAGAGCGTGACGTTGTTCTGCTATGTGGGAGCTTTGGTCCTCCGCGGCTTACTCCAAGCACTTCCGCCAATCGCCGCATCGAGTTCCGTCCGGTCCAGCAGTACGCGGCCCGGGCAAATTCTGTGCGGCGTCAACGTGCCGGATGAAATCAACCGCCGTAGCGAGCGGATCGACAATCCGCAGTAACGCTCGGCCGACTCCAGATCGAGCCACCTGCCCCACGTCGGCGCCGCCGTCACGCGCTCGAGCAGCACGTCGAGGCGATCGATCACGTCGGCGATGGAGGGGGCGTCGCTCACGTGGTCGCCGCCTCCGTTACTTCAGGGGCGGGCAGCCAGCCGCGAGCGCGGAGGGCGTCGACGATCGAGGGAACTAGCGACGAGGGAATCATGCGACGCCCGGCAAAGCGGTCCGGCTCGGGAACGTCGCCCGCCTCAAAGACTCGCTGCACCCGCCAGACATCGACGCCTAGCAGGT
>CAZUBB010000023.1:14968-19417 GCA_964618485.1 uncultured Pirellulales bacterium
ATCCTTCGTGGTGACCTTCATCACACGTTGGAATTAAACAGCGACTACTCAAACCCAAAGCAAACATTTCAGGTTTGGCAGACAGTTCGGCAGAGTACCGAGAGGCGTTTGGAGGTGGAAGTCTAGGCGGAAAAACTTTTCAAGAAATAGGCAGGCGACTAGATTTCCGGCCGTTTGGCAGGCTAATTGGCGGAGTGCGTACCGGTGGTTTTGGTCACTTGGTTCCGCTTCGCGATCAGATTGTTGAGCTTCTTAGCGAGTTTCTTTGCGACATGGTCGGCCGTAGTCGCTTCCAGTTTGCTGCGAAATTGTGCCAGCGGGCGAAAATTCGTGCGCGCTGCAATAAAGCGTCGGCAGATGTCCTCGCGGGTCTCGTTGTGGTCGGCGATGACATCAAAGAACTCGAGCAGAGATTGGGATAGCTTGTCCTTTGGCCGTCCACCTCGGCGCGGACGGGTGTCGCTGACTTGTTGTTTCGCTTTCCGCGACGGAGTTTCGCTCGGCGAGGGGACGCTGGGGCCAAGAATTCCGTCGATTGCGGCCGCGGATGCCTCAAAAGCGCTTTCACGCAGCTCCCGCCGATCGAACACTAGGTCGGCCGGGATGTCGCGGCGCCGCATGGCCCTGTAGCTCGCCCGTTCCGCCGGCGTGGGCAGGGCGCCGACCGGCGGGCAGTCAAAAGCCTCGCGTGCGCTGAAGAGTCGCTCGATCCAACGCGCGACGGGCTCCGTCGAAAGGGGCCACGTAGTTGTCGCTGGCGTGGTTTGCAGCAATGACACAGCTTCCTGCGCCATCGTCCGAAACGCGTTCAGCACGACGTCTTCGTGCGCAGCTTTCTCTTCGGGATACCGGCTCAAGCAAAGCCAGACAACGTCGTCGACGGCAACGTGGCAGCCGATCGTGCGATACTGACTTACCCCCAGCTGCTTCAAGTCGACTTGCTCTGACCAGAAATGGGCCGCGCCCCCGCCCGCGCCTGTTTCCTGTTCCGGCCAATTCGCCGCGCCCTGCGGCCGAATGAGAATCAAGCGGAAGCAAGGGTTCGCAGCATCGAATGCGCGAAGCCGCACGCGCAGGTCCGTCAGGCGTTGCCGTGTATACGGCGAGAGTTGTTCCATCGTCCTCACCTTGAAAGAGCGCCGCCCGGCGACAAATCCTGGTGAGGGAGGTTCGTCGCCGAGCAGCAATGCGGTGTACGGCCGCAACGTCATTCTACCGGCGCCGCCGAAATCGCCAACAAGCACGCGTTTCGCGCGCGCAAGTGCGAGCGCATTTGCGCGCTTTCATGGGTATGCGGACCAGATACCGCAGCCCCACGGCAGTTCATCGCCGTCTTGAAAATTTGTGAGCGCGCACGTGAGCGCCAGGGGGCAGGAATAGGCAATTCCTGGCAATCTGACACCGATTTTGCACTATCGACGTGCGCAGTAAAAAAGCCCGGAAACCCTTATGAATCAAGGGCTTCCGAGCTTAGGTATTCAATCGGCTTCAGTCAGTGCCGTCGGCGGTGGACGCCGCACGTCCGCGCTAAGCTATCAGCGTTCTGACCCGGACCAGTTTGCAACAGCCGCACCAGGGCGAGTATTCGGCTGAGTCGCGTACGATTCATGCGTGCCCCGGTTGCTGCTCGTCCGGCTCGTGCTCGACCTCCTTGCGCGTGGTTGGTAAGTAACTCCCGGCTCGTCCATCATCTCGTCGCCGCCGTCGTCCGATTCGCCCGCGGGCGGCGGCAGCTCTTCGCGTTGCTTCTGGGCAGGCGTCAGGGCGGGCGTACCCGGCTGATCGGTACCGTACTGCGGCATCTCGCCCCGGCTCATGACGCCCGGTCGCGTGTAACCGTAGTCGAGGTACAGACCGGCGTCCCGCTCGCGTGCCCGCTTCTTGGCATCGAAGTACGCCTTGGCCGGCCAAGGACCCTCGGCCAGATAGACTCCATTGTATTCCAGCAGCGAGCCCTTGCGAAGATGCACGTCCCGGATGGCCAAATTGTAGTCGGTGATGGCCCGGTAGTACTGGCGCTGGGCTTCCGACAGCCGGCGCTGGGCCTGCAGCACCTGGTCCAGGATCGTCGAGGCGGCCTGCGGATCGGTGTTTAGGTTGTAGCGGATATCGGCGGCCTTCAGCTCTTCCTGGGACGTGGTCCGTTGCTGGTGCCGCGTCAGGCTGTTGATGTAGAAGCGATCGATATTGGCGTAGGCGTCACGGAGCTGCTTGGAAACTTCCAGCTCCTGCTCCTGCAACACGGCCCGGTCGCGGGTCAGGCTGAGCTGGGCGTTCCGCACCCCCGCCAACTGCTGGCGGAAGCCGATCGGAATCAACCCCTGGAAGCCCATTTGCCATTCCTGATAATCGCCGTCGGTCAAGGTCTCGATGGCGCTGTCGAACTGCGGATTGTCGCCGCTCGCACTTCCGGACAAGTGATCACCGAAGCCGCGCCAGCGGTACAAGGCCACCATGTCGAAGCGAGGGAGCAGGAAGTTCTTGGCCGCCTGCAAGCGGAGCTCGTCCTGCTTGATGACCCACTTCTGGCGACGCAGTTCGACCGCTCGCGACAAGGCCTCGACGTGCACCTCGGCCCAGTCGAACTTCACCGGGGCGTTGGTCGGTTCTTCCGAAGGCCGGATCAGGCGTTCGTCAGTATGCGTCAGGCCCATCACGTAGCGTAGCTGGGTTTCGGTCTGGTAGAGGTTCGCCTGCGCGACTTCCACTTCGGTGCGCGACAGGAAGAACTCGTTTTTCGAGCGGGCCAACGCCAACGCGTCGGCCTCGCCTTGATTGAATTTGACTTGCGTCAGGCGATACGACGACAAGGCCGCGTCGCGGAAGTCTTTCGCCGCTTCCAGATTACGGTAGGCGAAGTAGAGCTCCCAGTACGCGGTCTCCACGTCGGCGACGAAGTTCCGCACGGTGAACTCGAAGTCCGCCAACGCGATGTCGACGTTGGTCCGGGCGATCGCCACGCCGTTAAAGAACCCCGGCGAGCTGGCCTGGAAGCCGGAGGCGCCGGTCGGGCCGGCGATGCGGTTGTAGTCGACGCCGGCGCCTTGCAACAACGGATGACGGAACTCAGCCTCGACGTTCGTATCCCAGTTGCTGGGGAACAGGTTCGAGGGGTTGTTGTTCCAGTCGTAGATTGTGTTCTGGCGGACGGTGCTCGTACCGCCGGTGGCCGTATTCTTGGTGAGGGCCGCCTGGAACGTGCTGCGATCCTGGCGCAGTTCCCGCGCCAAGAGATTCGGGAACGCCAGATTGACCGGGCGGTCGTTGTTTTCCCAGAAGACGCTGCTGCTGAATTGCGTATCAAAGGCGCTGAGCGCGGCCTCGGTGCCGAAACGCGGATCGCTTTCGGTGATCGCGGGGTTGTAGATGGTCTGTGCGCTCCCCGGCGACGCGGTCAACTGCGTCGGCGAGTTCAAGATCTGTCCGGAAATCTGCCGGAAGACCTTGCTGTTTTCGAGCGAGAGCCGCAGGACTTCCTGCAGCGAGAGGTCCCAGAACTCCTCGATCTGCTGCTCGCCGATCGTGTGCGGCGTGGCGGTGTTTTGCACCTCGTCAAGGCTGGGGACGTCGACGTCGGCCAATTCCACCTTCGTGGCGACCCCCTCGTAGTGCGAGAGATCGCCATCCTCGAAGAAGTAGAACGGCTGGCTGGGCCGGCAACCGGTCAGGGTCGCAATCATCAACAGCCAGACGCACAACGGGCGGAATTGCCGGTTCATGGAATCGTTTTCCTAGGTGGAGCCTGACAAAGCGCGCCAACACGCGCTTTGCCTGCGCGGAAAAATCGGCTGCCTTGATATCGTCCACCTAACCGGCAAACTTTGACGAAACCTCGTTTTCAGAAAGGTTTGCGGGACAGGAAAGGTTCACGCCAATGCCTCATTTACACCAGACATCCCAGTCTAAACGAAAACGCCGGTCCGAAAGTAAGTTTCGGACCGGCGTGGCGATCGATTGTGCTACTCAAAACTCCGCAACCACCAGCCCTTCGCATAGCCCCCAGTAGCCTCAAATCGCGTACAGGTTTGCGGCGGGCGACCGGCAAATGGCGAGCAGTCGTTACTTGGGCTGCGTCACGCCCGGCAGTTCGTCGGTGCGGAACGGCGAGGCGGGGAGCCCGGCGCCGTCCCATAGATTGCCCAACGGGAAATCGGCCCAGCCGTAGCGAACATACTTTGGCGCCGGGACCTCGGGACTCTGCACGCGGACGTGGTTGGCGTCGATGATCTCTGCGGTGGCGTTCACGAACTTGCCATCATCGCCGGCGATGGCGAAGCCGGTCAGCGGACCGTCCTTGGCTTGCAGGCCGTTCTCGGCGTGCTGGAATTCAAGCACGATCGTGCCGTTATCGACCGTTGACGAGTTGTACAGCGGACCGGTGAAAGCGACCTGCTCGCCGTAGGCGATCTTCCGGGCGGCCAGGGCCAGACGCTCGCCGACCGGATCGGC
>CAZUBB010000023.1:19427-24253 GCA_964618485.1 uncultured Pirellulales bacterium
GATGTCCGTCTCATCGCCGACATCGGTGATCACCGCCATCGCCGTGTGCGGGTCGTTCTTGGCGGTCAGGAGTTGCGCCTCGCGGAGCTCCGCCCAGGCACTGTCACCGGGCTCGGAGACCTTCTTCATGAACGGCGCCAACTGCACGAACAGGAACGGCATTTCCGGCTGACGGAACGTGCGCCGCCAATCGGCGATCATGGCCGGGAAAAGCGTGCGGTACTCGTAGGCGCGGCCGGCGTTCGACTCGCCTTGGTACCAGATCGCCCCGCGGACCGAGAGTTGGCCGAGCGGGTGGACCATCGCGTTATAGAGGCCATAGGGCCGCTGCATGTTCTTAGAGTCGCGCGGCTGATCAACGTAATACTTGAGCGTGTCGTTCGCGGCCAGAGCTTCCTTGCACATCCAGGCTTCGGCCGGAGTTCCGCCGACATTGGTGCTGATCACGCCGACCGCGACGCCCAGCTTCTGCTGCAGCGCCCGGCCGAAATAATAACCCACGGCGGAAAAATCGGGCGTAGAGTCGGGCCCGCTCACCTGCCATTGCCCGCCGACGTTCGATTGCGGCTCGTCGGTCGACCGGCGCGGCACGGTAAACAGTCTCAGCAACGGATTGCGCGACTCGGCAATCGCCTTTTCCGGGTTGTCCGAGGCATTGAGCCCCCATTGCATGTTCGACTGCCCGCTCGCCAGCCAGACTTCGCCGACATAGACGTCTCGCAGTGCGACGCGGAAAATACTGTCAATCGTCAGCCGGTAGGGGCCTCCGGCCGGAAGCGCGTCCATTTGGACACTCCAGTTGCCGTCGCCGTCGACAACCGTACCGACGTTACGGTCAGCGAGCTTCACTTGCACCTTCTCCCCCGGCTGGCCGGTGCCCCAGACGGTGACTGGCATATCGCGCTGCAGGACCATGTGGTCGGTGAAGATGCCGTGCGGCACGGCGGCCTGCAGCGTGGCGGCATGAATCGCCGCGAAAACCAGGGCCAGCGAAAGCACAAAACGTTTTCTCATGGGTGCGGACTCGCGCGAAAAAGGGAGAGGTGGGTAGGAGAGGCGGGGCAGACTCGCTTCAGATAATAGCCGGAAAGCGCAGCCAATGCACCCGGCATCGGGTTCGAGTTTCGGGTAACGAATCGCATGGCCGAAACCGTTCTACCTCCGTCGAGGGAGTGTAGGAAAGGCGACCTGCAAAACCCTTGTTTCAAGCGCAACTGGCATTTAAGGTAGGTTAAGAGTGTTCGGACAGCAGAGCAAAGCTTTCTTCGACTCGGCGCGACGGGCGGTTCGCCCGGCGGGGCGCCGGTATCTCTGGGCAACGAGAGAAGCATCTCATGAGGCGGCATCTGAGTGAAAAGCCCTGCCAGGGCAAGCGTCCACGGAACGCGCCGGGGTTGGGGCAGCGATTCGTTTTAACGGCGACCGCTATTTCCGCGGCGTTGTTGATGCCCAGTTGGGCGCTTGCCGAAACCATTACGCTCGCGCCGTCGGCGGACGGGACGCTCTACGAAAGCGCCAGTAACGCGGAGAGCAGCGGGATCGGTCCGACGCTGTTTGTGGGGCGGATCTTCCAATCCGGCGGTTTGCTGCGGCGCGGTCTCGTGCAGTTTGATGTGGCGAACAGCCTCCCCGCCGGCGCCGTCATCCAAGAAGTTCGGCTCGGCATGCGTCTCTCGCGCAAGGCCCCGGATTTGGGAGAAACGACGCTGGCGTTACACCGCGTGCTGGAGCCCTGGGGAGAAGGAACCTCGAATGCCGGTGGCCTGGGCGGCCTCGGTACCGATGCCACCCCCGGTGACGTGACGTGGACAAAGAGTGCTTTCCCCGGCGCCGATTGGTCGCAAGCCGGCGGAAGTTTTGTCGCCGATGCGAGCGGCACGCTGAATATCAACGACCTCGGGGAGATTGTTTGGGAATCCAGCGCTGGTCTGGTCGCCGACGTGCAGCTTTGGATCGATCAGCCGGAGCTGGATCACGGTTGGGCCATCCTCGGAGATGAGACTCAGCTCGGAACCGCCGTGCGGCTCGATTCGCGCGAAAACGCGGTCGCTTCCGTGCGGCCTTATTTGGAAATTAACTACACCGTACCGGAACCCACCATGTTCGCTCTCCTATCGATTGGCGCCGCGGGCCTGACTCTCCTAGTGAAGCGTTCGCGTAACGTCGCCTTTGGCATGGCCGTGGTGCTTACCTGTTTGGAGGCCTCGTCGGCACTTGCCCAGCCCGACTTCCTGCCGAGTATCCAGCAAAGTCCCTACACCGTCCGTTTTGAAACCGTTGCGACGGGACTCAACGAAGTATCTGGCGGAACGGAACAATACGCGCCGACCGACATGGTATTTCCCAGTGACGGCAGCGGGCGGATGTTCGTTACCACGCTGGGCGGAGTCATTCGCGTCGGGACGCCCGGCGGCGGCCTACTCACCACGCCCTACTTAAATACCGTCAACGCCCAATCCGATATCCTGGTCGATGGCTATGGAATGATCGCGATGACGTTCCATCCCGGGTTCGCCGATCCTTCCAGCAACGGCTTCAAGAAGTTCTATACGCTGGAAACCGAAAAGCGGAACGCGGGACCGTCAGATATGCCGCTGTCGGTAACCAATCGCGTTACGCATCAGACCGTGCTCTACGAGTACACCGCGGACGACCCGGCGGCCAATGTATTCTCCGGCTCCAAGCGTCAGGTCTTTCGCTTGGGAGTGCCGGGCACGCATGACACCAACGAATTAGTGTTCGGTCCGGACGATTACTTGTACATTGGGTCCGGCGATGGTTGCAACGTGGGGAATTCGTCGGAAATCGTTTGCTCCGATAATGCGCAGGACCTCAGCAACACGTTCGGCAAGATCTTGCGGATCAACCCGCTCGATCCCGTCGACGACCCTGGCAGCGAAGATCTGTCGAGTCCCAACGGCAACTACCAGATTCCGGCCGACAATCCGTTTATCGACACGCCCGAGGCTCGCGGGGAAATCTACGCCTACGGGGTGCGCAATCCGTATCGTATGTCGTTCGATCGTGAGACCGGCCGGCTCTATATGGGCGACGTAGGCCAGCGCAACATTGAGTCGATCGACGAAGTCATTGCCGGAGGCAATTACGGCTGGAACGACATGGAAGGGAAGTTCCTCTACGATAAGACCAACCAGGACGGCTTGGTGCCGGACGCCGACCTCGACGGCAACGGCGTCGGCGATCATGCCGAAGCGAACGGCTACCAGGAGCCGCTGCTGCAATACGATCATCAGGACGGCAAATCAGTCACCGCCGGCTTTGTCTATCGCGGCGACGCGTTCCCCGAACTTAACGGCAAGTTTATCTTCGGAGACTTCCGCGGACCGCTCAATCTCTTCGAAGGGCGGCTCCTCATTGGCGATCTCGAGGCCGGCCTGGTGCAAGAGTTAAACGTCGCGGCCTCGGGAGTGCAGCTTCCTGACCTGATTTATTCGTTCGCCGAGGATGCCGACGGGGAAATCTATCTACTCGGCGGCGAAAACGACGGCACCACGGGCGTGATCTTGAAATTGGTGCGCGAGAACCCGTTCGGCGACACCAATGCCGACGGAAAGGTCGACCTCGAGGATCTCAATAACGTCCGCAACAATTTCGGCGGCACGGGACTCGGGGACGCCAACTTCGACGGCAAGGTCGATCTCGACGATTTGAACGCTGTGCGAAATAACTTCGGCGCCGGCAACTCCGCGAGCGCGGTGCCCGAACCAGCGAGCCTTGGCCTGCTAGCGACGGCCGCACTGCTGGGAGTCGCCTGGCGAACTCGGCGCCCCCGCGTTTAGCCGGTTTTCCGCGTCGCGGAGAATTTTAGCGATCGGTCCTGTGGCGCAAAGGGGAGAATTTCTCCCCTCTTGGGTATGCGCTCCCGGCGCGCCCCCCCCTACGGGTGCATTAACCGTCGATTGGTGCAATTCGCTCAAGTTGCCGTCCGGATAAGACGACAAAATGGAGCGTCGAGCGCCAAGCGGAGGCGATGCACTCGCTGGCGGGAAACCGACCAACCGCACCTGCCACGGACGGCCCCACTTTGCGAATCGCCCTGCTCAACACGCCGCGATCGGGCAGCACGTGGCTTCGCTGCCTGCTGCGAACGATGCTCGATCTCTGCGAGCGTTCTGCCTTTGTTCCGGAAGACATCGACTGGCCCCACCTGCCGGCGCGGAGCGTCGTGCATCTGCATGCCCGGCGTACGCGGTCGATGCTCAATCTGCTGCAGCGCCACGCATTCCGCCCTGTGGTGGTACGGCGGCACCCGCTCGACGTGTTGATCTCCATCCTGCACTTCGCGCCGCACGAACCTGACACCGCCCGCTGGCTCTCGGGCGAAGGAGGCGACGAGCAATTGCTGTGGGACGCCGCGCCGATGAGCGACGCATTCCTCCGCTACGCGACGAGCCCCCGGGCGAGAGCCCTCTTGTCGCTTAGTCCGGAATGGGCTCAGGACGAGCGAGCCGTCGTGGTCGCCTACGAGCGCCTGGTCGCGCAGCCGGTCGAGGAATTGCAGCGGATCTCCAGCGCGCTCGCGAGCAATCCCGTGCGCGATCCGCGCGAGGCGATCGATCAACATGCGCTTGCCAAGCACCGCGCAGCGAGCCGCAACCAGCACTACTGGCGCGGTCAGCCAGGGTTGTGGCGAAAGTTGCTCACGCAATCCGTCGCCACGAAGATCGCCGCGGCGCACGGCGAGGCCTTTCACGCGTTCGGCTACGATTGCGACGCCGATCCGGGGCTGTCGACCGAACAGGCGGAAAGCAACTGGAACCTGCTCCGCGCCGCGTGAGCCGTCGGCACAAGGGTTACGGCGCGGG
>CAZUBB010000023.1:24282-34335 GCA_964618485.1 uncultured Pirellulales bacterium
CTTCGCCCCAGCCCCAGGCACCCTTCATCTGTTTCCGATCCGAAAGTCAGATTCCGGCGAGACACTACAGCGCCGGCGCATCGGAACCGGAGTTCTCCGGTAGCTTCGATTTTAGCTTGAGCTCGTAACAAGCCGCTTCTTGATCGTTGCGCATTAACAGGTACGGCCCGGCGAGCACGGGGTTGTTCCAGGTCTTGCCTTCGATCGCCTGAAAGCGCCCCAGTTCGCGGTGTTCGTCCGGCGTCGCTTCGAGCATGATCATCTCGCCGCTCTCGGCGAGCACCAACAGTACATCGCCGACGAGCAGCACCTGGCCGTGTCCGAAGCGCCCTTCTTTCCATTGCTTCTTACCGCTTTCCACCTCCAGGCATTCCATGGTGCCGTCGTCAAGTCCGTACACGTAACCGTCATGCAATGCGACGTTTGTAAACTTAGTTTTCATGTTCGGATTGCGGCCACCGTACACATCGGTGACCGTGAACTTGCCGTCGTCACCTTGTTTTACGTCCAGCAGCAAGCAACCGAGGCCGTAGCCGGACGAACAGAACACGCGATGGTCGTCGATGGCGACCGGTTGCGAGACTTTCGGCTGCGCGCCCGGCCACTCATGTTCCCAAAGTACGGCGCCGGTTGCAGCGTCGTGACCGGTGACGTTCTCCTGGTTGACGATCACCACTTGCTGCACGCCGCCTAACGTCATCAAGGTTGGCGAGCAATACGCCGCGCGCGAACTGCCGCCGAACCACTTCGGCTTGCCGCTGAGGAAGTCGTAGGCGGCCAGCGATTTTTCTTGCCGGCCGCCGGGACTGACCACGATCATGCCGTTATAGACCAGCGGCGAGCCCGACATCGCCCACTGCAGATTCTCGGCGGAAGCATCCTTGAGAATATTCCGCGCGGGCCAGAGCGGCTTGCCCGACGCAAGATTCAGGCAGTTCAGTTCGCCGAAGGCGCCGAGCGTGCAGACATGAGGGATTTGCAGCGAGGCAACCGTACTGCTATCGACGATCGTCGGCGTGGCGCGCGGGCCGTCGCCTCCCATGAACTCTTCGAACCGTCCGGTGGAGATGTGCTCCCAGACCTTGCGGCCGGTATTGAGCTGATAACAGGTAACGAGCTCATCGTCGCCGCGTTGTTCCTGCGTAACGGCCAGTTCGCCGTAGACTGCGAACGACGACCAGCCTTCGCCGATCGGTTGCTTCCACATGAGCTTGGGCGGCTCTTCGTTCCAGTTGCGTGCAAGTTCGACCCCTTCGATCATCGGGCGACGATCGGGGCCGAGGAATTGCGGATAACGGTACTCGGTCACCCACCAGGCGTTGCGTACCAGTCCACTCTCTTCCGCCGAGGGGACCAGCGGCGCCTCGACCGGCACATTGCGCTTGGCGGAGCGCCACATCGAACGCAAAACGCCCGACGGACGCATGTCGCCGGTGAAACGAACATCCTCGAACAACACGATCGCCAGCACCACCATCGCGGCCGCGGTCGCCAGCCCAGCCCAGAAGATACGGCGGCCGTGCGGAGCGGAGAACAACCGGCCGTAGGAGAGCCAAAGCCAGAGCGCAATCACCGACAGCATCACCAGCGATCCGGTAGAGAGCGTCCGCAAGGCGTTGTCGTCCGGTAAGAATTGAATACCGGTGTAGAGCAGCCCGGCGCCGGCGGCAATCGCGCCCAGAGCAATCCAATTGGGCTTGCGCGGCGCTTCCATTGCCAGCGTCGTATCTGAAGTCACCGTTTCGTTTCCGACTGCGCCCATGACAACCTTTTCCTCCATCGTGTGCGACGATCACCCCCTGCGGTTCCACGCCCGGAGAATCATAACGCAAGCGGCAGAATAGGCGAGCGGAACTCGCAATAGCCCGGCTTGATGCGTCTTGCAAACGACTTCGCCGACGCTACTTAGTCCTTCGCCAGAAGCTTCAGCCGGAGAAAATTCAACGCCTGCTTCGCAGCCCGCGGCTTGAGAATCGCCGGATGCCCCGTGTAAGGAACGCTTTGCACGGCCGCCTCGCCGCCGTGGGCGATCGCCATCGCCAACCGGTTGGGCTCGCCCGTCGATACGAATTCCGGGTACGCCGCGGTCGCCAGACACCAATCCGCGCCGAGCGCGCGGAGGCCTTTCTCGGCCATCGCCGCGGTCATTTCGGGGCTCGTGGGTGCCATCGTGTGCCAGGCCGTGTCACCGCCGAGTTGACGGTCGGCCGCCGCCGGAGCGCCGAGCGTGAGCCCGGCCTGGTAGCACGCGCGAATCCGTTCCGCGGCGTCGGCGGGGAAGCCTTGGACGGCTCGCTCGACGGCCTGATGCATGGACCAGGCGAGCCCGGCGTTCCCCCATTCCACGGTGGCGAGCGTTTCGCCGCGCGCCAGCAACATTCGCAGCACGATGTCGCCGAGTTCCTCTTCCGCTTCACCGTACACGAGGTCGCCGAGACACTCGCGAATCGTCGTCACCGTCGGCGCGATCTGCGCCGCGCAGCCCTCCGCGGATTCGGCCTGCGCGGTGATGCGAAGCGTGATCGTAGCGTCGCTCACCGTGATGCCGACGGTCGGCGTGCGGCCGCGCCGGATCATGTCCGGCAGCATCGCCTCGAGATCGCTCTCGCCGATGCCGAAGCAGCGCACCGAATGATGGCGAATCACGCACGGCCGGCCGCTCAGCGCCACGAGCGCCGGCGCGACCGTGACCTCCCACATCTCGAACATCTCTGCCGGTACGCCTGGCAGCGCGTAGACGTGAGACGCGCCGACGGCGCGCGGCACGTCGATCGCGATGCCCGGCGCGGTGCCGTACGGATTCGGGATCGGCCGGCTTCCTTCGGGAAACATCGCCTGCACGACATTGCGTTCCGGCATCGGACGCTGCCGGCGCGCGAATAACGCGCGGATATGCTCCAGCGACGCCTCGTCTTTGTAGAGCGGTCGCCCGACCAGCTTGGCGAGCGCCTCGCGGGTGAGATCGTCCGCCGTCGGCCCCAGGCCTCCCGTGGAGATCACGACGTCCGCGCGCGCCACTGCGGTACGAAAGACTTCAACGTTCCGCTCCAGATCGTCGCCGACGGTGCTGTGAAAGTCGGTGGCGATCCCGAGTTCCCCCAGACGCTGGCTGAGCCACTGGCTATTCGTGTCGAGCCGCTGGCCGCTTGTGAGCTCGTCGCCAATGGAAATGATTTCCGCGCGCATCGATCGTCCGCAGTAGGAAATGGTGGTAATTGGAGCCCTGAGGGCGCTTGCATTATCGGCGTTCAGGCCGCAAGTTGGTAGCGACGTGACCGGCCGCCATTCATCCGCACCCGCCTCGTGAAATCGTTATGCTCGATCGCGCCGCTGCCTTTGCATTGGTATGTGAGTATACGCAGTCGGAAAGCCTGCGACGCCACATGTTGGCCGTCGAGGCGGCGGTCCGGGCGTACGCCAGAAAATTCGGCGAAGATGAGAATACCTGGGGAATCGTCGGCCTGCTGCACGATTTCGACTACGAACGCTGGCCCGACCCGCCGGACCATCCGCTGCGCGGAGCGGAGGTTCTGCGCGAGCGCGGCTATCCGGAAGAAGTGATTTACGCGATCAAGTCGCACGCCGACTATCTTACCGATTGCCCGCGGGTATCGCGCCTCGACAAAACACTCTACGCCTGCGACGAGCTCTGCGGCTTCATCACCGCGGTAGCGGTGATCCGTCCCGATCGCCTGGCCGGCCTGCAAGCCTCGAGCGTGCAGAAGAAGCTCAAGGCGAAGAACTTCGCGGCGGCGGTCAATCGCGAAGACATCACCCGCGGCGCCGCCGACCTCGGCGTGGACCTCGCAGAACACATCCAGTTCTGCATCGATGCCCTGGCGGCGGAAGCGAAAGCGCTGGGAATGTGAGGCGGGAGGAGAAAAGGAGAAAAGAAGAGAAGGAGAAAAGAAGAGAAGCTTGTGGCGCGGCCGTGCGCGCTTCAAACTTCTATTCTCCTTTTCTTCTCTTCTCCTATTCTCCTCCCCCCCTACGGCATAAACGCCATGCCGCCGCCTGCGCCGTTGCGGCGGCGGACGCCTTGCCAGAGGCGCTTCGACGCGTTGTCGAATTCGCCGCCGTTGCGCGGGTAGATGTCGTAGGTCACGCGTGTGGCGTTGTAGCCGCGGAACAACGTGTCGATCACTTCCACGCGGGTGTATTCCGTCTCGGGCGATTGCCAGTCGATGGCGGCCAGGGTGTAGCCGTAGAACTTGCTGTCTTTGATCGTCATCTTGCCCACGCGCACCCGCTCCATCGCGAACGTCGGATGGTGGACGCCGTCGCCGATCACGCAGTCCTCCATGTACAGCTCTTCGACCGGATCATCGAGCCCGGAACCGTCGTGCGTTTCCTGCTGCATGTACAGGTTGCGGCTCATGTACACGTTGCGCAACGTGACGCGGCCGATCCCCTCGGCGAATCGGAGCGAGGAATGATTCTCCGCCGTGCTGATGAACGAGCTGTTCTCGATGATCAGGTCGTTAATCAGCGCGAACTTCGCCGCGGCGGTCGTAATGCCCGTGCTGTTCTGCGGCCCGCGGGCGACGACATTGCGAATAACGACCGTTTCCAGGAGTTTGCCCGGCCCGGAGTCGACCTGGAAGCTGTTCACGCCGAGCCAATGTTGCGGCGCGTCGGTCTCAAAGTACCCGCCGTCCACGGTAAAGCTCGTCCCGTCGCCGGAGCCATTAAAGCCCTTGACGCGAAAGTTGACGATACCCGGAGTGCCCGGCGTTAAGCGAGCGCGTCTCGATGAGCGAGTTCAACGAGCCGCTGACGACGAAGTTCTGTCCCGAGGGATCGGAGCTGTCATCCTGGTAAGTATTGGCGACTTCCACGCGGAAGATCCGGTTATTGTTGCCGACGACGCGCAGCCCTTCGGCGCGGCCGGTATGCATACCATTCTTGTTGCCGTCGATCTTCAGGTGCGATACCACGTTGTCATTGCCGTCGATCGTGAGCACGCCGACCGATGCCGAGCGATCCTTGAGTCGGAGCGTGCCCGGCCCGATCAACTTCATGTTCGAGCCCTGGATGCGCAGGTTATCCGCGACGTACAAACCCGGCCCCACGTAGACCACGCTGTTGCCGGACATATCCGCGATATCGAGCGCCGTTTGCAGCGCCAGCGAATCATCGGTGCTGTCGTTCACCGTGGCGCCGAAATCAGCCACGTCGAAGTAGGGCTGGTTGAGATACTCGCCGCTGATCAAGAGCGCGGCCCGCACGTGATCCGTGGAGATGCCGGAAGCGAGTTGCTGAATGCGATTGGCGACTTGCGGCGCCGTAGGAGCGCGATGGAGGAAGTCGCGATACCATTCGTTCACGCGCGCTACCTGCACTTCGTAGCTCGTGATGAGCTGGTACGCCACTTCCGCAGTCGACGTCTGGGCGAGCGTCTCGAGCCAGGCGCCGATTTCATCGTCCGACGCCGTCCGCCTCACGACGATGTTAAACATCGCCTGGATGATCTTGGCGTTGTCGCCGCCCTGGGTCGCGGCAAACTCCGGCGACGCCAGGTAGCCGGCCCAGAGACGCTCGAGATCTTGCCCCTGCCCCCACAGTAGCAACTGCAGCGTCAATTCACCGTCGGTGATGTCGCTGCCAAACGTCTGGCGATAAACGCGGCGCAGTTGCTCGGCCCGGAATTCGTTCGACTGCATCAATTCCAGAACCAGCGACGTACGCGATGCGCCCCGCTCAATTCGCTGGGCGAGCGCGCTGATCTGCGCCGGCGTGGCCGGCGCCGCAAACAAATCGAGGTAGACCCGGTTCGCCCAGCCGGCGACGGAAACGTCGCCGCTTGCGACCGGCTCGTCGGCGCTGCGATCGCTGAGCGTGTCCGAGGCGAACCAGAAGAACGAATCCCAGCCGGTGTCCCCCTCAAGATGATCGACAGCGTCGTCATTGAGCACCGTGTCGCCGGGCCGCAGTTCGATCGACTTATTGCTGACGTACAGCGAGTCCGGAGATCCTTGGAATTCGATCGCGCCGATCCACGCGTCGAGCACGGAGCGCAATCGCGCGGCGCTGTCGTCGTAAACGGTCGTGCCGCCGATTAACAGATCGCTCCCGTCGCTCCCCCAAAGCCGGTCGTCGTGCTCGCCGCCGATCAACAGATCGCTACCGTAACCGCCATAGAGCGTATCGCTCCCCTGTCCGCCGACCACGATATCGGCGCCGTCATCGCCGTACAGGGTGTCGCTGCCGTCCAACCCGCGGAGGTGATCGTTTCCCGCGCCGCCGCGAATCAGGTCGCTGCCGGGGCCGCCGAACAGTTCGTCATCGCCGTCGCCACCGTTGATGAAGTCGTCCCCGTCGTCGCCGTTGACGGTATCGCGGCCGACACCGGCGGTGATGGTGTCATTTCCGGCGCCCCCGCGCATCCGATCGTCGCCGGCTTCGCCGTTCAGCAGATCGCCGCCATCTCCGCCGAAGAGCTGATCGTTCCCGTCGCCGGCCCACAGGATGTCCGCTTCGTCGCCGCCGTCGAGGACGTCGTCGCCGTCGTCGCCATACAAGGTATCGAAGCCCACCTCGCCATAGAGGAGGTCGTTGCCGCCGTAGCCGCGGAGCAGATCGTTGCCCGCGCCACCCCAGAACACTTCTGCGTCGGGGCCGCCGATGAGTACGTCATCCCCGTGGTCGCCGAACAGTTGATTCAGTCCGGCGTCGCCGCGGAGATCATCGTTCCCCGGGCCCCCGTACAGGAAATCGTTCCCTTCGCGACCGACGAGCCGGTCGTTTCCTTCGTCGCCCGTCAGGGTGTCATTTCCGCTGCCGCCATCAAGGGCATCGTCGCCAGGGCCGCCGTAGAGCAAATCGTCCCCGACGTCACCGTCCAGCCGGTCGTTGCCCGCTTCGCCGCGCAAGCTGTCGTTGCCAGCGTCGCCGAAGAGTTGGTCGTCGCCGTCTTCGCCGCGCAGCACGTCGTTGCCGTCGCCGCCGCGGAGGATGTCATTCCCCAAGCCGCCGTAGAGATAGTCCCGTAGCTCGCCGCCGACGAGCGTGTCGCTTCCCGACTCGCCGAGTAGTTGATCGCGGCCGTTCCCGCCGAACAGGACGTCGTCCCCTTCGCCTCCGCGAATTCGGTCGTCTCCCTCGCCGCCGTCGACCCGATCGTTGCCGTCGTTGCCGTACAACTCGTCGTTGCCGGCTTCGCCCAGAACGGAGTCGTCGCCACCACCGCCGCGCAAAATGTCGTTGCCGTCCCCCCCGCGGATCGTATCGTTCGCGGAGCCACCGTTCAGCGTGTCGTTGCCTCCCTGCCCATACAGACTGACGGGCATGTTGGACGAGTTCGATAACTGATCGTCGCCATCTCCCCCGCGAATCGAGATACTGCGCACGAGCGCGCGGGCGAAAGAGTACGAATTCGAGGTCGCCCCGTCATTCACTCGGGCCGTCACGGTCAGCGCGTTCGCGGAGATATCCACGATGTCATTCGTGGGGCCGCCCAAGATGTTCAAGTCGCCGGTCAACAGATCAAACGAGACGTCGATCGCCAGCAAAGCGCGCAGTTCCAGCGGCTGCACGCGAAGGGTGCGGTGCTTCATGAACCTGGTTCAACCTTGCGCCGACGGGCTGCGGCAACGCCGTTTTCCCTGCCCGGAGATACGAGCTACTGACTCACGCTGGCGCGAATAACGGGACCTCTGAAAATCTGATATGCCGAGACGAGCAGTTCCAGAAAAGAGGCATCCTTGCGATGGAACTACTAAGCAAGCTAACTATTCGCACGCGGCGTTTCAAGAGAGTTTGCCGTTTACAAAGAGAAAACGAGCAATTTCCTGATACTTTTCCCCGCTGTTGGGGAGCGAGGCCCGCCAAGCGTGGCAAGCTCAACTCAATTTTCCAATTGGCCCAAATGGTCCTTCTGTAGCCGAGGTCTGTGACCTCGGAGGAGGGGTACAACCGGCGCGTTTTAGCCATCCTAGGTCACAGACGTCGGCTACAGACGTTCGGTGTGGCCGTGTTCGCCGAACGGTTCTCACTGCGGAATACCGCGCTTAGCCGAGCCCTAAAGAACGGGCGAGAACAGCCGGCAGGTGTTTTCCCAGAGCTTAGCGGTCGCCGGACGCCGAGAGAACTCGTCCAGCGTCACTTGCTTGGAGCGCCGCATGTCGCGCTGGTACGCCTTGGTGAGTGCCGCGATTTCCGACTCGCTGTGGAGGATGCAGACGTTCTCGAAATTGAGCTGCAGGCTCCGCCGATCGAGGTTCGCCGTGCCGACCCAGCCCCAGGAATCGTCGACGAGCATCATCTTGGCATGCATCATCCCGCGCTGATACTCGAGGATCTGCACGCCCTCGGTCAATAATTCCGCCCAGTAGTAACGGCTGGCGTAGTCCGCGAGGCGATTGTCCGATTTCTTGGGGCAAAGCATTCGCACTTCGACGCCGCGCCGCGCGGCGAGCTTCAGGGCGTCGAGAATGCCCGTGTCCGGTACGAAGTACGGCGTAGCAATCCAGAGCCGCTTGCGCGCCGTGGTCAGCGCGGCGAAGATGACTTCGCGGAGCGTATTGATTTCCTGGTCGGGGCCGGACTCGACGACCTGCACGACCGACGTCCCAACGTCGCTGAGTTCCGGAAAGTAGCGCGTCGCTTCAAGCCGCTCTTCAGTGGAGAAATCCCAGTCCTCGGCAAAGATGCTCTGCAGCGCCGCGACCGCCGGGCCTTCGACGCGCATCAGGTTGTCGCGCCAATAGCGGAACCAGCGGCTGAGCCCCAGGTACTCGTTGCCGATATTCATCCCGCCGGTGAAGGCCAGCCGGCCGTCGATCACCACCAGCTTGCGGTGATTGCGCATGTTGACCTGCAGCCGCCGCCGCAGCAGGCTGATCCCCAGGAACGCCGCCGACTTGCCGCCGGCCTTGTGCAACGGGCGGAGCAATCGCGCCTTGAGCGTCCAGGAACCGAGCGCGTCATAGAGTAAGCGCACTTCGCACCCTTGCCGCGCCTTGCGCGTCAGCAGCGCCAATAGTTCGCGGCCGGTCTCGTCCGGTTGGACGATGTAATATTCCAGATGCACATGATCGCGAGCGTCGGCGATCGCTTCCAGCAGCGCACCGTGCGCGATGCGCGTCGCCTGGTACAGCATCACCTGGTTGCCCGGCATAGGCGGCGTCGCGCCGAGCCGCACGGCAAGGGCGCTCAATCCGCCGAAGTCGTCATCACCTGTCACGGCACGGAGTTGGCCCTTCTTCGTTGCACCGGCGCGTTGCTCATACGTGCGATGATGCCGTCGCTTGCGCTTCAACGGGCGATAGACGTGCGTATAGCCGAACAGTAAGAACAACAGGAAGCCGAGAATCGGCACCAGGATCACGACCAGCGACCAGGCCAGCGCCGCGACGGGATCGCGCTTCAGCGAGAGAATCCAGGGAATAACGCCAATGACCACGATCGCGTCGACGATCGCCAGCCAGAAAGCGAAGCTACCGAACCATTCCCAATCCACGGGCCGCCCTTGATCTCCGTTTACCAGCCCGTAGCGCCAGCGAGGGAGATTGGACTTTGATTCCATGTAAC
The DNA here is from genome assembly GCA_964618485.1 of uncultured Pirellulales bacterium. Lineage (GTDB taxonomy): Bacteria > Planctomycetota > Planctomycetia > Pirellulales > JALHLM01 > JALHLM01. Next base: position 33,814 of record CAZUBB010000023.1, read on the forward strand.
CCGTCGAACATGAATCAACGTCAACTCTCCCTCCCTCGCTCGCGCTACGGGCTAGTGAAATGCTCACTCCGTTCTTGCCGAAACGATTCCCAGCGACTGCAGCTTTTCTAAACACTCGTCGCGTTCCCGGCAACGTTGCAAACCAGCCCAGGTGGCGTCTTGGACCGCGAGGAAATCCTCATAGCTGGCAGGCGCTTTGCCGCTGGCGCCGATCCGCTGCATCAACCGGTAGATCACTTCGCGATCGAGCCGCGTCAGGAACTCCGCCTGTAACCGGTAATCGACGAACGCCTCCCAGACCAGCGGAAAGAGCGGCGCGAGGATTTGTTCGCCAATCGTGCGTGCATATTCCCGAATCTCGAACTGAGCGTGACTGTCCATCCGCAGCGCCAGGAAGTGAAACAAGTTGTGCAGGTCGACTTTCCAGTACGCTTCGGTGTAGGTCGACAGCGGCAAATCCTTCCGCGCTTGCTCGCGGGCCACGCCGCGCTCAATGCGCTGCTCGTAAAGCGCCCGCGCGCC
>CAZUBB010000024.1:0-976 GCA_964618485.1 uncultured Pirellulales bacterium
GGTTCAGCGACTTGAGTTCTTTGAGCCCTTTGAGCGACGCGACGCCGTCGTCGGTGATCTCGGTGTTTTCCAGCACCAGATCCTTCAGCTTGGCGAACCCCACCAGCTTGGCGATACCGTCGTTATTGATCTCGGCCCCCCAGAGCTTGAGCTTCTCCAGGTCCGGAAACGCGGCGACCAGCAGATCAATATCGGCATTCGTCGCCTGCCGCTCGTAGAGGTCGACCCCGATCACGACGCCATCAGGGTTCCGCTCCAGCGAGCCAATCAGTTTCTCGATCCGCGCCACGGCCGCATTCTCCGCCTCGGTCGGCGCGGCAAGAGCGAACGTCGGAACCAGCAACAGGGCAACAGCGAGCAGACCGAAAAATGAAGTTCTCATGGCGCGCAAACGGGGATTGGACGGCGGGACGGAAAGCACCCAGTTTAGCACGATGGCGCACGCCTCGGTATAGGGCGCCCAAAGGCGTGAAATCGCCGCGCATTCGTAGGTCAGGCACGGCGAGCAACGCCACCGGTGTCCCCAGCGCAATGCCAATGCCTCATCCCAAACATTCAACGGGACTTGCCTGACAGGCCCAGCGCTCCACGCATCACCCCGCCGCACCTACAAGCCGCCCCAGCAGCAGCGCCCCCGCTCCCACCGCCAGCAACCCCCACGTCCCCGGCTCCGGCACTTTGTGGAGGATGATGTGGCCTTGGTCGAAGATGCGGTATTCCGCTGAAAAGGGATCCCCATCCGCCAGGTTGCCGGCAACGAATGGAATCAACGTCCCATGATCGTCCAGCACATCGAAGCGCAGATTCGTGCCATAGATGTTCACAATCCCACGACCCGACGCCGTAATCGGCTCTTCCGCGATCGCGCCGATCGACCAAACATCCACTACTGCGTTGTCATAGGCTCTGGGGCTCGTGTCGGAAAAATAGCCGCCATCGACAAGAATCCTCGAGTTGTCGGTCGCAAAAATCTGAT
>CAZUBB010000024.1:1003-1450 GCA_964618485.1 uncultured Pirellulales bacterium
GAAACTCGCCGCCTTTGACCACGACCGTACTCGCGTCGGCCGCCTCCAAGAGAAACTCATCCAAGCCTTCAATGACCGCGTGTAAATTCCCGAACGTGCGAACGACATTGTCTTCTTCATCACGTGGACTGTTGATGCGAATATGGCTCGACGCGAATCCGAATACAGCGCCTACACTGCCGCCCTCGATGAATACGCTTGTTGCGTCCCTTGCTTCCACAGGGCCCGTATGGATCTCCCCGACGCGCATGCGAAACGAACTATTCTCATGCAACAGAACTGACTGTTGGCCACCTCGCACAATTCCGCCGAGCATTTCAATCTGACTCTGGCCATACGCATCAATTCCGATCGGCACATTAGTGCCCAGAAACGCGTCCCCCACGAGCGCGCCTTCGAGCACCGTCAGTAATGTCGGCGGTCGCACACCATCGATCACGGTGATTG
>CAZUBB010000024.1:1476-8425 GCA_964618485.1 uncultured Pirellulales bacterium
TCAGGGCATGTATGATCTGGGCCAAGAACGGTATCAGTGTTAATGATCGCGCCGGATGCCGAGCCGACTAAGAATGCCAGCGTCAGGCCCCCACGAAGTGAAGTCATTAAAGCCTTAATGCTCACGGTCGTACTTCCCATCTTAGTGCAATTGTGCCACGTCGGTGTTCAAACTCCCAGCTCCCCGTTGTAGCCGCCCGGTCCGTTCGCCGCAAATTCGTGGCGGAAGCCCCGCCCGCTGCTTCCCCCGCGCCTCCGGCCCGGTTACAGTAGCGCTCCAGGCGTCGCCGCGTCCGGAACCGCGGGCGGCGCAGATTCAACGAATTCTCGAGGAGGCGTCGCCATGCGTTCCCATCGCGGGCTGGTGTTTCTGATTGGCTGTCTGGCGCTCGTTTCGCCGTCAGCGCACTCCGCGGCCGATGACGCGCCGCCGCTGGTCGTCACTCAGCGCTCCCCGGACGACCAGGCGATCGACAACGCGCTCCAGAGCCGCCGCGCCTGGAAATTCACCGAAACCCCGCTCTCCGAAGTCCGCGCCGAGTTCGTGAAAGCGCTGCAGATCAACATCGCGTTCGACACCAGCGCGCTGGAAATCGCGGCCATCACCCCCGACAGCCCGGTGTCGCTCGACCTGCGCGATGCGAGCGCCAAAACGGCCCTCAGCCTCGTTTGCCGCCAGTTGGATCTCGAATGGGTTGTGCGGGACGGCGTGTTGCTGGTCACGACGACGGAGGAAGTCGAGCAACACCTGGAGACTCGCGTCTACGACGTCGCAGCGATTTGCCCGGCCTTTGACGCGGAAGGAATCGAACAGCCGTTTGACAGAGATTCGCTGATCGAAATGATCACCAGCGTTGTGGCGGCGACCTCCTGGCTGGAAAGTGGAGCGTCGCCATTCGGAGAGTATGACCCTGGGCATTCGCGCGCCTTAGTCATTCCGCAGACCCGCGAGGTGCATGAGTTGATTGAGCCGTTACTCGCTCGACTCGCCCAGTTACGTCAGTCGAAAGCCAAAGTACTCGATAACGAGGTGACTGCGGCAGACGCAGAAACAGGGGACGATGCGACGAAGAGGCTTAAGATCGCGTTAGACACAAGAAAGGATTGGGAATTGAAGGACGTCAGTCTCGAGACGGCGATGGCGGCCGTCGAGGACGCCATCGGCGTTGATGTGGTCATTGATCGGAAAGGCATCGACACCGTCCGCCCCATCGAGCCGCTTTCCGTTTCGCTCCGGCAAGCCACGGCCCGCACGGCGCTGCGTGTGCTCTTTGCGTCGAGTGATGTAACGTGGACTCAATTCGACGACGTCTTGCTCATCACGTCAACCGATGAAGCGGACGCCTCTCAACAAGTGCGTGTTTACGATGTTGACGACCTTTACCCAACCCGCTCCGCCGCCGGAAACGAAATCGACTACCCGTTCGACGCGCTCATTGAACTGATCACGTCCAGCGTTGAAGCAAGCTCCTGGAGTGAAGTCGGCGGAACGGGCGCGATCCAGGAATTCGAATCTGGCCCTCTGAAAGTCCTCGTCATCTCGCAAACGCCGCAAAACCACATCGCCATCGAAAAACTGCTCAACGACCTGCGAGCGCTCCGCGCGCAAACGCCGCTGCCGCCCCCGAACGCCGTCCCGATGCCAGCGTCTCCAGCGCCCCAACTCGACGTAAACGCGCCGACCTCAGCGGCGCCCCTCCCGCGCGACGGCGGCGACATGACCGACCGCTCCCGCCGCTTTGCCGTGAAGCTCTACCGCGAGCTCGCGTCCAAGGAACAAGGCAACGTGCTGGTCTCGCCGTACAGCGCGTTCGACGCCCTCGGCATGGTGTACGTTGGCGCGCGAGGACAAACCGCCACGGAATTGGCGCAGGCCCTGGAATGCGCCGGCGTCGATCAGGCAAGTGTATCGCCAGTCTTCGGCCGCCTGCGGCGCGGACTGCTGGCCCACGCCCGCTTAGGCAAGTGCGAACTGCAGATCGCCAACCGCCTTTGGGGGCAGCAGGACTACCCCTTCCTGCCCGAATACATCCAGGCGATGAATTCGCAATTCGATTCCACGCCCGAGCTCGTCGACTTCCGACGCCCCGACGCAGCCGCCGAGTGGATCAACGAATGGGCCGCCGCGAATACCGCGGGCAGAATCACCGACGTCATCGACCCTCGCGATATCGACGACCTTACGCGCTTCATCCTGGCGAACGCAGTCTACTTCAAGGCCCCCTGGGCGACGCCGTTCATGGAGCAAAACACGCGCCGCGGCATCTTCAAATCGCCGAACGGCGAGCCGCATGTGCAATACATGAATCAGCGGATTCGCTGCCAGTACGCCGAAAACGAAGACCTGCAGCTAGCGTCGCTTCCTTATGACGGTGAGCGCTTTTCGATGGTCTTCTTGCTTCCGCGACTCGGCCGCACGCCGCAGCAGCTTGAAGACAAGCTCACGTCGGAACGCCTCCACGCTTGGCTCGCCTCGCTCCGCACCTGCGACGTCGACCTGCGCATCCCCAAGTTCCGCTTTGAAACGAAGCTGGAGCTCAATCCCATCCTGAAATCCCTCGGCGCGAACGCGATGTTCGACCCCGACAAAGCCGACCTCTCCGGCATCTCCGCTAACGCGTTAGCGGATCAACTCGCGATCAACGAAGTCCGCCAAAAGACGTTCATTGAAGTGAACGAAATCGGCACCGAGGCCGCGGCAGTCACCACCGTCGGTGGTTTCGGTGGCGGCGGTGGCGTCAGGCCGCTGCTGCGTGTCGTCAGCTTCCGCGCCGAACGCCCGTTCCTGTTTCTCATCCGCGACGACGAATCCGGCGTGATCTTCTTCCTGGGCCGCGTGGTCAAGCCTGAAACTCCGGGGGATGAGTAATCGCCTCGAGCGAAACTCCGGGCGCTGACGCTTCCGGCTCTCCGAATGCCGCAGGGCGGCGTCGCGGAAACGCGACGTGCACCTTCCTCGGTCTCGTACGGCGTCGCGTTTTCGCTACCCTTGCCGCATGGCCTATTTCGCAGTTCAACGTGGCCATTCGACGTAAGTCCCGGCCGCGGCGACGGTTGTCTGCGGCCGGGCCCCGCCGTCCCGCCGCTTGGCATTCCGTTTGCCTTGCTCCTTCCCTCAACGTCCTTCTCCTTGCCGGTCCGGGAGAGCCTTAGTCCCCTCGGGCTCTCCCGGCCGGTTGGAGAGAAGCAGCGTCAAGCGAATGCCTTTGTTTTCTTATCGATTTCGACTTCGCCCGAGCTTGCTTATGACCATGCACGCCCGCGACCTGGTGGAACTGGCGGCCCTGGTCGCGGAGCATGGCCCGGTCATCATGGGCCGCGCCTATGAACTCTCCGCGCCGTCGATGGAACAATACTGGGTCGCGTCGAAATGCCGCCTCGACCGCTGGCTACGGCAATTGCATACCAGTCCGGTAGACAACGCCTCGGCTCAAGAGCGCCCCGTATCGCTACACGGTGTGGTCGAGGAAATCTTCACCTCCGAAGTGCTGACCCGAGTCTGGACGGCGATCCTCGCCGGGCGCGCCGCGAAACACGGCCAGGAAGACGGCGAAATGATCGCGCGGAGCGTGATGCTCTCGCACATGGAAGCCCGCAATCGGGCGCTTAAACTGCTGATTCACGGCGCCCGCGTGGCGCCGGAAGCAGCGGTGGAACTCAATCGCCTGCGTCGCCGCGCCGAACGTTGGTCCGACGTCCTCATCGGCCGTCTGTTGCCCGTGGCCGACGTGGCGGTTTTTGCCGTCGACGGCGATCGCGCCCGAGAATTCGCGCTCGACATGCACTATCAGTCGGGGCTCGTGAGCGAACGCCAGGTGTGGGGATTATTGATGGCGTCGCTGCGAGCCGCGTTTCAGCGCAGCCTGCACGAACCAAGTCCCAACGCGGACCTCAACGAACGGATCGCCTCTGGCGTTCTCGGCGCGCTCGGCAGCGAACTCTTCGAAGACGCCGGCGAATTCCGCTCGCTGCGCATGTTCCGTTGGTTCAACCAACTCGACGATCGCCCCCTCGCCAACGCGTCGCTCTTCCCCGGCGATCAACTCTATCCGCCCAGAGAACCCTCGCAGCCACCGACGCCGGAACTACCGCCGAGCCGCGGGTTGCGGAGCGAAGAGCGGTTCTGAGCGACTGGCCGAATCAGGAAGCTTCATCCGGCAAGAAGAAATCTTCCGCCGGCACCATGTCGTACTTCTTGGCGACGGCCGGATCGGTGGTGAACAGCACCGCAAGGCCCTTGGCAAGATTGCTTTGTGCATCGAGTTGCGCGCCATCGGCGAGCAGCTGATGCAGTCGATCTCCTGGGCTACCCAGCAACTCCACCAATTCCGCCAAGCTACTCGCCTTGGAGGTCAGCGCGCTGTCACGCCATGCGGTCAGGAAGCGCCTTTCCGATTGATGAATCGATCGCCAGACCTTCCTGAATTCCTCTTGCACGTAAGGGTCCAGCTTTTCGGCAAAGTCCGCCGGCAAATTGAGCAGTTGGATCAATTGCTCGACGTCGCCAATATCTCTCTTGCGGCCAGCGCCCGTCATTCCGGACGCCAGCTTGAGCGCGACCAAGGTCTCCAGATTCGCATAGCGAATTCCGTCAACTTCTACGCTCACGGACACAGGGTCCGGAAACGAGATCGACTTGGGTTTACCATCGCCAGGAAACCTGCCTGTCACGAGAAACTCGATTCGGACTCCCGATTCCGTGTCCTTGAGATTCTTGCTATTCGGATGCGTCGGCCGGTAACCTAAGCCCGCAAGCCGCCGATGAATCTCTTTGAGTGACTCCTCGGTCACCAAGAGGTCGACGTCCTCGGTGAAGCGCCGGAATCCGTGCGCAAAGAGCGCCATTCCACCGGCGACAGCATACGGAATTCCAAGCTCATCTAGTCGCGCGGCGATCTTTTTAAGCGCCGCCTGGACAGCTCCGCGGTTTTCAAAGAACAAGCTGCCTTCGGTCAAGGCCCACTCCAGGTTCGAGGATAGGCGCTCTTCGTAGGTGCTCATCGTCGCAGTGCTGCCGAAAGGAGTCGGGACTACCAGTCTCCAACTTCATTGTACGGCGCGAGTCCTCCCTCACTCCACCTCGAAAATCCCCTCAATCTCCACCGTGATGTTCGACGGCAGCGAGCCCATGCCGACCGCGCTGCGGGCGCCGACGCCGTGGTCTGGTCCGAAGACCTGGGCGAACAACTCGCTGCAGCCGTTGATCACGGCGGGATGTTGCTCGAATTCGGGGACGCAATTGACCATGGCGAGCACCTTCACGACGCGTTTGACGCGGTCCAAGCTACCGAGCGTGGCGCGAAGCGTGGCCAAGATCGCCAGGCCGGTTTGCTTCGCGGCGGCGTAACCAGCGTCCTTGTCGGCATCCGCGCCGACGCGGCCCGTGTGTAGGGTGCCGTCCGATTTCAGCGGGCCGTGCCCCGAGACATAGGCCACGTTCCCCACGATGACGCACGGCTTATAGACCCCCACCGGCTTCGGCGCGGGCGGAAGTTCGAGTTTCAGCTCCTGGAGACGGGCTTCGGCGCTCATGGCGGGAGGGCTTTCACGGGGGTGGCGGGAAGTTTTCGGCGGTTGACCGGCGGATTGTATCTCGCGGGCCGCCACGTGGTCCAGTCGCCGAATCGACGCCGAAATGAGTTTGAATACGGCGAAAACTGGCGTGGATTCGGTGGCGGGGGCTGTGCGATAATCCGTTGAGTCGCTTGTTGCGCGAGCGACGAGGGGAGTAGAGGCGACAAATGTTCGGAGTCGTCTAACGTTACCGAGCCCACTCTCCCTCGCTGGTGCTACGGGCTAGTGGGGTTTCGGTAGGAAGCGAACGGAGTCGAAGCGGGTGCGAAGGATCGCTCAATACTTAGGTTACGTGGCGGCGCGGGTGGCGATCGCCGCGGTGCAGGCCGTGCCGTTGTCGGTCTGCGCAACGATTGCGACAGCGATTGGCGTTCTGGCCGTCGATGTATTCCGCGTCCGCTGGAAGGTAATCGACGAAAATCTGCGCCACGCGTATCCGCAATGGAGCGAAGCGCGGCGGAAGCGGCTGGCGCGCGAGATGTGGGCGCATCTGTTCCTGCTGCTCGCGGAAGTCGCGCATGCTCCGCGAAAGATTCACGAAACGAACTGGCGCGACTATGTGCAGTTACGCGGGGCCCGGGAACTGATGCTCGGCCTGCTCGACGACCGCCCCTTGCTCGTCGTCTCGGCGCATTTCGGGAACTTTGAACTCGCGGGGGTCGTCCTCGGCCTGCTGGGATTCCCGACGTACGCCGTCGCGCGGACGCTCGATAATCCGTATCTCGACCGCTGGGTGAACGAGTTCCGGGGCTCGACCGGACAGCACATCGTGCCGAAGAAGGGGGGATACGACGACATCCTGCGGATCCTCGGCCGGGGTGGAACAATGACCTTCCTGGCCGATCAATACGCCGGCACGAAGGGATGTTGGGTCGATTTTTTCGGACGCCCCGCCTCGGCGCACAAGGCGATCGCGCTCTTTGCGCTGGAACATGACGCCGTCGTGGCGGTCGGCGCCGCGCGGCGGCTCGACGAACCGCTCAAGTATGAGCTCATGGCCCAGAGTTTCGCCGATCCCCGCGATAACACGCCGAATGTAGCCGGCGTGCGTGAACTGACCGCCTGGTACACGAGCGAAATCGAGCGCTTCGTCCGCTTGGCCCCCGAACAGTACTGGTGGCTGCACCGCCGTTGGAAGGATCACCGGCCGGCCCGTCGCCGGCGCGCGGCGTAAGTGGGCGACAAGGGCGCGCGGAACTCTTATAATCCGAAGGACGAACGCTGAAGTCGGAACGATGCAGGCAGAAATACTCGCTCCTCAGTCGTTCTTACCTCATCGCTCGACTTTTCGACGTTCCCCTATGCCGACCTGGTATCGTGTGGCGAGCGTCGCGGAGTTGCCGGTGGGTGGCGCACGGGAGTGTCTGGCTGGGGAC
>CAZUBB010000024.1:8435-12640 GCA_964618485.1 uncultured Pirellulales bacterium
CTTGGACGGCGTCTGCCCGCATCAGGGCGGGCCGCTCGGCAAGGGAACGCTCAGCGGAGGAGTGGTCACCTGTCCCTGGCATGGCTGGCAATTTGACGTGCGGAGCGGCCAACATCAGCTCAGCCCGTCGATTTGCCAGCCGTCGCTTGCGGCGCGGGTCGAGGGAGACGACATCCTGGTCGCGCTGGAATGACTGCTCCTCAGCTCGAAAGCCCGATGTCGACCGGCGCCATTGAGCTGCGTCCGTTCCGCAACTGCGATCCCCCCGCGATCGTCGAGATCTGGCGTTCTCAGCCGTCGCAACGCGGGCTAACGCAACCGCTGACCGTGGCGCAACTGGAGAGCTTCGTGCTCTCGAAGCCGTATTTCGACGCGGCCGGCATGATCGTCGCCTGCGAAGCGGGTGAGCCTGTCGGGTTTGTCCACGCCGGATTCGGCGCTGCGAACGGCGACATGGGACTTGATACCCAACTCGGCGCGACCTACGTGCTGCAGACGCGCCCGGCGCATCGCCACAACGACACGCCGAACCTGCTGCTCGCCGCCGCGGAGGAATATCTCCGCTCGCGCGGCGCGCAGGTGCTCTATGGCGGCGGCGTGCGCCCGTTGAACGCGTTCTATCTCGGCCTTTACGGCGGCAGCGAATTGCCCGGCACGCTCATGTCCGACCTGTTGAGCCAGGAGGCGTTTCGCCATCACGGTTACCAGGAAATCGATCGAGTCGTCGTACAACAGCGCGAGTTGCACGCGTTCCGCGCGCCGATCGATCGCAAGCAGATGCTGCACCGGCGCAATCTCGTGGCGCAGGCGACGTTCGACCCGGCCCCGCGCAACTGGTGGGAGGCCTGCACCTATGGCTGCTTCGATCGCAAACGCTTTGAACTCTTCGCCCGAACCGGCGGCCCGCCGCTCGCTTCGGCAATGTTCTGGACGATGGAACCGCTCGGGCACTCCTGGGGTGTGCATGCCACGGGACTCGTGGACCTGGAAGTAAGAGACACGCACCGCCGACAAGGCATGGCCGTTTACTTATTGAGCGAAGCGTTCAAGCAGTTGCACGACGAAGGGGTCGCTGTCGTAGAAGTGCAGACGATGCAAAACAACACCGCGGCGATGGGCCTCTATTCGCGTCTAGGTTTCCACGTCGTCGACCACGGGGCAGTGCTGCGGAAGCAGGGGTAGCGCGCTTTCGTTATTTAGGGCTGGTCCATTCGATTAAACTCCTGTTGCACGGCCCGACAGCGGTGACAAATCTCCCTGCGAAGTTGATCGAGTCGCCGGTTCTGTTCATTCAGTCTGTTTTCGGGACATCCCAAGACGAGATCATTGAACGACCCCATTCCGCCGTACGTTTGCAGGATACTTGCAATCGATCGCTCGCCTGATGTAGCCAGACATTCTCGCGCTTCTTGAAAATACGTCGCCCATGATTGCGCGTCGTTTGATTCCAGCAGGGCGACGACTTCGCCCAACAATTCGCGAATCGTCGGCCCATCCCATTCAATCTCAACATTTGCAGCTAGCGCCACCGATCAATCTCTGGCTACAAACTCATTGCCTTCTTCGCGTCTTTTTTGCGTTCTTCGCGGCTATTCCTCGTTGCTTTGCTGATTTCATCGCGGCACGGCATCACCCCACGCAAATCGCTTCGGCGGTGCGCCAATTCGCGCCGTCGCGTTCCACGCGGTGGTAGAGCGTGTCGCGTTCGACCGGTTCGCGGCCGGCCTCGACGATTAGGCGGCGGATTTGCTCCACGCTGAGGATTTCCGGCGTTTCCGCGCCGGCGTCGTGGTAGATCAATTCGTGCCGCACCGTGCCGTCGAGGTCATCCGCGCCGTAGGAAAGCGCCGCCTGGGCTGTGCCGACGCCGAGCATGATCCAGTACGCCTTGATGTGATCGAAGTTATCGAGCATCAGCCGCGACACTGCCATGGTACGCAGGTCGGCCAGCGACGACGGTTTCTGGATGTGGCTCAGGCCCGTGTTATCCGGATGGAAGGCCAGCGGGATGAACGTCTGGAAGCCGCCGGTTTCGTCCTGCAGCTCGCGCAGGCGGATCAGGTGATCGACGCGGTGATACGGCTTTTCGATGTGGCCGTAGAGCATCGTGGCGTTCGTGCGCAGGCCCATCTCGTGCGCGGTGCGGTGGATTTCCGTCCAATTGCGCGAATCGGCCTTATGTTCGCAAATCTGGTCGCGAACCTCGGGATGAAAAATCTCCGCGCCCCCGCCAGGCATGCTGCCGAGTCCGGCGTCGATGAGATCGGCGAGGATCTCGCGCACGCTCTTTTTCGTGAGGTGCTGGAACCAGTTCACTTCCACGGCGGTCCAGCCCTTGAGGTGCAACGACGGGTAAGCATCGTGCAACAGCCGGATGACGTTGACGTACCAGTCGTACTTCATCTGATGATGCAACCCGCCGACGATGTGCATCTCCGTGCACCCGTTTTCGACCGCCTCGCGCCCGCGAGCCAGAATCTGCTCGTCGGACATGAGATACCCCTTGGGATCGCGCAAATCGGATCGAAACGCGCAAAACACGCAGCGGTAGACGCACACATTCGTGGGGTTCAGATGCGTATTGATGTTGTAATACGCAGCGTTCCCGTTCTTCCGCTCGCGCACGAGGTTGGCGAGCGCCCCCAAGTCATTGAGGCGCACCTCGGGGCTGTAGAGGTAGAGCCCATCGTCGAACGTGAGACGTTCGCCGGCGAGGACTTTGTCGCGGATGGTGGAGAAACGGTCGAAAACTTGTGGCATGAAGGTCAAAGCCCAGAGTTGGGCGTCCAATGGTCAATTCGACTTACTGAGTTATCGTTCGGCCTGCAAGGCGTCCCACCCTGCTTTGGCTCTTATAGTCTCGACATCGAGGCGACGACCGCCGTACTCTAGGAATTTCACGTTTGCGTCCTTCAGTTCCCGCTGGAACCTCGCAGCGAACTGGTAGTCGCTCGCTTCAGGAGAAAACTTCCAGAAATAGAACGTGATTGGAACGCCGGGCATGGATTTCAAAAGTCGCGAAGCACGAGGAAGTGCGGTTTCGTCTTGAAGTTCGACGTAGAAGTAAGCACATTCCAACCTTCCGAGCTCTGCAAGCTCGCGGGGGACATCCTCCGGAATGAAACGAAAAGAAACTTCATTCACCGTCTCAAGTGCTGGAAGTGGACCATCATAAACCGTGAGCCAACTGTGCCCGAACCGCAACGTAGCGTAGTCGAAATCGCGCCTTCGCGCCAATTCACGCAACGCACGTGAATCCCGCTGCGACACCTCGACTTCGCGTCCAAGCAACAGGCAAAGTAGCGTCACCACCAAGAGCAACGCCCGTAGCGTGAACCGAAGCCGGAGCCGCCGGAGTATGTTACCGAGTTTTCTTGGCATCGTTAACCGGGCCTGTTTCAGGGGCCTGCTGCGGGGGCGAGCCACTTGACGATGAGGACTTGAACGACGGCCAGCAGCGGCAGGCCAAGCAAGAAGGCGGCGTTCCAAATCCACAGCCCGCCGCGGACCTTGCTGACGATTTCGTCGTCGATCGTCGCCTCGAGCTCCTTGCGAAGTTTTGGCAATTCCACGCTGCCGTGCCGGGCGCTCTCGTCGCGAAACCGCGCCAACGTGTACTTTTTCACGGCCGCCAGCGACTTTTGTTGGATGGTCCGCTTCACCCAGCCGGCCTGACTGGCGTCGCCCGTCATTTTGACGACTGCCGCAGCGAGCAGCGACTCGGCCTGGGCCAGGGGTATACGTTCCAGTCCGTGCGCAATCTGACCGCTCACGGCGCCTTGGACTTCCTCACGGACCCCCATACGCTCGAACAACCCGCCGATGAGCTTGCCACCCAACCGCAACCCGGTGAATCCGTAGCTGACCGCGGCGACGACGGCTTGCTTCCAACCCAGGAACATGCCGAGCGCGATCGCTTCAACAAGCATGAGCACGCTGGCGCCGAGACGATACGGCCAGTGCGTGGCTTGTAGGAAATAGTACGTGGCTCCCGCTAGAACGAACCCGATCCCAGCGACCAATAGCAGCGTCAAGAAGAAACTGCGCACTGCAAGCCAGCTCAGTTTCGTGGCATGTCCGCCGATTGCACGCATATCAAACTTCACGGCCAGCCCCTTCCATGCGAGTTCAATCTAACCCGCCAGAATCTCCGCCAAGCACTTCGGCTCGCTCGGCAACGGCGCCGCCAGCAGCCAGTCGATATC
>CAZUBB010000024.1:12650-14046 GCA_964618485.1 uncultured Pirellulales bacterium
TCGAGCCAAAAACCGGGGATCACGCTGGAACGGAATCGCTTGCCCCCCTCGAGCTCCGCCTCGCGGTACTTGCCATCCACGAGCGTTAGGAATTCGCAATGTTCTGCGATCGGATCGATGAGCCAGTATTCCGCGACGCCGGCGGCTTCATACATGTCGCGTTTCAGTTCGTAGTCGCGGTCGATGCTGTCGTGCGAGACGATTTCCACTGCGATGTCGGGGCCGCCGCGGACACGGCCGGTGGATTCCAGGTGCGCCCGCTCGGGACGCAAGTAGGAAACGTCTGGCTCAGGCGCGTGCTTGTCGTCAAGCACAAAGGCAACGCGGTTCACGTAGCATTCGCCGCCAATCTCGCGGGTTGCGATGTACCAGCGAATCAACGCACAGAGGAACGCGGTGATCTTGTTCGCGCGCGGCGCGTCCGGGGATGCCATGTAGATAACTCCGTTAATAAGGTCGCCTTTTTCGCCGTCTTTGACGATGGCGAAGAAGTCGTCGACGGTATACGGGCCGGGGAGAAGGTGGGCCGGGCGGATCATGTTGGACTCCATTTCACTCGCCGAGGATTAAACGTTGGCACTCAAAACCATTCGGCAACGGGCCCTTGGTTAGCCAGTCCGTGTCGAGCCAGAACCCCGGGATCACTGTCGAACGAAAGATGTGACCCTCTTCGGGCGTCACGGGAGAAAACTTGCCATCTTGCAGCACGTAGAAATCAAGGCGGTTTTGCTCCGGATCGATAATCCAATACTCGCGCACGCCGGCGGTCTCATACATGGACTTCTTCACGCCGTGATCGCGATCGCGGCTCTCTTCGCAGGTGATTTCGATCGCCAGGTCCGGCGGGCCGTGGACGCGCTTGCCCTTTTGCTCGTCGAGGCGATCCTGCCGCAAATAGGCGATGTCCGGTTCCGGCGCATGATAGCGGTCGAGGATAAACGCTACGCGACTACCACAAATCCGGCCGCCAATCCGCTTGGCCTCGACGAAAGACCACAACAACCCTCGTACAAAACCAAAAACGTCGTCGGCATTCAATGAGTCGGGCGAGGCCATGTAAATAACTCCATCAATCAGGTCAGCCTTCTGGCCGTCCTCGACCTCGGCGTAAAACTGGTCGACGTCCACCAGGCCCGGGCGCGTTTCGTGGGAACGGATCATGAGAGGCTCCAATTACAAAGAGAGGTTCTCAGCCTCGATTGGATTATACCGCGCCGCCGCCCGCTACCACCACAGATCCACCGCTCCTAGAAGCAGCAACCCGACGCTGATCACGGCATTCACCTGGAAAAACGCCTCGTTTACGCGCGTCAGGTCGTCGGGGCGTACGAGGCGATGCTCGTAGACGAGGAGCGCTCCGACGGCGGCGATTCCAGTCCAATAGAGCCCGCCCAAG
>CAZUBB010000024.1:14056-15666 GCA_964618485.1 uncultured Pirellulales bacterium
GGGTAAACGAACGGCAGCAGTAACAGCAGCGCGATCATCGCGGCATGGCAAAGCGCCGTGATGCGTAACGCTTGTGCGACACCGACCCGCGCCGGCACGCTGTTCAAGCGTTCGCGGCGATCGACTTCAACGTCCTGGCAGGCGTAAATGATGTCGAAGCCCGCGACCCACAGCATGACCGCCGCGCCGAGGACGACCGACGGCAGCAAGTCCATTACGTTCTGCTGAACGACTTCGCCGCGCACGGCGATCCACGCCGAAACCGGCGCCAGCATCAGCGCCGCGCCGAGCCAGAAGTGCGCGAGCGCCGTAAATCGCTTCGCAAAACTATAGCCGCAGATCCACATGAGCACCGGCGCGCTCAAGTAGAGCGGCAAGCGGTTCGGCAGAAACCACAGTGTGCTCAACACGAACCCGGCCGAGCAGGCGGCGAAAAACGTCGCCACGGCGCCCCACGTGAGCAGGCCGACAGGAATGTGCCGCCGCTGCGTGCGAGGATTGCGCGCGTCGAGGCGCCAATCGGCGAGGCGGTTAAAGGCCATCGCGGCGCTGCGCGCGAAGACCATGCAGCAAACGATCCCCGCCAACTCCTGCCAACGAAACGCCACGGGCGGCGTACTCCGCGCATTGGCCGCCCAGGCCATCAACCCTGCCAGCAACGCAAAGGGCAACGCGAACAGCGTATGGCTGAAGCGAATCATCTCCAGGAGGTAACGCAGGCGGGTTAACATGTTTTGATTTTGGGGGATTCACCACGGAGGCACGGAGGGCACGGAGAGCGAACGAGAGGAAGCAAGAACGGAAGTTAGAACGAGGCTAGGAGTCCAGTGATTTCTTGACTGCAGCGCTACGAAGAACACAACGAATTCATTACATCGACAATTCTCTCCCTCCTCCCTCCGTGTTCTCCGTGCCTCTGTGGTGAACCTCCTCCGTTCTGCAGTGAACCTCCCCCTCCCCCCAGCGTCGCATGAGTTGATGCGGCACTTCGAGTTGATCGCAGATGCGTGCGACGACGAAATCAACTAAGTCCTCCACGCGCGACGCGCCTTGATAAAAGCCGGGCATCGCGGGCAGCACGATGGCGCCCGCTTCAGCGCAGCGTTTGTAGTTCTCCAATTGCACGATCGAGAGCGGCGTTTCGCGCGGCACCAGGATCAGCTTGCGGCGTTCTTTCAGATGCACGTCCGCGGCGCGGTGAATCAAGTTTTGGGATGCGCCATACGCAATGGCGCTCATCGTTCCGCCGGAGCAGGGGCAAATCACCATGCCGGCCGTGAACAACGATCCGCTGGCGATTGGAGCGTAGAGATTCTGATAGTGATCGTAATGGACCTTGCCGGCCAGGTCCGCAGCGTTGGGAAGTAAATCGACGAGCCGGAACGAGGCGAGATCGACGTTGCGCTGCGACTCTGTGCGCAGCACTTCCGCGCCGGCAGGACTGATCGATAAGCGAACGGTGCGTCCGGCTTGCAACAACATTTCCAGCAAGCGCAGCGCATAGGGTGCGCCGCTCGCTCCGGTAATCGCCAGAACCGTGGGTCGTTCGCCGGAATTCACAGGTCACTTCACCCCGATATAGATGGTCGCCACACCGAAGGTCAGCGGAT
>CAZUBB010000024.1:15676-33847 GCA_964618485.1 uncultured Pirellulales bacterium
CTCAGTCCAGCGGCGCGCATTCTCGACGCGAGCGCCTCGCCCATCGGAAACTCGCTGACGCTCGCCGGCAGATAGTTGTAGGCTTCGCGATCATTCCGCGCGAAGAACTGCCCAATCCTCGGCAGTACGTGGCGAAAGTACCAACTGTACGCCGCGCGCATCGGCTGACGCGTCGGCATGGAAAACTCCAGCACGACCACCTTGCCGCCGGGCCGGCAGACGCGCGTCATCTCGCGCAGTCCCTGATCAGTGTCGGCCACGTTGCGCAAGCCGAAGGCCACGGAGACAATCTGGAATGAGTCGTCGTCAAACGGCAGACGCTGCGCGTCTGCTTCGACGAATCGCGGCAGCGTCCCCGCGACCGCCTCGCCCTTCTTTCGTCCGATGACGAGCATCGGATGGCAGAAGTCGGCCCCGATGACCTGGGCCTGTCCCTTCGCCGCCCGCTGGTAGGCCAGGGCCAGGTCCCCGGTGCCCGTGCAAAGGTCGAGAATCGGCGCGTCGCCCTTCACCGGGGCGAGGCGAACCGTACGCCATCGCCAGTATTTGTCCACGCCCGCGGAGAGCAGGTGATTCATCGCGTCGTAACGCGCGGCGATCTCGCCAAACATCGCCCGAACGCGTTCGCCGGACTTATCGACAAGCGGCGCGGCGGGCGGCGAATCAACGGTTTCCATTTCCAACATGCAAGCGCATCCCAAATCGAACCTCCCCTCCCTTGCAGGGAGGGGCCAGGGGAGGGTAGAAGCGCGGCACATCTCGCCTGCCTCGTATTCACGACCCCGTCGCTCCTAACCGCCGACACCCCGCCGACTTAACGCGATGCCCACGCTCAACGTACATTTTCTCCCCGTGCTCACAACCCCCGCGGCCCTCTCCGGGTCCACGGTCGTGGTAATCGACGTCCTCCGCGCCACCACGACCATCGCGACGGCGCTGGCGGCCGGCGCGACGGAGGTCATCCCCTGCCTGGAAGTCGACGAGGCCCGTCAGATCGCCGCGAGCCTCCCACCGGGCAAGGCGTTGCTCGGCGGGGAGCGCGGCGGGAAGCGGATCGACGGGTTTGACCTTGGAAATTCCCCGGCGGAATACACTCCGGAGCGGCTGGCGGGGAATACCCTCGTGATCACGACCACGAATGGGACCAAGGCCCTCCAAACCTGTCTTCAGGCGAGCGCCGTTTGGCTCGGGGCACTGGTGAACTTGACCTCCGTGGTGCGGCGGATCGTCGGCGATCCGCGGATCGATATCCTCTGCGCCGGCACGGACGGCCATATCAGCCACGAAGACGTCCTCACCGCCGGACTTTTCGTCCACCGAATCCTGAAAGCCGGGCGAAAACAGCAAATCGAGCGGATGCTCGGCGACGGCGCCACCATCGCTCACGGATTCGCGCTCGCCCGGGGACGGACCGAATCACAACGCCGCGCCTGCTTCGCGTCGAGCCGCGGCGGCGCCAATCTCGTGGAACTCGGCTACCTTTCGGACATCCACGACGCCGTCCGCATCGACGCCGCACCCGTGGCCCCCCGTTGGGACCTGGCGACGGGGCGAATCACCGCAAGTTAGCCGCCTACCAGTCTGCATTTCGCGCCATTTTCGCGTGTTTCGCGGGCACATTCCCGTTGGCGAGGTGGCCGTCGTGCAGCGGCGGGCCTTCCTTGATCGGCCCAGTGGCTGGATTCGTTGGGATCGGTTGGCTCGCAGATAACATCTACAGCAGTGCGCGGCCCGCCCTACGCCACCCTAAATCTCCTGGCTCTCCGATCTTCCGTGTCTTTCCGTGCTTTCCGTGGACCACCTCCCTCCTCGCCCTCTTTCGCGTGTTCCGCGCGTTTCGCGGGCGGCCTCCTCCCCCGCGAAGGCACGTAAAGTCGCTTGACATCAACACTTGAGCGTCCCTAGGATAGGTAGGAAGTGTCGCGATGCCTCTCTCGGCGCAGGTCGCTGCGTCTGCCGGCACGTCCCGCCATTTCCCCGCATCGTCCGGAACCGATTTGAGGAGCGGCCAGATGACCATCGCATCGAGCTTCGTTCGCGCCCTCGCGCATCCCGCCACCGCGGCAGTATGGTTGACGTTCTGCATGCTGACGGCGCCAGTCGCCGCGCAAAGTAAGGGGTTTTCGCAGATCCCGGCGCCCAAGGATTTTGACGCGGCCAAGAAGTCGACGGCGATGAGCATGATCAGCTCCGGCAGCCTGTCCGGCGGCAATGAAAAACTGCTCAAGGACTTTTTCCAGTCGTACTTTGCAGAACTAACGAGCGCGAGCAAGGCGCAGAACCTTCACAAGACGCGCGCGAACATCAAGAAGCAACTCGTCGACGCGGGCAACGCTTCCGATCAATCGACGCACGACGCGGCCAATCGGCTCATGCTGGAGGTCCTGCCGAACATCATCAAGAAGCCGACGTTCCATCCCGGCGTGCGCTACAACTGTACGCTGCTGCTCGGCGATCTCGACCGGGTGGAAAAAAAGAGTTTGAACGACGTTGCCACGCCGCTCCCGGCCGCGCTCGATAAGTTAATCGAGCTCCTCTCCGACAAGAACGTCAACGACTCCATCCGCCTCGCGGCGATCCTGGGGATGACGCGACATGCAGCCGCGGGAGATGCCGCCACGCGGGCGAAGATCGCCAAACAGTCGCTGGCCTTCCTCGATCTGCTGGAGAAGAGCGATAGCGCCGCGCGGAAACAGGACGTCAAGTTCTGGCTGGAATCTCGCACGATGGAGTGCCTGGCGGCCACGGTAACGCCGACGCCGGAAGTGGTCGCCGCATTGCAGACGCGGTTGGCCGACGAAAACCGGCCGGTCTGGTTACGCTCCGCCGCGGCGCAGTCCTTGGGCAAACTGACCTACGACGCCAACGCCAAGGTCGACGCCAACGCGCTGGTGCCGGACTTCAAGAAGTTCGTCGAGTCGTCGGTCGATCTGGGGCTCAATCGCCGCGAACTGCGCAGTGTGCTGTATTCGGTGAACCGCGGCCTCGAAGGTTATCAAACGCCGCCGGCGAATTCGCTCTCGCTGCTGTTGACGGGGGACGCGAAGAAGCAGGCCACGGCGATGAAGAACGCCGTCGGCGAGATGGCCAAGGTGTGCGACGATAAGAATACGCTGACCATTCGCGTTCCAGTCGAGATCGAGAAGGTCGTCGCCAAGTGGCGTAAAGGTGGCTTCAGCGACACGAAAGTCGATGAGGCGGCAAGCGAAGCCCTTAAGGAAGACACGTCGGAGTCCGAAGACACGGAAGCAGCGCCCGCCGAAGAAGAATCGCCGGTCGACGATATTTTTGGCAGTTAGGCGTTCCCAATTCCTCCACCGCCGGCAAAAGGATTTGCCTTCGTGGAACATCGCATTCACACCGCCGCTCGTCCGCGTTCAGCTGCGCTTTGCGTAGTGCTCGCTCTCGCCGGTTGCGCTGACTTACTCGAAAATGCGTCTCCGCTCGCATCGGAAGCGAGCCTGGCCGTGCCCGTCGCGCCGGTGCCATGGCGCGATCGCCCGATCGGTCAGGATCAATGGGCGCTCACGTTTCCTGACGCCAAGCATCCCGAGGTGGTTTCCGCGCACCGCTGGCGGCATGCCACGTTGGAAGGCGCCGATGGCGCACTGCTGGCCGAGCGTGAGGAACTTGGCGAGGCGCTCGAATCGAGCAATGAACTAGCCTCGGCGAACGCCCGGTTATTGATGGTGCGTCATTTCTCCGATGACGAAAACATCGCATCGACGGAAATCCTCGCGGAGCTCGCGAGTCGCGGCAGTCTTCCAATTCACTTGCGCTGCGCCGCGGCCGACACGCTCGCGGATTTGGGCGAAGAGGAGCAGGCGTTGGCTCTGGACCTGTTGAACGAACAAGCCGAGCTCTCAGCGAAGCACAGTTCCAAGCAAGTCCCCGAGCTGCACGAAGAGCTGCTTCGCGGTGTTGCGCGACATCAACCGCCGATGGTATCCCCGGCGTTCGCCACGTCGCTCGCGTCCGACAGTCCGAAGGTGCGCGCCGTCGCCGCCGAAGTCTGGGCGGCCGTGCCCGCAGCGGCGATTCCGGAGCGGCTCGTCGATCTCACGCGCGATCCAGACGCCTCGGTCCGCTGCGCCGCGCTGCGCTCGCTCGCCGCGACCGGACATCCCCGCACGCTCGAGGCAGCCCGGAGTGGTCTTTTCGACCCGCAACTCGACGTTCATCTGGCCGCGATCGCGGCGCTGGGCAAGACGCCTGATCCCGAGGCGTTGGAGCTTCTGCGTAAGGAAGCGAAGGCCGACGGCAACCTGATCCGCGCCGCGGCGATCGTCGCGCTCGCCGAGCAAGGCGACATCAATGCCGTGCTGGCCGCGGCGACTGATCGCGACGCCCACGTGCGCGAAGCCGCCGCGGCGGGTTTGGCGCGCGTCGCGCCGGACCGCGGGCTGGCCGTTGCGCGCGACTTAATCTCCGATCGCTCGATGGCCGTGCGGCGCAAGGCGATTGGCGCCGTCTCCGCGTGGCCGCTGCCGGAGGCCGCTCCACTGCTGTTCAGTGCGATCGAGGACCGCGCGCTGGACACGCGTCAAGCGGCAGCCAAGGCGCTCGGGGCGAAGTGGTCGCCGATGGAGGAATTCCGCCCCACTGCAACGGAAGAGGAGCGCACCGCGCAGGTGGTCGCGATGCGCGAGCAATTCCAGCGCGACGTTGGCGGCGCGCGATTCGCGTCCTTGGCTGCCCCGGCAGCGACTTCGAATCTGCCGAACGGCGAAGGTAAATCGCTGGATGAACTCGCGGCCGTTGTCGGCAAAGCTCAGTCCAGCGCCGCCGATTCCATCGAACTCCGCGATGCGCTCGATCAACTTCGCTCGTGGCCCGGCGGTCTCGAGGAACAATTGTTGCGACTCGCCGATGAGCGGGGCGTCATGATCCCCGAGTCCGTGTTCGGGCTGCTCTACCCTGCCGACTTCCCGAACGATTCGCCGCTCGCGCTGGCCAGTTGGTCGACGGCCAGTTCCGCCGAAAAACGCGAACTTCTCCGTTGGTTGGTCGATCGTACCGACAACCAGCCGTATCGGCCGCTCGTCGTCCGCCGCATCATTGAACGCGTGATGGTCGAAGCCGATCCGCTCCTCTGGCAAGATGCTTTAGAGCTGTGCCGCGTTCAGAGCGATCCTTACGTCCGCCGCTTCGCCGCCGCGGCGCTCGGGCACGAGTCGCCCGAAGTGCGACGCCGCGCCTGCGAGTATTTCTCCAACTACGCGGGCGAAGACGCCGTTCCTTGGCTGCAGGCGACGCTGGCCGATGAGGCGTCCTACGTGGCTGCCGCGGCGGCGCGCGCGATGGCGCAATGCGGCCGGCCGGCGGACCTAACGCCGCTCGCGGAACTAACGGCCCGCGACGATCGGGAGTGCCAACTGGCAGCCGCCGTGGCATTGACGCGCTTCGGCGACGAGAGGGGCCGCGCGGCGCTCGAACGGCTAGCTTATGACCCGGACGTGAAGGTCCGCATTCGCGCCGCGCGCACAATGGGAGAACTTGCGGAGCCTGAATTCACTGCCACGCTGATCGCGCTTCTGGACGACGAACTCGGCGTCCGGCGCGCGGCGCTAACGAGTTTGCCGCTCGTGACCGATCGGGCGCCCAAGATCGCGGCAGATGCGTCCGCACAGGCAGCCGCAGCGGCGTGGAAGCGCTGGGCTGTGGAGCAATAGGCTTCGATGGGCCCGCGTGTTACTTCGGTCGCCGGCGCAGATGCGGCGGGTGGAATTCGGCCACGACCGCCTGGCCGTCTTGCGCGGCGAAGTGCGTGACCACGATCTGGCCGGCGCGGCCGTCAGCGAGCTGCAGCCGGTAGACGCGTTCCAGTTCGAGCCGCGCGGATTCGTCGCGCGGAATTCTCAAGCGGCCGGCGAGCCGCCACTCGTGCGCTTTGCCAGCGCAATGTTGCTCGTCCAATTCGCAGCTCAGCGGCGCCAGCCTAGCGCCGCCGATCAACAGCTCGCCGTCCACTTCCTGCATGATCTGTTCTCCAGCGTGCTATTCCATGCGGATCAGTTCTTCCGCGAGGGCGTGCTCAAACGTCTCCGGCGTGGCCGGGATTTCCGTGTGATCGTCCAGTTTCAAGAGCATGGGCTTCAACGACGCCACGTGGCCGCCGATCCAGGCTGCTCCATCGAAGTATTTGAGCTTCGTCCCCACCGCGAGGTTCGCGGGCGTGGCCTTTTTTCCGGCGCCGTTCGTCCCATTCGCCGCCGCGGGGGTCGGTTTGGCGGCCGGTTTCTTATCGAACACCCCGGCCAGTTCCTGCAACACGCGCCAGTTTTCGACGCGATCCTGTTTGGCCTTCTGCAGGCATTCGCTGGGGTTGCCTTGCTTATCGAAGTGCTTGGAAAACCGCCCCTCGCTGCGGGCGAAGTCGATGAAATCGACCTGCCGACCGGTCTTGGGGTTGATCCACCAGTCGTCGTTGATCGCCGGGTTGCCTTGCAGCGACAGCCGCTCGCGGATGGTGTTGCCTTTGCGTGGATCGTAAATCAGCAGCGGAAACGCCCGCGTGTCGACCGCCAAGCGCGCCTGGTCGGTGGCCATGTTGTCGCCGACGCCATGCTCCGGCTGGCACGTGGTGTAGCAGACGACGATCGCCGGGCCGTCGAACTCCAGCGCGTCGATCACCGAGCGATAGAAATGATTCACATGCGCGCACGTGGTCTGCGCCACGAACGAGCGCGGGTGCATCATGGCGATCTGCGCGATCTCTTTGCGGCGTTCCTGCTTGCCGAAGATCACTTTGCCATGCACGCTCATCTTCGTGTTCTGCCCCGTGAAGCTACTCGTCGAGGCCTGGCCGCCGGTGTTGGAGTAGACCTGCGTGTCGAGCACGAAGACCTTGATGTTCGCGCCAGAGGCGAGCATCCGCGACAGCGATTGAAAGCCGATGTCGAACATCGCGCCGTCGCCGCCGATGCACCACAGCGGCTTGCTGTTCCAACCCATCTGATCCCAACGCGCGCGGACGCCGAGAGCCATCGCCGGGGCGTTTTCAAACAGCGAGTTCGTCCACGGCACCAGGTAAGGATTGTACGGATAGGTCGACGTATAAACCGTGTTGCAGCCGGTCGCGGCGACGATCCCCCAGTCGCTGCCGTACTTCGCGCCGGTCGCGGCGCACATCATGCGCAGCGCCGTCCCTTCGCCGCAGCCGGCGCAACTCCCCGCGCCGCCGACATAGACGTGCGTCTGCTCCTTGAGCATCATGTCGATGAGCAGGTTCTCGTTCACATAGCGGTCGTCCGAAGGGCCCATCTGCTTGAAGTAGCGATGGCTCTTGCGGATCGACGTCATGTTCTCGTCGTTCTTGGGGATCATCGCCAGCGCCAGGTCGTCGCAAACGGTGACGCACTCGGCGCATCCCTTGCACTTGCTGGGGTCGATGATGATCGAGAACATGCCCCCTTCACCGAGCTTCTTGGCCGGGCCTTCGTAATACTTCCGCGTCTTCGACCATTGCGCGCGGAACATGTCGCGATCGCTGGGATCGTGAATTTCCGCGAGGCGCTTTTCGAATTCGTTCTCGCCGAGCACCTTGCCGAGAATCGCCGTGTCAGGGCAGAGGGTCACGCAATCCATGCACCCCGTGCAGTTCGACGGCGTATATTCCGGAATCTCCGGGGCGATGTTACTGAAGTCGCGCAGCGTTGCGGTCCCCGCCGCTACGAGCGACCGCGCCAGGCCGATATCGGCCGGCATTTTCTTCTCCGCGGTTCCTTCTTCGTAGCCGCGAATGACGCGCTCGTTGAAGTCGACGACATCCAAAATCGGCAGCTTCACCAGCCGATAGTCGGAATCGACCAGCGTACCGTAACAATTGTTGTTGAAAGGATCGCGGTCGTTAGCCGCGTTCATGGAGTCGGTGGGCATATTGGGCTTGATGAATAGATCGTTGTGGTTGCAGAGAATGTAAGAATGTGAGTATGTAAGAAGTGAAGAAGGTGAGACGCCGAGTTCCACCTCTTCTTATCTTCTCACCTCCTTACATTCTCACCAACTTCCCTCATCACTTCCCTCGGCACCTCGCGCAACTCGTGATATCCTCGCTTCACGCAGTTCAAGTTGTCTTGCACGACTTGTTCGCCGCGCTTTCCGAAGTACTTGCGGAGGGCCTTTTCCACGCCAGCGTGGACTTGTTCGTCGGTCATGTTGCTCTGGCGGCCGTAGGGGGTGAGCTTGAGGAACGCCCCCAATAGGACGATCCCTTGCATCCGCATCTGCAGGTCGGCCAGCGACGCGACTTCCCGCGCGATCTGCACCATGTCGATAAAATAGACGTGCAGCCCGTTCGTGCGAATGAAGCGTTGATGATGCGGCGGAATCCGCTGCCAGACGTCCTGCGGATTGTCGTAAGGCGACTGCATCACGACCGCCGCGCCGGGCACCATTCCCTTGAGCGGATTACCGCTGAAGAGCGCCGTGGTGTCGTTCAGCACGACGAGGTCGACCTGCTCCAATTCGCTGTGCATCAGGATGTGATTCTCGGCGATCGACAGGTAATAGGTCGTCGGCAGGCCTTTTTTCTCGGACCCATACTTGGGATAAGCCTGCACGTCCTTGCCGAAGACGTCCCCGGCGATCGTCGCGATCACCTTGTTCGTCGTCACCGAGCCGAAACCGCCGATCGAATGCCCGCGCATGCTAAAGGTCCCCGCCTCGCGCAGATCAGGGTCTTCGGTGACCTTGAGCGCCAGGGGGTGATCGATCCCCACGCAGAAATAATCCTGGCCGTCATGCATCATGTTCTCGACGACGGCGATGATGTCGCCCGGTCGCACGTCCCGGCTGCCCAGTCCCGCGGAACCGTGATAGATGTGCGGGATGCGGTCGATCTTCTCCTGGCCATTCTGGCCCGTCAGCGCATCGCACATCGCGGCCTTGATTTCGCGCGTCAGGTGGTTGCCGGTCGTCGAGAGCGGATCGTCCATCCGCTCCAACACCGAAAACGCGCGGCAATCGCGAAGCGCTTCGACGATCCGTCGCGCTGGGAACGGGCGGAAGCAAAAGATGTTCAAACAACCAACGGCGATTCCCTTCTGATCGCGCAGATAATCGACCGTGGCGCGAATCGTTTCCATGTAGCTGCCCATGCCGACGAGGATGTACTCCGCGCCGTCAGTGCGATACGGTTCGACGAAGTCATATTTGCGACCCGTCTGCTCATAGAACACCTGGAACGCGTCCTCGAGCGCCGGTGCCACGCGGTCGTAATACCACCGCTGGGCGATTTTTCCTTTCATGTACGAATCCTGATTTTGCACCGTGCCCGACATCAGCGGGCTTTCGGGGTCCATCAGGTTGTAAAGGCTCTTCGACGGCGGACCGACGAAGTCGCGCATGAACTCGGGTTCCGGCAGCCGCACTTTTTCCACGGTATGCGTCGTGAGGAAACCGTCCTGCACGCTGAAGAAGGGCGTGTTGGAGGCCTCAGCCGCGCGGCGCGAGATCAAGCACAGGTCCCCTGCCTCTTGCGCGTTGCGGCCGAAGAGCATCCCCCAGCCGACGTCGGCGACGCTCATCAGGTCGTCATGCCCGGCATGGACGTTGAGCGAATGGCTCGTGAGCGCCCGCGCGCCGATGTTCATCACCACGGGCAGCCGCTTGCCGGCGATGGTGTAGAGCACTTCCTTCATCAACACGAGCCCCTGGCCCGACGTGAAATTCGTCACACGTCCGCCGGCGGCAGCGAAGCCTTCGCAAAAAGTCGCAGCGCTATGTTCGCTCTCCGGCTCAAAGAAAATCAGCGTGTCGCCCCAGAGGTTTTTCGCGCCGTTGGTCACGGCGGCGTCGTAGCCGCCTCCCATCGTGGTCGAGCTGGTGATCGGATATGCGCCGGCCGCTTGCGTGACGCGCGTCTCGACATGCACCACCGCCTCGGCGCCGTCGCAGGTGGTTGGAATGCCCGGATACGGCGCCTCGCGGCCGTCGCCATTGCGTTGCAAGCGCGGCGAGCGATCATCGAAGGGAGACCCGGTATCCGAGAGCACGGCGCCTTGACTCATGAAACGACTCCCAGCGCGACCAGCGCGCGCGGCGAATGAACTGTGCGAATGTGGCGCAACACGCCATCGAGCGTGGCGCAGTGTGACTCACGGTGCGCGCGGACTGGGCTACCTGGCGGGCGTCGAGTCGACGCCGTCGGCAGACCGCGAGCGCGTTGGGAACAGTTTCCCATACAGCCCACTCCTTGAGTGGACGCACACGACGACCGAAAAGATACCGCCTATCAATTCGTCGGACGCTCGCTGCCGAGCGTTCGGCGCTAACACGCCGCAAGAAAAGTGTGCCGCTGCTTGTTCCAACGGGTAGCCTATCCCGGCTGCAATGCAAAGTCAATCTGCGCGCTCGATGTTGTCGGAATGATCCCCGTCTCGTTGCACGAGGCAACTCCGACGCTGACCACGCAAGGGGAAGCAACACCGCGCGGAGCCTTCGCCGCGTCAGCGGCGTCTTCGTGACAGCGTCCGGCGCAGACCCTTGCGGACCTCATCGACTGGTTGAGGACTTGCCGGTACTCGGACGCCTGATTGGTCGGGCGACTTTGCAAGGCGGATTCCTCAAATACCGCGGATTCGCCCCCGCCTTAGCCCGCCCGAACCGTTGCGGCGGATGTTGCGGCTATTACAATGGAAAATTAGGGAAATCCGCGAGATTGCGCCACGAGTTCACCACGACGAGGAGCCGGGAATGTTGAAGCAAGGCGGAGCGTTCGGGTCACTGTTTCTGGCATGGGCCCTGGCCTCCACGTCGCATGGCGCGGGACTCATTCTGAATGAGTACAACGCCGTAGGACCCACCGACACGCTCGGGAATGACCGGTCCGACACGTTCTTCGGCATCATCGAAGGGAATGGCCGCGATTGGATTGAAGTAGTGGTGGTGGACGACCACCTCGACATCCGCGGCTGGGAATTGCAGTGGTATCAGGAGGACGCCGACGCCACGGGGGAGGCGATCTGGGACGACACCCGTACGACCCCGGGATTCTCTGGGCAAGGGCGCATCGTCTTTTCGGACGACGACGACTGGTCCGACCTGCGCCGCGGCACGATCCTCACCATCTCCGAGCAGGAGCGGTTGACGAACGTATTTGATTTTCAGTCAGGGGAGACGAGAAGCTTCGACCTGCGGACCGACATGAGTTTCGATCCCGCGGCGAACGACTGGTGGATTCACGTCAGCTCCGAGGACGAAGCCGAGAATACGACTCCCCTAGTCACGACGGAGTCGAATATCGAAGGCGATGTCCCGGGCAACTTCGCCGTCGGGAATGACAACTGGGAAATGCGGATCGTCGATGACGACGGAGAGATCGTCTTTGGCCCCATCGGCGAAGCCGTCCCCGGCTGGACGGCGGGAGGCGCCGGCGGCCTCAGCGACCGGGAAGTTGGCAAGCTGGAATCCCCCGCATCGCCGGGGACGCTGGCCCAGTGGCAGACGCTCGGCATCGGCCAATTCCGCGACGGTAGCAGCAGCTCGTTCGGTTCGCCCAACGTGTTCGGTTCGGGAACCACGACGCAGGACTTCTCGCCGCTACGCGAAATCGAGGCTGGCGTCGACGGCGACACCGACGGTGACGGCGACGTCGACCTGGACGACCTCAACAACGTCCGGAACAACTTCGGCTCGACGGGCACGGGCGTTGCCGGCGACACCGACGGCGACAACGACGTCGATCTCGATGACCTGAACGCCGTCCGCAACAACTTCGGCGCGGCCGGCAGCCAACCGGTGCCGGAACCGTCGACGCTGTTCCTCGCCACAATCGGCGTGGGAGCGTTCGTGCTGAGGCGCCGATGCCGTTAAGCATATTGAGGCACTTCTGTAGCCGAGTTCTGTGATCTCGGAGAATGGGGCATCGATTGCGCGAACCATCCCCCGAGGTCACAGACCTCGGCTACAGTCGGACGACACCGGTTAAGCAGCGTCTAGCCGGCAGGCTTTACTTCCTCTTCGGTCTTTGGCGGCGGCAGTTTGCTGAGTGCCGCTTCAAGTCCCGGCACGTCGTTCGCGCCGACGGGGACCGTTACTGACGCGCCCTGGAAGGAGTCGCCGATCGGTTCGTAACGGCCCCCCAGGTGTTCGGCCAGGAACGCCTCGGCGATGGCATAGAACGACATTTGATTCTCCGGTCGGGCGAAGCCATGACCTTCGTCCGGATAGAGAACGTAGGTGACGGGGATTTTCTTAGCTTCCATGGCCGCGACGATTTGATCGGCCTCGGCCTGTTTCACGCGCGGGTCGTTGGCCCCTTGAGCGATCAGGAGCGGTTTCTTGATCTTCTCGACGTAGTTGAGCGGCGACCGCTCTTCCAGCAGCTTGAGCCCCTCGGCGGTGTCAGGATCGCCCATCATTCTTGTCATCATCGGCAGCGTCGGTTTCCAATATTCAGGCACCGAGCTGAGGAGCGTCTGCAAGTTTGATGGTCCCACGATGTCAACGCCGCACGTGAACACTTCAGGCGTGAACGTCAGACCCACGAGCGTGGCGTAGCCGCCATAGCTGCCGCCCATGATGGCAATACGCTCGGGATCGGCGATCTTTTCATTGACTGCCCATTGCACGGCATCGAGCAAGTCATCGTGCATCTTGCCGGCCCATTCACGCACACCGGCGTTGACGAATTTCTTACCGAATCCAGTCGAGCCGCGGAAGTTGACGCTTAACACCGCGTAGCCACGATTGGCCCAGAGCTGGGCTTCCGGATTGAAGCCCCAGCCGTCGCGTGCCCAGGGGCCGCCATGCACACTGAGAACCAGCGGCACCGGATGCGTGGGCCGTGCCGTGCCATTGGGGTCGCTCCCTGGCGGCAACGTTAGGTAACTCACCAGGTTCAGGCCGTCGCGCGACTTGATGATCACGTCGTGCATATGGACGAGCGGTAGGCCCCTCAGGTCGTCGCGATTGGCGAATAGAAATTCTGCCTTTTTCGCCTCCCGGTCGTAGAGGTAGTAAAGCACCGGTCCGTCGTCGGTGAGAAAGGCGACGGTCCAAAGCTTGTCGTCCAGTGTGCGGCTGGTGATCAGGAATTCACCATCGTGGACCGTCTTAAGGAAGTCCAGGTCCGGCTGAATCGTGGGATCCAGCACTTTCCATTCTCGCCGCGCGTAGGTGAACGCGACCGCCTGAATTGTCTTCTCTGTCGGGTGAGTGATTGCACCGCCAAAGTCCGCGCGAGGATCCTCGGCGATGAGCGTCTGCGTGTTGGTCGTAAGGTCAATGGCCGTGAGCGCACCGGTGTCGCGATCACGGCTTTCAACAAAATAGAGGATGTTGCCTGTCTTGTCGAATCCAGCGGAATCGGACGTCATCGTATCGTCAAAAGGAATCGTTAGAAACTCGTCCCAACCCTGCGCCTCGTTTGGACGCTGTAGTTTCTTGGAACCATCCGGCCCGACCATTTCACCGAACCGGACTTTGAAATCATCGTCGGTGAGGAAGCCTGAGAAGCCCGGGTTTTCCTGCAGAAGCGTGCGTTCTCCGGTTTCAATACTGACGCGGTAGATGTCATGTAACCGTGGATCGCGATCATTTAAACCGATCAGCACTTCGTTGGGGAACTTCTCGCTTACGCCTTCAATCTGGGCGTTGACCTTCTCCAAAGGCGTAAGATCCTTCGTCTCGCCAGTCGCGAGATTCACGGCGTAAACATGCCAATCTTCGTCGCCGCCTGTGTCCTGCGAGTACAGAATGTAATTTGAATCGTAGGACCAAAAGTAGCCATGAATCCCCCGCAACTTGTCGTGCGTCACGGCCTTCGCGGCGGCGATATCCCCTCGTGGGGCGACCCAGACGTTGAGCACATTATCGACCGGTGCCAGGAAACTGATCATCGACCCGTCAGGGCTGATCCGAGCGGCGGCCCGTTCCGGATTGCCAAACAGAACTTCGCGCGGAATGAGCGGGATGCCAGCCATGGTTCCTTCGGTCGGAGTGGTGGATGTCGGCGTTTCAGCGGGCGCAGGCGCGGCCGCGGCGGCAGGGGCCGGCTCCGCGGTGGCTGCCGTTGCCGTTTCGGCGGCAGGTTTCACCGGGGGCGGGAGTTCTTCCGCGACCTCGGCGACGGCGGGCGCTGGGGCGGCGGGCGCCGGAGGAGTGGATTTGGCATTGCAGCCGCAGAGCAGGCTGCCGAGGGCGCACAAGGCAAGAAAGGACGATACGCGACGCGTCATAGTGGGCTTCTCCTCCAGATTGAGTCGCCAGCGCAACAACCGGCTAAGTTCTTGGCCAGTATACCAAGCGCGGCGCCAACAGCCAAGACGTCGCCGCTTTCGCCGCTGACTTCGCCAGTTGAACGGCTTGATGGCACTATTACACTTGAGTTCGCCGAACCCCCGACACCTCGCACCTGGATTCACCTCATGCAACGCCGCACGTTTCTCGCCCAGTCTGGTCTCGCGGCCGGCGCGGCCTTGGCCGCCACGAGCGCCGTTCCCGCTCAAGACGCCGTCGCCCCGAAAGCCGCGCCTCGCCCCAATCGCATCGCGGTTTCCACCTACTCCTTCTGGCGCTTCAACGACGACACCAAGTTGCCGATCGAAAAGTGCATCGACCTGGCGGCCGAGATGGGCTTCGATGGCGTCGAGTTGTTGCATATCCAAATGGAGAGCGAGAGCAACGCCTACCTCCAGCGGCTCAAGCAACGAGCCTTCGTCAACGGGCTCGACCTCTGCGGCTTCTCGACGCACCAGGGCTTCGTCAATCCCGACGAAAACGTCCGCCGCGTGAACATCGGCCACACGCTGCATTGCATCGAGCTCGCCTACCAGCTCGGCATTCCCACGGTCCGCGTCAACACCGGGCGTTGGGGGACGATCAAGAACTTCGACGACCTGATGGCCAACAAAGGGATCGAGCCGCGGCTGGAAGGCTTCTCCGACGACGAAGGTTTCGGCTGGGTGATCGGCAGCCTGGAAAAACTGCTCCCCAAGGCCGAGGAATGCGGCGTGACGCTCGGCCTGGAGAACCACTGGGGCCTCGGGCGAAACGCCGACGGCGTGCTGCGGATCATCAACGCGATCAATTCGCCGTGGCTGCGCGCCACGCTCGATACCGGCAACTTTCTGGAGGACCAGATCCCGCAGTACGAGGCGATGGCGCCTTACGCGGTGTTCGTGCAGGCCAAAACCTACTACGGCGGCGGCAAGTGGTACACGCTGGAACTGGACTACCCGAAGATCGCCGAGATCCTCCGCGCCCACAATTACCACGGGTACATTTCGCTCGAGTTCGAAGGCAAGGAAGACTACGAAACGGCGATTCCGCAGAGCTTGAAGCTGCTCCGCGAGGCATTTGCCTAAAGCAACGCGCTCAACGCGCATTCAACGCCTCAAGCCCAGAGGTGGCCGCCACGGATGAAGTTTTCATCCCCAACGGCGCAAGCGGCCTCCCCTGGGATCGAGTCGCGCGCGATCCCAGGGAAGGCCACACCGAGTCGTTCGAGCACAGGGAGTCCGTGGTGGCCGTCCCTGGGCTTAGAGGGCGGCGGCATTGCGCAGAAAATGCCGCCGGGGGTCCCCAGATTCTCATGCCGGAGCGCCCCTACGCGCCGAATCTGCGCTACGATCGGAAAATCCTGCAAGTTGAGCAGGGTTTGACTCGATAAATACCTCGGAAGGGAGCGGGCCTCCGTAGCAAGAGGCGCGGCTTCCCGGGGGGCGGGTCGCACGCCGTGAGCGTCTCGCCGCAAGGTAATTCAACGCCGAGGGGTTCGAGGCATGTCATCCTCCCATTTGTCCAAGTGCTTGATGCTGCTCTTGGCCGCCGGGGCGCTCAGCACCACGGGCTGCTTCGGCTTTACGTTGTATGGCCCGAACATGGGTCCGTTTAACAGCATTGCCGGCGTCCCGATTCCGGTCAGCCCGTTCTTCCAAAAGAAGCCTGAAGACCGGTTCCATATGCAGGAGCGCTACAATCGCGTGCCGATCCTGGGCCCGCTCACGGAAGGGGGCCCGGCCGTGGCGCTCGATCCGCCGAGCGACGACGAAGTGATCCGCGCCCTGGAGGAGATTCACCCCACGCAGGGCGGCATCCCCTTGATTCACGAAGTGCAGCGCAACAACGTGCGGATCGTGAAAGAGCCGATCGCCGACTACGTCGATCCGCCGCGCGTCTACCCGTTGATCGGACCGGCGCAGTTGCACCACTGTCATTACAAGTGCACCGTCTACTACAGCGAAACGACTCGCGTCGGCTGGCCGCTGCCGCACACGCTGGAAGACGAAGACTCGCGGGAAGTGATCTACATCGACCACAACCACTTCCATCGCGTCTGCGGCGACGACGGCACGATGCCGGAAGGCATCCCGATGGAATAACGCTCGCTCACACCAGGGGGGCTGGCCGAACTGAGCGGCGTCGACAAGGAGTGAAAGCTCTGGACGACGACGCTCGGTTCGCCGTTTTTTGGGGCAGGCGCGAGGCTGGAGGCGGTAGGCCGGAGGAGGAAGTTAGAAGTTAGATGTTAGAAGTTAGAAGACTGGTGACCGGCGATTCTTGTTTCTTCCTTGGGAGCCGGAAGCGTTAGCGCCCGGAAGTCTTGGGGCGCGACGACGCCGGTTGTAATCCGCCGTCGTGGATCGAAGCCCCGAAGGGGCGAAAGCTAATAGCCAGGGGTGCAAACCCCTGGAAAACGGAGCGCGTTCAATTCAAGCCCCAACGGGGCGACACAAATCTGGACGTTTGCGATCGACTCGAACCCTACGCAACGAGCAACACAACTACGGCGGCCGACGTTGAACGCGAAACAACCCCACATCGCGAATGCAAAACCGGTCCCCAAGAAACCGGTCGACGCCGCGTTGGTGGAGCGCATCGCCGCGCTCCGCGCGCTTTCGAAGCGGCGCAAGCTGGCGTTTCGCAAACTCGCCGGCGCAGTTTGCTTGCTCGGCGCGTTGCTGTGCTCGGCGCCTGCCTACGCGGCGGATCGCGATCTCGATGAGGTCGCGTCCGCCGAAACCGGCGACGCTTCGGACCTGCACGTCCCTACGAAGAGCCTCTGGGACATGGTCGTGGCGGGCGGGCCGACGATGATTCCGCTGGCTGGCTGCTCGATGGTGCTGCTGATCTTTGTCTTCGAGCGCGCCCTGAGCCTGCGCCGTCGCCGCATCGCGCCGCGGCCGTTCATCAAGCGGTTCCTGCACCAGGTCCGCGAAGGGCAGCTCGATCGCGAAGGGGCGTTGGCGCTCTGCGTTGAAAACGGCACGCCGGTCGCGACGGTGTTCGCCGCCGCCGCGAAAAAATGGGGCCGCCCTGCCGTGGAGATGGAGCAGGCGGTGATGGACGCCGGGGAACGAATCGTCACCGGGCTGCGCCGTTACCTGCGGGTGCTGAGCGGCCTGCATACCGTCAGCCCTCTGATCGGCCTCTTCGGCACCGTGATGGGCATTATCACGTCGTTCAACGCCCTCGCCACGAGCGACGCCCTGGGCAAGGCAGAGATGCTCGCGCAAGGCATTAGCGAAGCGTTACTGGCCACGGCCGCCGGACTGACCGTGGCGATTCCGGCGCTTGTCACATACCTGTATTTCGTCGGCAAAGTGGACCAGCTCACGGTGGAACTCGACGCCGCGGGCCAGGAACTGATCGGTATCATCTCGTCCGAAGCGATCCAGGAAGCGAGGACCGCGAAGTCGAGCAGGAAAGCAGCTTAATGGGGGAAGTGCGGAGTGATGAGCGAAGTTCCTGAATCTGTACACTTCTTATCTTCTCACATTCTTACATTCTCAGATTCTGCACTCACCACACTGCACTTCCAATGATCCCTCCCTGAGCATTTCCGCCCTATGCCCCTCAAGACCATCCACGACGAACCGCCGGCATTGAACTTGACGCCGATGATCGACGTCGTGTTGATGCTGATTGTGTTTTTTCTGGTCGGGGCGGAGTTCACCGACATGGAGCGGCGGCTCAAGCTGGAAGTGCCGAGCGTGGAGAATCACAACGCTTTGCAGGTCGCTCCGGCCGCCCGGACCGTCAATGTCTACCAGGACGGCAGACTTACGCTCGACGGCGAGGAGGTCAGCTTAACGGAACTCACGCGGCGGCTGGCGATCGCCCGACAACAATTTGGGCCGCAAGGCGTGATCGTCCGCGGCGACGGCTCGGGGCGCGTCGACCGCGTGGTGGAAGTCCTCAACGCCTGTAACCGCGCCGGCATCGACG
>CAZUBB010000025.1:0-7070 GCA_964618485.1 uncultured Pirellulales bacterium
GTCGGTATCGATCAGCAACGTGCGAAACGCCGGCAGCAGCCGCAGATCGCCGAAGCGATCGTACATCCGACGCCGGAGGCGTCCAAAGATGCGCGCGGCCGTACCGCCGATGCCGATCACAATCGTGGGGCGGAAACCATCCTCCACCTGCGCGGCATCCAGCGGCGGCAGCGACTCAATCACTGCCGGCGAGAGATCGATCGGCTCCCAGTCGTCGACCGGTTGAAGCGGCGCATCGCCCACAATCTGCGTGCGGGCGGAAGTAGCAACGGGCGCCGAACGCGCCGCAGGAAGTTGTGTTCGCGAGTACGTGGCCGAATCGGAAGGGGTTGCGTCCGGCGGCGCTTCCTCAATCGGCTTGGACACGCTTGCGGCGCGCAACTTTGGTGCCGCGATCAGCGCGTCAATCAGCGCGCGGCAGCTTGGAAAGCGGTCTTCCGCCGCCTTCGAGAGCGCCCGTTCGATGTAAGGTCGATCGTGCGGTGGGAGCGAAGCCAGGCGAGGCGGGCTTTGCAAGTGTTGCGTCGCCAACTGCGCGGCGGTCTTGCCGGGGAACGGCAGCACGCCCGTCAGCATTTCCTGGAAGACGATCGCCAGGCTGTATTGATCGCTATATTCGCCGGGGCGGTCGTCGAACACTTCGGGCGGAGCGTAGACGGGAGTCATGCCGCCCATGAGCGACGCTTCGGTGACGCCGATATCCTTCACCAAACCGAAGTCGGCGACTTTGACGCGTCCGCCGAGCAGCAGCAGGTTCTCGGGTTTGACATCGAGGTGTTGCAGCGAATGGCTGACGCGCATGAAGTCGAGCGCGTCGGCGGCATCGCCAAGATATACGAGTAGTTCGTCGCGCGGGATACCCGGCAGCCGATCTCCGCGACAGCGCTCGTAGCGGTCCTTAAGGCTCATCTCGGCGAGCTCGGTGACGATCATCAACTGACCGTCAACCACTTCGATGCGCTCGATCGAAAGCAAGAACGGATGCCGAACCTGCTTGATGCGGTTCAGCGCCTTGAGTTCGCGTGAAGCGCGATCATCGTCCAGATAGCCGTAAACAAACTTGATCGCTTTTACCAGGCCGCCCGGCACTTCCGCGGTCCAGACTTCGCCATAACCGCCAGCGCCGACGCGCTCTTTTACGGTGTAGCCTGGAATCGGTTCTGACGAGCGTAGCGTAGCCATGATCCGTTCGTGTGCTGGTCCGGCGATCCGGACGACGCACGTTGCTAAGTCAGGTGAAGGTTGCCGCTCCGAAGATGTTTCTGCACCGCGCCGAAAACGTATCAGGCGAGCGCCGCCTCGACTATCTCACACGACGGCTCGCCCGTGCCGACGTAGAGTCCTTGCGCATATCCGCAGCCGAGACCGCGGCAGTTTTCCATGTCCTGTTCGTTGTCGACGCCCGTGGCGATGACTTCCGCGCCGATTTCCTGGGCCGCCTGAACGACGTACTCGACTTGCCGCAGTCGGTCCGCGCCGCGATGGACGCCCTGGAGCATGGTGCGGTCGAGCTTGATGAAATCGGGAGGGAGGTCTTTCAACTCCGCGATGCGCGCGCGGCCCGAGGCGACGCCGTCATAGGCGAGCCCGACGTGACGATTCGCCAACCAGGAACGCAACTCCGCCAGGTCGCCAGCGGTCTCCACGGCGCGCTCGGGAAGTTCCAGTACCAACTGCCATCCCTTGGCGAGCGACTCGAGCAGTTGTTCGAGATGCTCTTCGCGATCCTGCGCGTCGAGGTCGGCTGCGTCGAAATTCAAGAACAATCGCACCGGACGCGACAAGTGATGCGTGTCTTCGGCGGCGGATAAACGCTGCAACGCGCGAGCGCGCCGCGCGAGCTCGCAATCGAAGGCCGTCACGCGGCCGGCGGGGAAGCGAGGATCGAAGACCTGGTAGCCGAACACGTCGCCGGTGGCGAGGTCGACGATCGGATGGAACAGGTTGTTGATCGCGCGCAACGAGACGATTTCCTGCCAGGCGCGGAGTTCGCCGATGAGCTGCGTGTCGCCGGAGCTCTCCGCACGCGCCGGCTTGGCGGGGGCGGCGTTCGGCATCACGCACGTGGAGGTTTCGTTCCCCGAGGACTCGCCGCCGCTGAAGAACGTGTACTCCGTGTCGGCGATCACGACGATGTCGCCGTCATTGATTTTCATTTCCTCGATGCGTTTGCCATTGAGGAACGTCCCATTCGTACTGCCCAGGTCGCGAATGTAATAGTCGGCGCCTTCGCGGCGAATCGCGGCGTGCTCGCGCGAAACGCGTCCGGAGTCGATGTGCAGTTCGCACGACTCGTTACGGCCGATCGTGAATGGAAACGTGTCGACCGGAGTCTTTTCCGGTGCGCTGCCGTCGATCGGCAAGTATTCCAGCCACGCCCCGGCGGCGGACTTCGTCATGACCTGGGTTCGCATAATGCGCTCGCGATACTCGTGGCGATACTGCCCGATCGTCCCATGGATCAGGCGCCTTCCTGCTCTGCCGACAACGATCAGCCGCACAGCTACAAGCTGACTCTCGGCGCGCGAGATTCAATGCGTGCAGCTAGCGCCGGCTGTAAAAGCGTAGCATTTATCCGCCTGGGCGGCGGTTCGGAGTCGCGCAATTCGCCCTGCATTGTGCTGCCGAATTGACCACTCGCAATCGTCATAACCACGCCGATCGGGACGACCGTCGCGACGGCGAGAACGCGCATGCGCTTCCGAAGGGCGCGGCAATGTGCACCCGCAAGTCACCCTGAAGGCGAGATGCGGCCGAATCGTGGACTAGGGTTTTAATAGCCGTCACGAGTGATGACTTCTCCAGCGACTTCTGGTTCCGCCGCACGTGCGGCGCGAACGGCTGTTCGCGATTCAGGTTCAATCGTTCGATGAACTCGCAAGAGCCCAGGCCGTTGCGGGCGCTGATCGTCTCCGGCGACAGACCGCTGTTGCGACACATTTCACAATTCCTTTCGGCATTCGAGTACGAAGTCTGCCAGGCGGAAGGCCGCGACGGCGGGCTTGCGCTATGCGAAGCCGTGGAGCCGGAGTTCGTGCTCCTCGACGCGCCGCGAGCGACGACGGAACAGCTCGACGCCTGCCGCGCCTTGAAGGGCACGCTTCCGGGCCATAGCCCCTTCATCTTCTGGCTCTCCGCGCCGCTCGCGGCGCTGGAGATGACGGAAGTCCTGGAGGCCGGCGCCGACGATTTCCTCGCGAAGCCGCTGGTTTATGGTGAAGCGCTCGCCCGCCTGCGCGCCGGAGCTCGACTGCTAGAGCACCGTCGCCGCGCCCGGGGGCAGAACCGGCTCGATCCGGAGACTGGCGTGTTGAGCGCCGCGGCGTTCAATCGGGCGTTGTCGTCCGTGACCGTGTCGGGCAGCCGTCGCGCCGGCGCCGCGTGCGTGATGGTGGATATCGACGCCTTCGGTCGTTTCGGGCTCCGCTTCGGACAAAAGGCCGCGTCGGAGGTGCTGCGGGAGTTCACGCGAAAGCTCGTCGAAGTTGCGACGGAGTCGGTTCCCGTCGCGCGCTGCGGCAACAATCGGTTTGTGATGTTGCTGCGACAGAAATCCGAACCGGAAGCCGCCACGTTCGCGGAAAAACTCCGACAGACGATCGCCGCGACCGTTTTCAAGTGCGCGGGACAGCCGGTTCATCTGACGGTGAGTTGCGGCGTTGCCACGACGGCCGACGAGCCGTCGCGCACGTTTGATCGCCTGGAAACGGCGCTCCGCGGCGCGAAGGCATCGGGACGCAATTTCGTCGCACGCTACGGACAGTTCGACGACGAAACGCGTTCGTGGAGCACGCTCGCTCAACCGGGCAAGCTGCTGGAAACGACGACGGCGCGTCATATCATGACGCCGTGTGCGCTGACGTTGAACGCCGACGATACTGCGCGCCGCGCGAAGAACTTCCTGGAACGGGCGCACGTCGCCGAACTCCCGGCGGTCGACGGACGCGGCAAGTTACTCGGCGTTGTGCAAGCCGATAAGCTCTCGAACGGGCACACCCCAGGCCCGGGCGACGAGCGCCTCGTGAGCGACGTCGTGGACCGAAACGTCGCGACATTCGACGAGTTTACGCGCTTCAGCACCGTGATGGAATTCTTCTCCCGCGACCCGCGCCCTGTCGCCGTGGTGTTGCATCAGGATCAGCCGGTCGGTTTGCTGTCACGCAATAGCATCTTGGCGCTGAGCCGGCCATTGCAATCGAGCACCTTCCAGGCGACAGCGCAGCCAAGCTTGGACAGCAATTACCTCGTCGTGCCGGACTTGGTGGCAGTGGGCGAACAGTAGCGCGCAGCAACTGGCGTGCGCGTCGAAACGTGCTGTTGTGGGATGGTCTCCACTATTGTAGCGTAACCTCCAATGTTGTGGCGTGGTCTCCTGACCACGCCACCGGCCCGACCGAAGGTCTCCCGCACCGTGGCACGGTCAGGAGACCGTGCCACAACTCGCGAGTGGATTGCGCTCAGAAATCCATCTGCACGCGGGCCCCGTAGATGCCGGTGTCGCTATCGCCGAAGGTGGGGTTGTCCAGGAAGCAGTGGATGTAGTTGAAGACGACCTTCGAGTAGGCGTTCATATACCAGTTGACGCCGAAGGTGACGTTGGTCAGTTCGCCGCCGCGAACGTTGTCGTCGTTCAGATCGATCCACGAGACGCGCGTGGCCACTTCCCAGGCGCCGCTGCCAGTGCAGATGCCGCGATTGGTCCTGACGCGGAAGAAGTCTTCGAACGGCTTCACGCGATCGACGCAACCGAGCGTGCGATCGTAAGGACGGTGCTCGCCCGTGAGGAAGTAACCCACTTGCGCATAGACGCCGGGAAAGAACACGTCCCCCGCGCCGATTCGATCGACCACAGCGCACATCGCTTCTGACTGCACCGAAAGCGGCCCGTGGACCCAGAGTAACTCCGTGCCGAAGCGGTTGCTGATGTTGGTGGGAATGTTGCCGGTGTCGACAAAGTACGGCGTACCGTTCTGGGCGCCGGGAATGGCGTTCTGACTGGTGCCGACGGGTCCGGGGGCGGCTTCACCCACGAAAAACTCCGGAATCGTCGCATAGCGCGAGACATCGCTGTCGGGGTCGGCGACATCGAACGCGCCGCCCACGTGCAGATAATAGCGACCTCCCGACGGCTCGTCGTAATACGGCAGGTAAGTTCCGCGCCCGGCTACCGACACGCCGCCGTTGTCGCCGATGTCGCCGCCAAACTGATCCTGGCCGGTGCGGAAAACGCTTGCCGCCCACGTGGCGGTGAGTTCCTCGTTGTGGTTATAGAATCCGACGCCGATGTGGCGGAATGGCGTGAACGCCTGGAACAGAAGCGAACGTTCCAGGAAGGTGGTGTAGCGGAAGCTGCTCACCACTTCCAGGCTGAACGGCTGTTTCCATTGGCCGGCGCGGACCGTGCCGAGATAGGGCAGATTCGTGCATTCGACCCACACGTCGGTAAACGTGGGTCGCCCGAACGCGGCGAAGTCCAATTGAAAAAAGTAGTTGAAGTTGGGCGTGATCGCGCCTTTCGCCCCCAATCGGGCGCGACGGAAATCGGCCCCATCCTGCTGGTCGCCGACACTCTCAATGCTCACGGCGTCCTGCGTGTACCAGCCGGCGTCGGCCTGGAAGACGCCGTTAATGGTGAAGTTCGGATATTTGATCGCCTTGGCGTCGGCCTGCATGTTCTCAATCGTGGCGGCGAGCGAATCGACTCGGGGATCCACCGGCGGCTCCACCGAGGGTTGCGCGGCGGAGTTACTGGTTGGATGCGCCGTCGCGGGAAGCCGCTGCACGGAGATGGCTTGCTTGGTCGCCGCGAGCTCTTGCTCGACTGTGGCCAGACGCCGGCAGAGGGCCTCGTACTCGGTGAGCGTGATGGTCCGCTCCGCGCGGGCTGCTGATGCCAGCCCGAGGACAGACAATCCGATCGCGAGTAGAATCCGTGTCATCCGTTGACCTCGTTCATTTCGCGCTATGCCGCACCAGCCTTATTTCCATCGACCGCGGAGAATGCGGAGGAATTGCCAGGGAAGATTAAATCGGTACGATCCGATCGCGGAGTCGCTAAGATATGACGGATACAGCAGCGAAGCGGGGCGCATTCTCAGCCAACGAACGGCAGTCGAGCAGAGGCTTTATCCATGAGTAAGATGCCGGTTTTGTCAGGACGTCGGCAAACGTTGCTGGCATTCCTTCTTGCGCCGGCCGTGCTTACGGCGCGTTTTGCGGATGCTGGTGAAACTGTGACGCCATTGCAGTTGCCGCCGGGCTTCGTGGCCGAAGTCGTCGCCGGGCCGCCTCTGGTACAGCACCCCTTGATGGCGTGCTTCGACGACCAGGGGGGGCTCTACGTCACCGACGCGGCGGGAGTGAATTTGGATGAAAAAGAGCTGCAGGATCAGCTACCCAACGGCATCCGCCGGCTCGAGGACACCGATGGTGACGGGCGATTCGACCGCTCGACGGTGTTCGCCGACCGGATGACGTTTCCCAACGGGGGCGTCTGGCATGGCGATTCGCTATACGTCGCGAGTGCGCCGTTTATTTGGCGGCTGCGCGACCAGGATGGCGATGGCGTGGCGGAAGAGCGAACGAAACTGGTCGGCGAGTTCGGCTTTATCGGTAACGCTGCCGACATCCACGGCTGCTTCATCGGCCCCGAAGGCCGGCTCTGGTGGTGCGACGGCCGGCATGGGCACGTAGTACGGGACAGGGATGGGGCGATCATTTCACAAGGCGAGTCGGCGCGGATCTTCTCCTGCCGACTCGATGGCAGCGACTTTCGCACGCACTGCGGCGGCGGCATGGATAATCCGGTGGAGATTGACTTCACGCCGACCGGCGACGTGCTGGGCACGGTGAATCTCTTCTATCAGACGCGCGGCGACTGCCTCGTGCATTGGCTTCCTGGCGGCCGCTACCCGCGCGACGACCAACCGCAATGCCTGGAGGAGTTTCGTCGCACCGGCGATCTATTGGGACCGGTGTTCAACTATGGTCACGTGGCCGTATCCGGAGC
Source organism: uncultured Pirellulales bacterium (assembly GCA_964618485.1). Classification (GTDB taxonomy): domain Bacteria; phylum Planctomycetota; class Planctomycetia; order Pirellulales; family JALHLM01; genus JALHLM01. The sequence continues at coordinate 7,010 of CAZUBB010000025.1, forward strand.
CATGCGCTATCGGGGCGATTCACTGGGAACCGAATTCCGCGATAGTTGGTTCGTCTGCGAA
>CAZUBB010000025.1:7080-16684 GCA_964618485.1 uncultured Pirellulales bacterium
CATCAGGTGAACGTCACGCGGTTGGCGCCGTCAGGTTCTACGTACGCGGCGGAACGCGCCGATTTTCTACGCTCTGACAGCATCGACTTTCATCCGACCGACGTGCTGGAAGACGCTGACGGCAGCCTGCTGGTGATCGACACCGGCGGCTGGTTCCGGTACGGCTGCCCGACGTCGCAGGTCGCGAAGCCGGAGATCGCCGGAGCGATCTACCGCATTCGCCGCGCCGATGCCCCGCGCGTTGGCGATCCGCGCGGCAACAAGATGGGTTTCTCCCAGGCGAACGAGCCAGCACTGCTTAAGTTACTGGCCGACGACCGCTGGGTGGTGCGCGATCGGGCTCAACGTGAGCTGATCCGGCGCGGCGAAACATCGATTCAGGGCCTGCTTGCGACCGTCGGATCTGAGAGTCCCCATGCCCGTGTTTTGGCCGCCTGGGCGATTCATCAGATCGATCCGAGCGCGACCCGCGCCTTGATGGACGCGTCCGATCCCCAGGTGAAACAAGTGGCGATGCAGAGCGCGGGTTGGACTGCGGACTTGCAGGCGACGACGTCACTGGCCGCATCATTGACGTCGCCTGACGCGGCGATTCGTCGGACCGCCGCCGAGGCCCTTAGTCGCTGTGGAGCGCACGCTCAGACGCCGGCGCTGCTCGATGCCGTTCGTTTCGCGCTCGACCGCGCCGAGGAGCACGCCTTGATTTTCGCGGCGATCGAGGCCGGGGATGCCCCAGCCTTGGCCGATGGTCTGCGCAGCCCCCACCCAGCGGTTCAACGGGCTGCGCTGATGGCGCTGGAACAGGTGGCGCCCGCAGCAGTCGATCGCGAAGACGTGCTGGCAATGCTCGGGTCGACCGATCCCCTGACCGTACGCGAGGCGATGAACTCCGTCGCGCAGCGGGCGGACTGGACCAGCGCCATGCCAGCGCACTGGCGCGCGTGGCTTGCAGAGCCGCTCGACGCCGCGCGCGCTGCATGGTTGCGTGGAGCGCTCGTCGCGTTCAGCGGCGATGCCGCGACGCAGTCGTTCATCGCCGAGCAGCTTCAAAACCACGCCGTCAAAGCGGCCGTCAAAGCGCTCCTGCTCGACGTCGTGCAAGGTAGCGAATTGGCGCCGACGCCGTCGACTTGGATCGCGGCGCTCGAGGCGGGCAGTCAAGCGGACGATCCGCAGCTACGCATGGCGTTTGTCCGCGCTGCCGCCAGCGTGCGGGATCCGCGTTTGAGCGGTGCTTTGACGAACGCCGCGCGCTTGGACGATGAGCCGACGCGATTGGCCGCCATCCGCGGGCTCGCGGAACTCGGCGCCAAGCTCGACGACCAGGACTGGGCATCGTTCGTCGCGGCTTGGCAGAGCGCCTCCGGCGAAGCGGAGCGGAGCAAATGGTCATCAGCCGTTGCACGGGCTGATTTGTCGGAGGCGCAGTTGAGTCAACTCGCCGCAGCCATCCCGCAGGCGCAGCCGCTAGAACTTGCCGCACTGCTCCCGGCGTTTCGGCGCGGACGGACGCGCGACGTCGGATTGGCGCTCGTGCAGTCGTTAGCGCAACACGAAGGTCTGGCGCTACTGCCTTACGCCGACGTACGCGCAGCGCTCGCCGGATACCCGGACGAAGTGCGCGCGGCGATGGAAAAGCTGCTCGCTGCGCGAGAAGTCGTGACTGAGGACCAGCAGACGCGACTGGCCGCGTTCGACGCGCGCTCCTCGAACGGCGATGTCGATCGCGGCCGAGTGTTGTTCTTCGGCGCCCGCGCGGCCTGCTCCGCTTGCCACCGCGCGGAGTCGCGCGGCGCGGCGATCGGGCCGGATCTGTCGCACATTGCCGCGATCAGGACCCGCCGCGATTTGGGAGAGTCGATCCTCTATCCGAGTTTGACATTAGCGCGAGGTTACGACGCGCTGCTGACGCTTTCGACCAAAGACGGCCTCGTGTTTCACGGACTTGCCGAGCGCGAGTCGAGTGACGCTCTGTACTTGCGCACCGCACAACGGGAATTGGTGCGCGTCGATCGAGCGGCCATTGAGGAACAGGCGCCGAGCCGTGTTTCGATCATGCCGCAGGGGTTCGGCGAGTTACTTAGCGAAGCGGAACTGGATGATCTGACGGCGTATTTGATGAGCCTGCGGTAAATGCAGTCTGAGAAACCTTCGGTCGGGGTTGTGGCCATGCCACAACTTCGCGACCATGCCGCGACGGTGCAAGTTCAAGCGTTGACGGTCGCGAAAGGGCGGTCGTAGAAGCGCAGTAGCATGGCGATGAGTGCGCGGCGATCCACCGGCTTCGTGAGGTACTCGCTGCAGCCGGCGGCGAGGCATTTATCGCGATCGTGGGACATGGCGTGTGCGGTGAGTGCGACAATCGCGCCTTTGTAGCCGTCGGCCCGGAGACGCGACGTGGCCTGGTAGCCGTCCAATAGCGGCATCTGCATGTCCATGAGGACGATGTCAAACGGCCGGTTCTCTGCGATCGCGAGTTGCACCGCCTCGATCGCCTTGACGCCGTTGTCGACGATCTCCACGGTCGCCGAGGCACGCTGCAGCAGATGCGCGATCAGCCGCTGATTATCCGCGCCGTCTTCGGCCAAGAGAATCCGGCATCCGGAGAGCGGCGCAACGTTCGTGGTGCGGCTCGGATTGACCGACGTCATTGCGCCCGTGGCCGCGGGGTCGATCAAAGTCGTCGCGGCATGTACACCGCCGCGGAGCAGAAAGCGGAAATGCGATCCGCCGCCTGGCGTGGACGACACCACTTCGACGTCGCCGTCGAGTAGCCCGGCGATGCGCCGACTGATCGCGAGCCCCAGCCCGGTGCCGCCGTACTTGCGCGTCGTCGATGCGTCGCCTTGCGAAAACGGCAGGAACAAACGCTCCAGCTGTTCCGGTTGCATGCCCACGCCGGTGTCGATCACGTCGAATTCAAGGCACGAGGGTTCCTCGGCGACGTACCGCGCCACGAGGTGCACGGAACCGTCCGCCGTGAACTTGATGGCGTTGCCGACCAGATTGACCAGGATCTGGTGGAGACGCGTCGGGTCGGAGTGGATTTCCGCCGGCAGGCGGCCAGGGTAGGTGACGCTGAGCGAGATTCCCTTGGCTTCGGCGCGGGGCCGCATCATCAGGACGAGGTCGTCGACGATGCGCAGAGGCGAACAAGCGATCGCCTCGACCGTCATCATGCCGGCTTCAATCTTCGAAAGGTCGAGGATGTCGTTGATGATATCCAACAGATGTTCGCCATTGCGCCGAATCGTACGGAGCGCCTGGTTGCGTCGATCCTCCTGGAGCGCCATGTCGTGGTCGTCCAGCAACAGGTCGGCGTAGCCGAGAATCGCGGTCATGGGCGTGCGAATCTCATGGCTCATGTTGGCCAGGAACTCGCTCTTCGTCCGGTTGGCGTTTTCCGCCTTAACGAGCGCCGTCTGCAGGGAGTCTTCAATCCGCTTGATCGCCGAGATATCTTCGGTGAACATCAGCAGACCGCCGATGCAGCCCTCGGCGTCGTACCAAGGGCGCACTTCCCAACGTAGCGTTTGATCTTCCGCCCAACCCGTCGGACGCCAACTGTCGCACTCGCTGCGTTCGACGTGGCCGGCCAGGCAGCGCTGGTGGATTTCTTTCCAACGTTCGGGCACGTTCGGAAAGATCTCGTAGTGGCTACGTCCGGCGACTTCCTGATTGTCAATACGATAATCGGTCAACCAGCGGCGGCTCACGGCCACGTAGCGCATATTGCGGTCAAGCATGGCGATTGCGGCCGGGGCGTATTCGACAAACGTCTTGAGCCGCGCGCGCTCGTATCGCAGCGCTTCGTCGGCGTTGCGTCGCTCGGAGATGTCGGTGCGAATGCTGATGAATCGCTCGACCGTGCCGGACGAACCGATGTGCGGCACAATCGTGGCGTCAACCCAATAGAGCTGTCCATCGCGACGCCGGTTGCAGATTTCTCCGTGCCAGACTTCGCCGGCGGCGGTGATCGCGTACATTTTCCGCCAAAACTCCGGCGTATGGTAGCCGGAATTCAACATGCGGTGATCGCTACCAATCAGTTCTTCGCGCGAATAGCCGCTGAGCTGGCAGAACCGCTGATTGACGTGCGTGATACGGCCGCGGCCATCCGTCATCGAGACGTCCGAATGCTGATCGAACGCGAACCGCAGAAACTCCAGCTCACGGCAGGCGTTTTCCATCGCCAGGGCGTGGTCTTGCGCCGCAGTTTCGCTGGCGTCCACTTCATCCAGCAGCCGGTTGAATTCCGCGGTCACCGCCCCGATCTCGTCGTCATGAACGGCGTGCGCGCGGACGCCGCGATCTCCCTTGCGACGCGCTACGATCGCCGCATTCAGGGCCGCAATGGGGCGCAGCACCATCATCGCCATCACGCCCATGCCCGCCAAGGTCACCGCCAGCACAGTGGCCATGCTCGAGAGGAACGCTTGCCAGATGGAAGCTCGCCACTCGCGAGCTGCCCGGCGGACGTCTAGGTCGACGACGGTAGCGCCGTGCGTCCCCTTAGCCTGAAATAGCGAATCGGCCGAAACGGGGCCCGACAGTCGCAGCGTGCCGCGCCCCTCGGCGAGTTCGGAAGTCGTGTGGTTTAATTCGCTGGCGTTGCGCAGGCGCTTTCGAATCGCGGCGTCGGGTAGCTCGTCGATCGATCGCCCCAGCCACGCATGACGCGAGGAGGCGATGACGCGCATCGGACCTTCGGTGGGCCTCGCGGCGACGACAATCAATGCCACGTCTTCCTCGCTGCTGAGCGCCGCGACAAAGCGCTGCAGATCGCTCTCGTGGCGGATGGAATCGGCGGCGTGTTCGACGGCATGTACCAGCGCCGAACCGCGACGCAGCGCCTGGGCCTGCGTCCCCTGGAGCACCATTCGTCCGGTCAGCATGGCGCCGAAGAGGCAGATGACGATGCCCAGCGACAACGTGGCCAAAGGCAATCGCACGCGCAACGAGCGCATGCCGCGCCGGACGCTTGTCGGTGGGGGAGCAGTCGTATTCAAGGTCGTCATTGCTGCGGAAACGGGGGCTAAGTATCCGTCGTCGTACGTGTGTCTTTATTTTGAACGGGCGGTGCAGGAGTGTCCGCATTAACCGGCTCGCTTGCGCGATTCGACTTCAGCATCGCGTGAAAGCGTTCTCGCGCCTGCGTGGCGCCGCCGTGTGGGGCGAGGTAGGCCGCACGATCCGCCGGTGGAATGAGAGTCAAGTCATCGCGAAACGAGCTGGCCATTTCGTCCGGCGTAACGCCTTCACGTTCCGCCATAATCTCAAAGGCGCGCTCCGGATCTTCTTCGAGGAAACGGCAAGCGCGGTCGTAAGCGCGCTCGACGCTTCGCAAGTCATCGGCTCGCTCTTCGGCGACTTCCGGGCCGATGATCAGGAGATCGACGATCTCGCCCGGCAATTCGCGGCTGGTGAACAACACGTGAAACGGTTGTTCTCCCGGCTGTGTGAGCCGATGAAAGATCGGAGAATACGTGTGAATTGCTTCGACTTCGCCGGAACGCAGCGCTTCATCGGCGACTGCATAGGGGAGGTATACCACGTCGACGTCCGCCAATGTCATGCCCGAGGACTCCAGCGCACGGGCAAGGAAGTAATCGCCGAGGCCCTGTTCGATGGCGACCCGTTTGCCTCGCAGATCGGCCAGCGTGCGGTGCGGCTCACGGGCCACGATGGCGTCGCCGCCCGAGGAAACGCTAAACGCCCAGTGCGCCTCCGCCGGGCGGGCCTGCCCGACTTGAATGACTGCCAGGTCCATCGGCGTTCCGAACATGCCGTCCACCAGACCACGGACGAATACGCGCCGCGAATCCTTCAACGACAACTGCTCGACGAGCTGGACATCGACCCCTTCCGCTTGGAAGAAACGGAGCTCATGCGCCAGAAAAAACAGCTCATAGCCCGGCCAGGGATTGACGCCGATGCGCAAAGGTTCGGATTCGTTGCGGCGGCAGCTCGCCACGCCGACGAGCATCGACGCCAACAACAACCAACGAGCGGCGGTCGCGAGTCGTATTGTATGCAACATATTACGCACCTACGTAAGGTGTGCGGGGAACGCCGCACGATAGCGCGGCGCTCACGCCCAGCGCATCAACTCAGCGCCGCCGCCCGCAGCGCCTGTGGAAACGTAGGGCGCATCTGGCTGCACGACGGGGCGGCCGGCGCGAACTAGGCACGCCCGCTCACGTTACGCCGGTTGTGACGGCGGTAACGCCGCCCAGGCGAGCTGAGCGCGCCTTTACGGCACACCGAGCGGCCGGTAGGCTTCCCGGAATGAACCCTGATGTGCCGCAACTCCGGCTGGTGCGCGCCGACGAGACGTGCGATGCGTTGGCGTTATTGCTTTCGTCTTTCTCCCCGGACGAGCGTTCGTCGCTCGCCGCTACGCTGGCTTCGGAGTTGCCGCGATGCGGAGGCGTTGTGCCGGGACTCGTGGTTGCCGTGCGCGACGCACGTATTGAGGGGGTCGCCCTCGCACAGCTTCATCCCGGTCGCACCGCGTCAATTTGGCGACCGAGGTTCACGGGAGCGATGGACGGCCCAATCGGCGCAGCATTGATCCGACATTGCGTCGCCTGGCTCTCAGGCCAGAACACGCGAGTTCATCAAGCGATGTTGGAAGTCGAGGACCACGCTGCCGCACAGTGGTTCACCGAGGTCGGCTTTGAACGTCTCGCGAGGCTCGCATTTCTGACTTGGGACGCCCGGTCTGCGGCGCCGAACAAAGTGACTCCCGCGCTGCGGTTCGAAACCGCCCTCACAGCGCCGCCGGAAATGCTGGGGGACCTGGTGGAGTTGAGCTATCAAGAAACCCTTGACTGTCCGGCGCTCAACGGCGTGCGATCGACGGCGGACGTTCTCGCGGGGTATCGCGCGATCGGCCGCTATCATCCGGAATTGTGGTCTATCGCCTACCACGGCGATCGCCCCGTTGGCTGTTTGATTCTGGCCGAGCATCCCGCGGCGAATCAGTGCGAGCTCGTCTACATGGGCGTGGTTACGGCGTCGCGCGGGCAGGGTTTTGGACTCCAAATGATCGCCGAGGCGCAGCGCCGGACGGGCGCACTCGCGCGCGCACAACTCGTGCTGGCAGTGGATTTGGCGAACACGCCCGCCCTGGCGCTGTACCATCGCGCCGGTTTCTGGGTGTGGGACCAGCGGGACGTTTATGTTGCGTTGCAGAATCCGGTCGGTATCTGAAGCGCCCGGCGCGGCGAAAGGCACGGAAGCTGCATTCCGGGGCAGACATACGTCAGCGGACCGATCGGCGGATGATCGAGGTGGCCGCAAAGGCTTCCAAAACAACGAGATAGGACAATCAGAACCGCGTCAAGACTTGCGAGGCCGTGGTTTGGGATTGTAAGAACTTCCGATCCGGCCCATAACTCTTACCGAGGTGACAAAAGCTGCGTGGGCGGACAACCCAGAACGGTCCGCAGACGCGCCTGTGTCGCCTCAAGGATATTACCCAGGAGGTCGCCGCACGGACTGGCAGGATGCCGGTCCGCGGCCTCTACGATCCATCAATCCAAGGAGGGATGTCGATGGTCCATTGCACTGCTGCGCTGCTGGCGTGCGCGTTGGTTTCGTCGGGCGAAACCGCGCTCTATGAATTCAAGGCCGACTGGTGCGCCCCGTGCCAGCAAATGGCCGGGACGCTTGAAGAGCTGAGCGAGGCGGGCTTTCCGATTCGCCCCATCGACGTCGATCAGGACCGCGCCACGACCGAGCGTTTCGGCGTCGGCCCGCTCCCCTGCTTTGTGCTCGTGGTCGACGGTCAGGAAGTCGATCGCGTCGTCGGCCTGGTGAATCGCCAGGAATTAGAGGGCATGTTTGCCCGCGCAGGCGTACGCGGCGCTGGCCAGCAGCTCACGGATGTAGCTCGCAGCACGGGCCACGCTCCAGCGGTCGCCAAGGCCCCAACGGCTGCCGCGCCGAATCTCCTGGCCGTCGCGGCGCGGCTGCGAATTGAAGACGCCACCGGACAATCGTATGGCACCGGAACGGTGATCGACTCGCGCAACGGCGAAGCGCTGATCGTCACCTGTGGCCACGTGTTCCGCGAATCGCAAGGCAAAGGCAAGATCACGGTCGATATGTTCGGACCTGGGGCGCCCCAAGGCATTCCGGGACAGCTCGTCGGATTCGACCTGGAACGCGATCTGGGGTTCGTCGCGATTCGGCCCGGCGGACAGGTTCCCTCGGCGCCAGTCGCGGCGCGTAGTTACTCGCCGCAAGTCGGCGAGCCGGTCTGCAGCGTCGGCTGCAACGGAGGGGCCGATCCGACCATCATGTCGAGCCAAGTTACCGCGGTGGATAAGTACCTGGGACCGCCGAATATTCAGGCCTCGGGCATGCCGGTGCAGGGGCGTTCGGGCGGCGGACTGTTCAACGCCCAGGGGGAATTGATCGGCGTCTGCAATGCCGCCGACCCGCAGGATCAAGAAGGGCTCTACGCGGCGTTGGGGGCGATTTACGCGCAGATGGACGATCTGAAGCTTACCGATGTCATCAGCGCGGGGGCCTCGCGGCTCGCTCGTGTTGAGGATACGCCAGTGCGTCCGGTGGCAATGACTCAGGACGCTCCCATCCCGGCCGCGGCGGAGGCGGACCTGATTGCCGCGGTAAGCGAACACGAAAGTGCCGAAGTGATCTGCATCGTGCGGTCCCTCGACGATCCGCGGGCCAAGAGCAATGTCATCGTCCTGGACCGGGCATCGCCGGATTTTCTCGCCAAGCTGACGAAGGAACAATCGGTCCAGGAAAACCGACGCTTGACGGGCTTCGACAAACACCCCGGCGCATCAGCTACGGCCAGCACCTGGCGGCCGGCCAACGGCCGTACCGCGCGAAAGGCCCCGCTCACGCGCGCAACGGTGAAACGCTGATGTAGTCGCCGTTTCAGCGAGCCGGAAGCGTGAGCGCCCGGAGTAACCGCGATCTCGCTGTACGGGAAAGGTCACCCAGAAAGCACAACGACCCAGCCCCTTGCGAGGCTGGGTCGTGGCTTTTCCGCCTAGTTGGTGCGCGACCGTCGCAGGTTACTTGCGGCGACGGAACGCGAGGGCAACGAGTCCGCCGATACCGGCCAGGATCATCGTGCCCGGTTCCGGAATCGGACGGATGACGCCGAGCCCGCCGTTGGCCCTGTCGCCAAGCAGGATGTAGGACGTGCCATCGACGCTACGGGCCGAGACTTCGCCTTGGGCACCGCCCCCTCGCTCGAAGAACGAGTACTCGATCTTGTAATAGCCGTCCGTCGGGAAGTTGACTGCGACCGAGTCGGTGTTCGTGTCGCCTTGCAGGACGTCCTGATTGATCACCAATTCGCCGGCGTCATCGAAGTCGCCGTCGTCGTTGAGGTCGATCTTCAGCCGGCCGCCATCGTCCGTGTTCGAACGGAAGAAATACGAGCCGACCTGATGCGGTTCGATGTCAAGGAAACCGGTTCCCACGGCGACAAAGTCATCTGCGCCGGGCGCGACGCCCACGACATTCACACCGCCGGGAAAATCGCCGTCGCCGCCGGAGTTCGAGATGTTGAAGGTGTCGTAGTAGCCTTGGCCTTTGAACGAGCCGGGGGAAGCAA
>CAZUBB010000025.1:16694-30280 GCA_964618485.1 uncultured Pirellulales bacterium
AGCAATCACATTCGCCGCGTCAGCGAAGTTGTTAATGATCATTCCCGGAACGACGTCCGACTTGTAGACGGTGCCGGTGAAGCTACCGCCATTCAACGTCAAACCTTCGACGCCGTCGCCGATCAATGCGTCCGCTCCGCCGTCGCGATCGTAGAAGAACTCGCCTTGAGCGCCGCCGCCGGCCTCGAACCACATCCAGGTGAAATCGACCGTGTCCCCGGCGTTGAGCGCGACCGCCGCGCTCGGTACCGTGTGCGGTCCGGACAACACGTCGTCCGTGATGATCTGCGTCGAGGCGCCGCCATTGACGCTGATGTGCACGCGGGAGCCATCGTCGGTGTTCGTGAAGAACATGTAGGAGCCCGTCGTGGCGACCGACATCGAGCCGACGCCGACGAAGGCGAAGTCGTTAATATCGCCGGGGCCAATCCCCACGATTTGCGTCCCGACGCCGTAGTTGCCGCCGCTGTCGCCGTTGTCCGAAGTATTGGCCAACGTGTAAGGCGCGGCATTCGAGAACAACAGCCCGGTCCCGGAAATCAACGCGTCGGCCGTGGCGTAGTTGTTAATCGTACCCGTGCTCGGCTTGGAGTACGTTTTGATCAACCAATCAGCCCGCGCCGTACCGGAGCAGCTCAACAAGAGCGCAGCTCCAGCGCCCAACAAAAACTTGCGCTTCATGAATCGTCCCCAGAAGAAGAAACCAAAGATGAGATGCCAGAAGGTCTGCGGGTCGAGCGCCGGGCAGAATAGCCGACTCCCCCCTTTTTGCAGTGCCGCCTACTTCATTTATGCAACATAATCGGTTTCTGCGGAAACACAAACAATTAACTAGCAATTTCCAATATTTTTTTACTCGTCATTCGTTGCCGTCCTGGCGGGGGGGAGCCACCTCGAGGTGCTTATCCAGCGACGAATCCCGCGAGGTGGCCGCGGCCGGCCCAGTCGCGTTGTGCCGCGTCGCAAATGGACCTGGCAGCTCCCGGCCCCTCTGCATAGGCCGGCCGCTCGATAATCCGTGCCAGCCGCCGTTCCGGCGTTGCAGTGGAACCTGCTGGCTCAAGCTGCCAGACAATCTCAGCCCAATCCGGAATCGGGGTGTCGGGCCTATCGTGGCGTGCGGCAAGGATGGTGTTCGGCACGACGGCGCGTTCTGCGGCCGACAGCTCCGATGTGGCGTCGAGGACAATTATGCCCACCGACGGATGTCGTTGCCAGGCCAGCAGTTGCGATTGAAGCGCCGTTCCGGTCGCACCGCTACGCGCGATGACGAGGAGACCGCGCTCATCGGCCTCCGTACAGAAGGCTTCCGACGGGTCCTCGACGATGGCGGCCAGGTCGTGCTCTCGCCACGCGTCCCAGTCCAGTGATCGCGGTTCCCTCGCCACGGCGCCGCGCAGGACCCAATTCTGCGCGTCGAAGTAGATCCGTTCGTTTCGAGCCCCCAGGCGACGGATGCCGAAGCTCCGCTCGTCCCCCCAGACGCGTTCCCCGGCACGTTCCAGTTGCAGCTTCGCCGTATATCGATAGGGCGCGGCGGGCGACCAAAAACAGGGATCAGGGAGGATCACTTCGACGAGCGATTCCGCATCGCTGATCGGACGCTCGAAGCGGGTCGTGGCCTGCAGCGTCCGTGCGTAGCGACTCGTTGGCCCGAGAATCGTTCCGGTCAGCTTTAAGTCCGCAAGATCCCCACTGAACCGTAGCTTGAGGTAGATGCGAGCCTCGGCGGGGCTGGCCTCGCCGTGAAACACCAGCCAGTCGTCGGCTCGGGGCGGAATGAACACGGGACGAGCAACCGCCGTTTTCTAGGCCGCCGTGCCGCAACAGAGCCACAGCACCGCCATGCGGATCGCCAGCCCGTTGTTGACCTGTTCCAAGATGACCGAGTGCGGGCCATCGGCCACTTCCGGCGTGATTTCGACGCCCCGGTTGATGGGACCGGGGGCCATGATCAGCACGTCGCTCTTGGCATGCGCGAGCCGCTCGCGGGTCATGGCGTAGAGCAGCGCGTATTCGCGCACCGACGGGAACGGCCGCGTCGAGAGCCGCTCGAATTGAATCCGCAGCAGGTTCAGCACATCAACGCGGGGGATGACAGCGTCCAGGTTGTAGGCGACCTCGACGCCGAGTTCCTCCCAACGTTTGGAAACGAGCGTCGAGGGCCCGCAGACAATGACGTGGGCGCCAAGGGTCTTCAGACCCCAAATGTTCGATCGAGCGGTACGGCTGTGTGCGATATCCCCGACCAGCGCCACGGTCAGCCCCTTGAGACTGCCGCGATGCTGCCGAATCGTCAGGATATCGAGCAGTCCCTGCGTGGGATGCTCATGGGGGCCGTCGCCGCCATTGATCACCGTGCAGGCCAGGGTCTGCGCCAGCAGGTGGGGCGTTCCCGGGGTTTGATGCCGCACGACGACGGCGTCGATCCCCATAGCTTCGATCGTCTTGGCGGTATCGATGAACGTCTCCCCTTTGGAGACGCTCGAGCCGGTCGACGAAAAATCGATCGTATCCGCGCCCAGGCGTCGGGCGGCGAGCGAGAAACTGGTCCGAGTGCGCGTGGAGTTCTCGAAGAACAAGTTCGCGCAAGTTTTCCCAGCGAGGATGTTCAGCTTGCGTCGGCAATCGCCGGTGGCCTGCTTGAATTGATCGGCGGTGTCGAGAATCGTGTTGATTTCGTCCGCGGAGAGGTCCTCTAACCCCAGCAAATGACGGCGCGTCCAACTTGCGGCGCGCGGCGGCGGTTCCAGAGTCGTGGACATAGCGCCTACAGTCTAAGGCGCGAAAGCGATTCTCGAAAGTAGCAGCCCGCCCAGATGCGAGCGAACAAGAGAAGTTACGTCGCGACGCGGAGTTCCCACGTCGCGGTAAGGACCATCACGGCCAACGCAGTGCCGCAAGCAAGCACGTAACCCGGTCCGACGAAAACGGAACCCATCGTGACGACGCCGAGCACCGTAAAGAGCATCAGGAACAGGCCTTGAAAGAAGGACTGTCCGCGCGATCCGGCGGACCAGCGGGCGCCAGCGGCGCTCATCAGGCCAAGGAACTGAGCCGCGGCCAAAAGGCCGATCGCCATGAGCGAGTCCATGCTACGTGCGTCTCCTGCGGGGGAGTATCGGCGAGGCCGCTCGGAAGGCTGGGTCGAGCCCGTCGTGCAGCCAAGAAACACGCATCTTGCGCGTCGGCGAAAGTTATTGCGAATCTGATGCCAATCTGTCAATCCGAAAAGGATTTGACCGTTGCAAGGGCCACTAACCATGGATGCTGAAAGCACTTAGATGGGGGTAACCGGAAATTCGGAATAACATCTAGCCGAATGGAGAGATGGGGTGGTTTGAAAAAACTTCAATCCAATTTGTGGTCATGTGGCGCTTTTTCGTTTGTAGGAGGCGACTCCGTCGCCGATGGCGTTGGACGCCGTAATGGAATTGGTGTCGTGCGGCGATTTACGTCCGCTCCATCGGCGTCGGAGATGCATCCTACAAAACTGCGTGCGCCCGACTCACTGAAATCGAATCACCGCGCCCGCTTCAGCCGCCTTTTGACACTTTTTGGCGTAGGGTGGATACTGGCGGGCTTGCCTCGAAAACCACGCGCCGGCGGGAATTTGCGCTGTGACGAATACGCTGTACTTGCCCGAACTCCGAGAGATGCTGGCCGAGAATAATGCGGTCGAGCTGCACGAGTTCTGCACAGCGCTCCATCCGGCCCGGACCGCCGAGTTCATGGAAGGGCTTTCGGCCGAGGAGGCTTGGAAGGTACTGCAGCACACCGATCCGGCCAGCCAGGTCGAGATCTTCCGCTACTTCGAGTTGCCCAAGCAGGTCGAAATCTTCGAGGGCGTGCCACGCGAGGAGATCGCGCGATTTATCACGCTGCTGCCGGCCGATGAGCGAGTCGACATCCTCAGCGAGGTGCAACCCGAGATCAAGCAGGCGATTCTGCCGCTGATCCCGGCCGAAGAGCGTCGGGATATCATGCGCCTGGCGGAATACCCCGAGGGGACCGCCGGGGCGATGATGACCACGAACTTCGCGCGGTTGAGCGAGGCAGAGACGGCGGCCGAGGCGCTTAATCACGTGCGCCGCCAGGCCGACTTGCTGGAAACGATCTACTACCTGTACGTCGTCGACGACAACGATCATTTGCGCGGGCTGGTGTCGCTGCGGCAAATCGTGCTGGCCGATCCGAAAACGCTGATCCGCGAGCTGATGCGCCGCGAGGTGATCTCGGTCGACGTAACGGCGCATCAGGAACTCGTGGCGCAGAAATTCGCGAAGTTCGACTTCCTCGCGCTTCCCGTGGTCGACGCAGAACACCACCTGCTCGGCATCGTCACCCACGACGACGCTATCGACGTGGTCGTCGAAGAGGCCACCGAGGACGCGCAGCGCATCGGGGCCGTGAATCCGTTGAGCACCGGCTACATCGACACCGGGCTCTTCGAGTTGTCGTGGAAGCGCGGGATGTGGCTGGCGATTCTGTTTTTTGGCGCGTTGCTGACCGCGTTCGCGCTCAAGAGCTATCAGAAGTCGATCGAGGATATCACCTGGCTCGTCATGTTTTTGCCGTTGATTATTTCCAGCGGCGGCAACACCGGCAGTCAATCGGCGACGTTGATCATTACCGCCCTTTCCACCGGCGACATCACGCTGCGCGATTGGTGGCGCGTCGTGAAGCGCGAAATCGCCTCAGGGCTGATCCTCGGCGCGTTTCTCGGCTGCATCGGCTACGGAGTCGCCGTCTTCATGGGCGCCGTGTTGTTCGGCGGTACGCCTAGCGCTCGCCACGCCGTAGTCATACCGATTACGCTCGTCCTCGTCGTGGTTTGCGGAACGTTGACCGGTTCGATGTTGCCGCTGGTGTTTCGGCGATTGGGACTCGACCCTGCCATCATGAGCAATCCCTTCGTTTCCTGCATTTGCGATATCGTGGGGATCATTATCTACATGCAGGTCGCGCTCTTCGCCTTACACTGAACGCCCAATCGCTCGCGATCATACTTCCCGGCCAGGCATTGCTCCGCCCAGCGGCGGTTGGCCAGATACCAGGCGACCGTTTCGCTCAATCCGGCGTCAAAGTTGCGAGCCGGACGCCACGATAGGTCGTCGCGCAGGCGCGAGGAGTCGATTGCGTAGCGGCGATCATGGCCGGGGCGATCTTCGACAAAGCGGATCAACTCGCTGCGCGGTCCGAGGCCGTCGGGAACCAGCTCGTCCACGAGCGCGCAAACGCGCCGTACAAGTTCCAGGTTGGTCGGCTCGGCGCCACCGCCGATGTTATACGTTTCGCCGATACGCCCCTCGCTGAGCACGCGGGCCAGGGCGTCGCCGTAGACGGGCAGCGGCCGGCGTTCGGCGGCGTTCAGGATCATCAGCGGAATGAGCTTTTCGGGATACTGGTACGGCCCATAGTTATTCGAGCAGTGCGTAACCATCGCCGGCAGGCCATACGTGCGATGAAACGCCCGTGCCAGGTGATCGGCGCCTGCCTTCGACGCGGCGTAGGGAGAGTTCGGCGCGAAAGGCGTCGTCTCGGTGAACTTGCCCGTGGGGCCCAGCGAGCCGAAAACCTCGTCGGTGGAAACTTGCAGGAAGCGGAAGGTCTTGCGATGCGGTTCTTCGAGCCCATGCCAATACGAAAGCACTGCTTCCAGGAGCGCAAGCGTGCCTGAAACGTTGGTGTCGAGGAATTCCGCGGGTCCGTCGATCGAGCGATCGACGTGCGACTCCGCGGCGAGATGCACGACGGCCGAAGGCTGATAAGCCGCAAGCAGACCCGTCACGAGTCGAACGTCGCGGACGTCGCCGTGAACGAAGTCGTGGCGCTCGCGATTCGCCCCGCGCAGCGACGCCGTGTGACCCGCGTAGGTCAATCGATCCAGATTTACGATCCGCAGCTCGGCATCATGTTCCAACCAGCGGCGCACCAGATGCGAGCCGATAAACCCTGCGCCGCCGGTGACAAAGATCGTGTTCACAGAGTTGCGGCTGAAATTGGAAGCACCGAATTACTGTAGCAGAGGTCTGTGACCTCGGAGGAGTTGAAGCCAGCGATTCTATCCTGCCCACCGAGGTCACAGACCTCGGCTACAGAACTAGTGTGTCGAAGCATTAGCGCGTTCCGGACCAAAAGGAGTCGAGGGCGTCGGTGGCGACTTCGGCCGCTTCCTGCGACGGCGCCATCACCGGCACTAACGCGGCAAGATCGCCACGAATAGCGTTGAGCATCTTCCAGGCGAGGAGCCAGCAAACGAAGCCGCCGAACGCGGCGACCAGGAATGCGCTTTTCGTTTGCGTACCGAAGAACTGAAACGACAGAAACGCGCCGGGGATGACCGCCGCCGTACACCAAAAGTACCACCAGACGCGCTTGCCGAGCGCCAACACGTAGGGCAGGCCGGCCTCGGCGGAGGACTCCGGCGAAATCAGCGCCGGCAGCAGCACGCGGACGGAAAGCAACGTTGCGCAGAAAAAAGTCATCGACCCGGCGAGCACGGCAAAGATGACTTGCGACGTCATGAATTGCACATAGCTAAGCTGCGCACCCGTGGCCAGGTTGGTCCACAACGGGAACACCCAGCCTGAGGTGATCCATTCCACAAACGATACGGCCGCCATGATGTCGCCAATCCGCATGCTCGCGCGCCAGAGGTGTGGCAATTCCTCCGGCGCAGGAGATTGATTCTTTCGCAACTGACCGAAAGCTCGAAAGAGCGGCCAGGCCATGTAAACGACGATCAGCGTCCCCAGCGGAAACGCCACGCCGTTCACCGCAGGAAGCTGAACAAATCGAAAGTGATGCTCCGCGATTGGATTCTCAAGACCGATCACCATCTCGTTGATGTTGAACTTAATATTCAGCGTGCTGGCGATGCTGTTGGGGATCACGCCGGCCGCGATGAGCGCCAACAGCGGATGGCGGCGGACCCATTGCTTCCAGCCGCGCGAGGGCGGGCGGATTAAACTTTGCGCCTTCGGCTGCAGCGCGACCTCCAGCTCGCGGGCAAAGGCGCCGGCGGTTTGATAACGCTGATTCGGGTCAGGCGCCAGACAGCGGAGGAACACGTCCAGCACGTTCTCGGGGAAGACCGCTTTGGCGCGCTCGGCGAAGAGCGGGTCGACGCCCCGTTTGCGCCGCGCGATCATCTGGTTGATCATCGTCGGCATATCGCCTTCGAGTGCCGCGTCGGCGAACGGCCGCGTGCCGGTGAGGAGTTCCCAGAGCATGACGCCGAGTGAATAGACGTCCGCGCGGCCGTCGAGATCCTCGGCGGGGCGGAGCATCGCGTACGCTTCAAGCTGCTCCGGCGACATATACGCCAGGCTGCCGCCAAAGTACGCCGCGGCGCTCGCGCCGGTGACGCTGCCGGAAAAACTGATGTTGAAATCCGCCAGCTTCGGCGAGGCGTCGATCGCCAAGAGCACGTTCGCCGGTTTGATATCGCGATGCAACACGCCGCGGCTATGTGCGTAATCGAGTGCCCTGGCGAGCCTCGCGCCGAGCCAGCAGATCACGTCGGGCCAGTGCATCGAGGCCAGGCGGCGGCGGGTGCCGGAGTCCGTTGGGGGCGACTCGCCGCGGGCGTCGAGGGCTTGATCGACCACCTTGAGCAGCAGCTTGCCGCTGCGTTCGGTCGGCGGCGTGCGGCGGACGCGCTCGGCGACCTGCTGCAGCGTCCCGCCGGCGACGTACTGCATATAAAGGAGTCGTAACTTGCGATCGGCCAGCACGCGCTGATCGTAGACGCGGACAATGTGCGGGTGATCGAGCTGCGACAGGGTTTGCCCTTCCACGCCGCGGTCGCCGGTGATCTTGAGTGCCACGAGTCGCTGCATGGACCGCTGCCGCGCGAGGAACACCGTGCCGAAGGCACCTTTGCCGAGTTGCGCGAGGAGGTCGAAGTCGTCGAGCGTCTGGCCGGCCTCGATATCGGTGAGTTTTTCGCCTTTGAACAGCGCCGTCGTCGCCTTCGAAGTGGTCGCTTCGAGCAGCTTGACGAGGTCCTTGGCCTGTTGAGGAAAACGACGCTCGTACTCGCCCGGTTCGATCGCGTCGCCGTTTTGCTTACGGATGTGCTGCTCTTCGTAAATCAGGTCTTGCGGCAGCAGGCCGTCGACCGACAGTTCGGGAAACGTCTCGACGTAGCTTTCCAGCAACCGCCGCTCGCCGCGGTCCCAGCGGTTTTCCATATCGAGCTTCACCAGCTCAATCAAGCCAAGGCGGCGGAGGCCGGGGGGCTCGGCCGGGAGGAAATCGGCCAGCTCGGGGGGCGCTCCGCCTGCCTCCCAGGCGTCGATGTACCGCTCCAGGTGCGTACTGAGCCGTTCCCAGAGCATGGTGCTCGGTTCGGCTTCTGGCGCGGGGTCGGTGGAAGCGGTCACGGCGTCAACGCAAGCGGCCGCCGAAAGCGCCGGGGCGCTACCGCTTTCGGCTCGTACAATGGGGTTGGATGCGCCCTCCCGTTTTTAGCACATTCGGGACGGCGCGACAGGATGCAACCGCTGCACTAAATGCTGCCATGCCCGGCACTTTGAGTCGTTCACCACGCATCGCCCGTTCGATTGCCGTCATCGGCGGCGGGATCTCCGGCCTGGCCGCGGCGTTTCGCCTGCGGGAACTCGCGCCGGAATTGCCCGTGACGCTGTACGAAGCAGGGCCGCGACTCGGCGGCGTTCTGCATACGGAGCGCGAGCAGGGCTATTTACTCGAAGGAAGCGCCGATAACTTCATCACGAATCCGCCGGAGGGGCTTGAGTTGTGCCGGCGGCTGGGGCTCGAAGACCAACTGCTGCCAACCAACGCGGAGCTGCGGGGCGCGGAGATCGTTCGCCAGGGGAAGCTCTATCGCGTGCCGGAAGGCTTCATGCTGATGGCCCCGCACGACGCCTGGCAGGTGTGGCGCTCGCCGATCCTGAGTTGGCCTGGTAAGTTGCGTCTGCTGAGCGAGTGTCTGATCCGCCGCCGCGCAAGCTCGCTCCAGGACGAAAGCCTGGCGTCGTTCGTCCAGCGCCGGCTGGGGCGCGAGGCGTTCGAGCGGTTGGTTCAGCCGCTCGTGGGAGGCATCTACACCGCCGACGCCGAAAAGCTCAGCATGGCCGCCGCTTTGCCGCGCTTCTGGAAGATGGAGCAAGTCCACGGCGGCCTCATGCGGGCTGTGTGGAAGGGGCGCAAGCACGCCGAAAACGGCAGCGCCGGAAGCGGGGCGCGGTACAGCTTGTTCGTGACGTTGCGCGAGGGGATGTCGCAACTCGTCGAGGCCCTTGCAGCGCGCATTGGACAAGCGCGAATCCGTCTACAAACGCCGGTGAACGCCTTGCAGCGAATGGACGAGGGCTGGAGATTGAGTTTGGCGGACGGATCGACGGCGCAGCACGGCGCGGTGATCGTGGCCACGCCGGCGTTTCATTCCGCGGCGCTGTTACGCGGGTTGGACGGTTCGTTGGCGGACGAGCTGGACGGAATCCCTTATGCCGGGGCGGTGCTCGCATTAGCGGGATATCGGCTCGATCAGATTGCGCGGCCGCCGCGGTCGTTTGGGTTTGTCGTTCCGGCCCTCGAACGCCGCGAGATTCTGGCCGCCAGCTTCAGCAGCCTGAAGTTCCCTGGACGAGCCCCGGAAGGGCGAATTCTGATCCGGGTGTTCCTGGGCGGGGCAATGCGGCCGGACCAGTTAGACCTAGCCGATGCCCAAGTGCAGACCATCGTGCGGCGGGAGCTGGGCGAACTCTTGGGAGTAGCCGGCGAGCCCGAGCTGTTCCGGGTTCAGCGCTGGCCAAAAGCGATGCCGCAGTACCACGTCGGGCATCTCGATCGGATGACCCGCATAGCGGAGCACATGACGGCGTTTCCCTCGCTGGCCCTGGCGGGCAACGCCTACACCGGGGTGGGGATTCCGCAGAGCACCGCCAGCGGAACTGCCGCCGCGGAAAGGGTTTACGTGCACCTGGCCGCTCGGGCAACTGCCTGAGCCGGCGGAATGCCGATCCAACTGATGTTGCCGCTGCGACGGGCGCGGCGGTAGCTTGACGCGGTTCGCAAATCCCGGCCAACAACGAGGTCAAGGATGACCGCCAAGCCGACGGTTTCGCCCGTTTCAGTTGTAAAAACGACCTCGCCCACGCGTCGATTGCGGTTCGACGTGCCGGCGCCATCTTCCACGCCCCGGCCATTCTTTCTGCGCTGGTTGCGTGGCAACGGGCGGTAATCGCCAGCTTGACATTCCGCTCCGGGGGGTTTTTACTGATTCTGTTCGTTTGCGGTCTCACCGGCGAGGATGACTCGCTGGATGCCTGCCCCCAAATAGTCTCTCGTTCGTCCGCCGCCGGGGTGGATGCCAGCCTGAGAGACGAGCCGCAAACCTGGCAAACGTGGCTCCAAGGAGACTGTCCGCATGAATCGGATCGTGTTGTATTTCTGCTGCGCCGCCGTCGCGGCCGGTCTGGTGACCCGCCCTGTGTCGGCGATTCCGCAGTTTTTCAACGAATTCAAGGCCAAGTACGCCGATCCGGAAGGTTCGGACGAGCAGAAGGCCCTGGCCGAGACGATCGAGGCCATCAAGCCCGCGACGCTCCGCTGCAACGTTTGCCACGAAGGCAAAGACAAGAAGAAGCGGAATGCCTACGGCGAGGCCATGGCCGAGCTGCTCGACAAAAAGGAAGACAAGGACAACAAGGAAAAGATCGCCGAAGCGCTCGACAAGGTCGCCGAGATCAAGATCGACCCGGACGATGAAAAATCCCCGACCTACGGCGACGTGCTGAAGGAAGGTAAGTTGCCGATCGAGGTCAAGGAAGAGGAAGAAGAATCGAAGTAACGAACCTTGGTTCGCGCTCCGCAAGCCGTTGATTGAATATGGCCTGCGGAGCGCAGCCTCGTTTTACCTCACTCTCGCGGGCGATTCTCGCCTCGCCAGGATGCCCATTTCCGGCATCCTGCGCTGTTTATCGCAACCATCGAACTGACCTTAGCGTAGTCACGCAGTGCCGATACTCTAGGCGCGTAATGGGATCTGCCCGAAGCGGTTGCAGAAACCCTGTCGATTGGGTCGATATTGAGGCTGGCGAATTCACACCAAGGCTCGCGGCTGCGCGGGCCCGGCTCGAAAGGATGCGAGGCCGTGCGCAACACGAATCAACAGCCCCGCTGTCGCGCCGCAACGGCAACTCCGCTGGACTGCCGTCCTTCGCAATTGCACGTTCCGGCGTCCAGCCTCCAACCGCCGGGCGGTGCTCGCCGAGGTGAGTCTGCATGAGGCGACGGCGCGCACGGCCGGATAACGGCGCCAAATTCAGCCTGTTTTCCTTTCTGGACGCATTGCTCTGCGTAATGGGGGCGATGATCGTGCTGCTGGTCTGCGTTGCCCAGCGATTGCACGAGCACAAAGTCGAAAAAGCGGCGAACGCGCCCGACATGGAGAAACTCCGCCTGGAAAAGGAGGAGCTTGCTTGGCGGATCGAGATGGTGCGGCAATCGCGTGACGCAACGGCGGCCCAACTCGCCGAACAACGCGCCGGCCTGAGTCACATCGAGGACCACGCCCGAAGGCTGCGCGACAAATACCGCGAATTGGAGCAAGCGGCCAAAGATCTGGAGGACTCGCTCAATAGTCCGTCCGCCGCTTCACGTGAAATCGACGATCAGCTCGCCGCGATCCATGCCCGGATGCGCGAGGTTCAGGAAGAACTCGACGCCAAGAAGCTTACACCGCAACCGGCCGCTGGTTACGCCATCGTCCCGTACGAGGGACCGAACGGCACCCAGCGGCGACCGATGTACATCGAATGCTGCGAGGATGGAATCATCCTCCAGCCCGAAGGGGTCACGTTGACTGCCTCCGATTTTCTCGGGCCGCTCGGACCTGGCAATCCGCTCGCGGCCGCGATGCGGGCGTCACGCGAATATCTGTATCGCGCTCGCAGCGTCGGGAAAGATATTGGCGAGCCTTATCAGTTGTTGCTGATCCGGCCGGACGGAATCGAAGCATACTACGTGGCCCGCGAGGCGCTCACTTCCTGGGGAAGCGAATTCGGGTACGAGTTCGTCGATCAGGACTGGAAACTCGAGTACCCGGCGCCCGACCCGGAACTGGCAGCGGTCGTCAAAGCCGCTGCGGAGGATGCGCGCCAGCGACAGCGCATGCTGGCCCGTGCCGCGCCGCGGGCCTATGCGGATGCGGAAGAGAGCGGAACCGTCTATCGCGCCTCGCCGACAACCGGCGGCGTAGTCGTCGATGGCCGGCGCGGAGGCCGGAGCGGACGTCGCGGCAGCGCCGGCCGAGGAGACACGTCGCGCGGCGGTGCCGGCCAAGGAGAGTACCCGCGCGGCGGAGGCGGCGGCTCGCCGGACGACGGCGAAGGACTGGCCGGTTATGCCGGGCTCGAGGACGACGATGAGAGCGAGATGGGTTCCGTCTCGCGCGGAGGCTTCAAACGGAGCGGCGTGCGCAGGCCGAGCGGGTCAACCGCTCCCAGTGCGCCGGGTCAACAAGGCGAACCGGCCGATGGTTCGCCGGAGATGCAAATGGCCGCGCGCAACGCCAAGAACAAACCAGGCGAGAAAGGCGAACCGCTGAAGCCGGGGCAGTATGTGCCCAAGCCCATGGAAAGCATGGCGATGCAGCGCGGCCGCAATTGGGGCCTCAAGGACGCCGGCCCCAGCGCCGTGCCGATCAGCCGCAAGATTCGCATCCGCTGCCAGCCGACGCAGTTGGTCATTGTCTCCGACGATCGGGGATCGAAGAACGAACAAATCGTGGCGCTCGGCCCCCGGACCGAAGACTCGGTCGAGGAACTGGTCGCCCGCGTGTGGGATCACATGGACCGCTGGGGCATGGCCGGCAACAACATGTACTGGAAACCGCAACTGCAATTCGAAGTTACGCCGGAAACCAGGCCGCGCTACGAGGAAATTAAGTCCCTGCTGGAAGGGAGCGGGCTGGACGTGGCGGAAAAGGGAGCGGCAAGCACCGCAACAAAACGGGCGGCGAGAAAGTGATGATTGAAGCGTGAAGAGTGAATGATGATCGATGAACGATGAGTAGAACTCGGGCTTAGAAACTTCTTTTCTCCTTTTCTTCTGTTCTCCTTTTCTCCTCCCCCATGTCTCACAACGGCGATTCCGAGCACTTCGGCAGCGACTCCTTCCTGGACGTCGTCTGCAATGTCGTCGGCATGTTGATCATCCTGGTTGTCATCGTGGGCATTCGGGCCGGTCAAGTGCGGCACGAAGATACGGAGGACGCGGCGGAGGAAGTGGCGCAGGTCGAGGCGTTGCGGCGTCAAAACAGCGCGGCCGAGGCCGACGTGATTCGGCTGGGCGAAGAGATGCAACGCGTCGCGATGCAGGCGCAGATGCTCGCCGGTGAGCGCGACGCCGTCGCGGTCCTCGTGGCCGCTGGCGAAAAGGTCCTCGCCGAGGAGCGCCAGAAACTGGATCAGCGATCACAGTCGGATTACGCGCGACGCCGGGAAGTCTCCGAGGCGACACAACAACTCGCGGCGCTCGAACGCGAACTGGCGATGCCAGCGCCGGGGGCGCCGGTCGTGCAACTGACCAGCTACCAGACGCCGATGAGTAAG
>CAZUBB010000025.1:30290-33140 GCA_964618485.1 uncultured Pirellulales bacterium
TCGGTTCACGGCAAGGAACTGCAGTTTCAGTTGCGTGGCGGTCGAGGGATCATGATTCCGATCGAGGAACTGCTGGAGCGCTTCAAGTCCGACGCGCAAGCCAAGGCCTATCGCCTCCGCGATCAGTACGAGTTCACGGATACGATCGGTCCCGTCGGCGGTTTCCGCATGCAATACACGCTCGAGCGAGTCGATACGCCGATTGAGGATCAGGTCCGCCTGGGACGCGGTTCTTCAATCGTCCAGCTTGCCGAGTACAACCTCATTCCCGAATCGATCATGATGGGCGAAACGCTCACCGAAGCGCAAGGTAGCCGCTCGCAGTTCCGCGCGGACTTGACGCCCTACACGCCGGCGGACACTACGGTCACGCTGTGGACCTACGAAGACAGCTTCGCCGAGTATCGCGCGCTCAAGGAGCAACTTCACCGCATGGGCTTTACCGTCGCAGGTCGCCCGATGCCGCACGGACAGCCGATCGGCGGCTCGCCCCAGGGCAGCCGCTCGGCGGCCCAGTAATCTACCTGTAGGAGGCGACTCCGTCGCCGATGGCGCACACCTCGCGCAAATTATCGGCGACGGAGTCGCCTCCTCCATTTTCGGCGGTTAGAATCGGGCTTTCTTGACCGTTCGCGTCACTCCCCTCATCGCGCGCTCCTACGCATGGAACCGATTCTGCTGACCGACGCCTCGCACTGCGTTCATACCGGTGAATGGCGCCTCGAAGAGAATGAACTGCCGACCAAGGCCCGCGGCTGCCGCATCGTGAAACACACCATGCCGAGCGGCCTGAGCGCCGGCGTGGAGACCGTGGAGATCGACAACGGGCGGCTCTCGGTCGTCGTCCTGCCGACGCGCGGCATGGGCCTGTGGGCGATGTGGCTCGACGACTGGCGGATCGGCTGGGAGTCGCCGGTCCGCGGACCGGTGCATCCGCGCCACGTGCCGCTCGCGGAACCGTCCGGGCTGGGCTGGCTGGACGGTTTTGATGAATTGCTCTGCCGCTGCGGGCTAGTGAGCAACGGTGCGCCGGAATTCGACGATCGCGGACAATTGCGTTACGGCCTGCATGGGCGTATCGCCAACCTGCCGGCACATCGGCTCGAATTACGCGTCGACGACGAGACGGGGGAGATCACGCTTACCGGCGTTATGGAAGAATCGCGGTTCCTGTTTCATCAGCTACGGATGAAATCATCCGTGACCCTCGCACCCGGCGAGAACCGGGTGCGGATCGTTGACGAAGTGACGAATTTTTCCTCGCGGCCCGGCGAAGTTGAGTTGCTGTATCACATCAACTTGGGGCGACCTCTGCTGGAGGCCGGGGCGCAACTGGTCGCGCCGGTGAAGACGGTCGTGCCGCGGAGTTTTCGCGCCGCGGAAGGAATCGACTCCTGGCAGCACTACGGCCCGCCGACGCCGGGATTCGCCGAGCAGGTTTACCTCTGCGACCTGGCCGCCGACGCTTCGCAGTGGACCGGCGTGCTGCTGAAAAACGCTGCGGGCTCGCGAGGATTCGGTTTGCGCTTCCGCCGCGATACCCTGCCTTGCTTCACGCTGTGGAAAAACACCGGCGCCGTGAGCGACGGTTACGTCACCGGCCTGGAACCGGGCGTGAACTACCCGAACACGCGCTCGTACGAAGCGCGGCACGATCGCGTGAGAAAACTCGCGCCAAGCGAAACCGTCCGGTTCGCGCTCGAACTTTCCGCCTACGACCGGCCGACGGACGTCGCGGCAGCGGAATCCGCGATCCGCGCCCTCACCGGCCACGCGACGCCGCTGATCTATCAGGAACCGCAAGTAGAGTGGGCGGAATAGTTTTCAGTGTTCAGTTATGGCGGAATTATTCTACTGAAAACTGAACACTAGCGACCTCTATTCCGGCTGAAAGTGCGGTAGAGCTACGTCCGCGAACTTCAGTTCGAGCGTTCTTCGCGAACGAATGCGCGGGTAGGTCACGCGCAGGTGCTGCGGTTGGCTGGATGCGTTCGGGGGCAGGTACGTGAGTTTGTAGGTGACCCCTTCCTGCGTCACCACATGGCTTTGCCCTTGTGACCGATAGGCCTCGCCGTCTGCGTTCCATAGCGACAGCGAGTTTTCGTGGACCAGCACTTCCGCTGGATCGGGCGTCGGCAAGTCGCGGACAATGGCGACTTCCAACTCCACGCGCCCTTTCGCGTCGATGCGGCATTCTTTCACGGCAATGGCCGCGTCATCGTAGTAGTGCGTCTCGCGATCGGTGCGCGGATCGATGTTCACGGTTTCCGGATCGCCGACCGCGATCAGTTCCCAAGCGAGAACGAGCTCGGCGAGGCGATCGGCATCGAGCGGCGGCGGATGGAGCCGCAGCGAGGCGCTCGCCTGATGCGTGCCGGACGTCACCGCGTGCCAGGCCCCACCGGTCGGCTGCTCGGAGGCGACGTCACGTCCCGCCGGAGTTACCGCTTTTGCGAGTACTGGCTGCGCGCGATGCGCCACGAGATGAAAACCGTCTTCCCAGATTAGATCAAGGTGCAAGAGAAAAGAGTATTGTCTTTCGCTCGCGGCCGTGCCGAAGTCGAAGTCTTCTTGAAAAACGCGGCGTGCCGCCGTGAGCTGCGCCCGGAGCGGTCCGGCGTAGGCGATCGGATTCCGACCGCGCCGGCCTGAGACGACCGCCAGGCCAGGCGAAAGTAGTTCGTAGTGCCCGCGGAAACGGCAGTCGATCTGCCCGCAAATTTCGTCCATTGCCTGCCAGAATCCGCGCCGGCCTGGCGAGAGCTGCAGCTTCGTCGTTGGCAGCACCGCGTATCGCTCGTGCAGCAACAACCGATTGCCCGACTGCGCCATCACCGCCTCGAAGAGCTG
>CAZUBB010000026.1:0-4155 GCA_964618485.1 uncultured Pirellulales bacterium
GAGGTGATCCTGTCGCTGGTGGCCTATTTCTGCGAGGGGCACATCTTGCTGGAGGACGTGCCGGGCGTCGCAAAGACGATGCTCGCCCGGGCGCTGGCGGCCAGCGTTGGTTGCTCGTTCAAGCGGCTGCAATGCACGCCCGACCTGTTGCCGACCGACGTCACCGGGGCCTCGGTGTTCGACCCGAAGAATACGGAGTTCTCGTTCCGCCCCGGGCCCATCTTCGCGCAGATCGTGCTGACCGACGAGATCAACCGCGCCACGCCACGGACGCAGGCGGCGCTCCTGGAGGCGATGGCTGAAGGGCGCGTCACCGTCGACGGCAACACCTACGAACTGGAGAAACCGTTCCTGGTGATCGCTACGCAGAACCCGGTCGATCATGAAGGAACGTTTCCACTACCGGAGGCGCAGCTCGATCGCTTTCTGATTCGTCTGAGCCTTGGCTATCCCACGCGCGACGATGAACTGGCCATGCTCGACCGGCTGCAGCGGCGCCACCCGATTGAAAACCTTTCGGCCGTCGTCTCTGCCTCGGATGTGCTGGAATGCCAGCAAGCGATTCGCGATGTGTACGTTGACGAAAAAGTGCGGTCCTACATTCTGGAGATTGTCCGGCTCACGCGCGAGCATTTGGACGTGGCGCTCGGTGGCAGTCCGCGGGCGTCGCTGGCGCTCTTTCGTACGTCGCAGGCGTTGGCCGCCGTGCGCGGGCACAACTTTGTGATGCCGGACGACGTCAAGCGGATGGCCGGGCCGGTGTTGATGCACCGTTTGATTCTGCGCCCGGAAAGTCGCCTGCGGCGGATTACGCCGGCGCAGGTCGTTGAGGAAATCCTCGCCAACGTGCCGGTTCCGGCGCTCCCGGCGGCGGCCGCGTCATGAAATGGTTGCTGGCGATCGTCGCGCTGCTGTTGTTCGTCGTGCTGCTGCGACTGCGACTGCTCGTCTACACGTTTTATGTGCTCACGGCGCTGTTTCTCGTGAGCCGCTGGCTCTCGCGTCGCTGGGGCGAAAACGTTTCCGCGACGCGGGAATGCAGCCGCGCCGCGGCGCAAATTGGCGAGTCGGTCGCCGTCGTTGTGAAGCTGCAAAACGTCGGGAAACTCCCGGTCCCTTGGGTGCTTGCCGAAGACCTGCTGCCGCGCGGGCCGATCGTCCAGCGTCCGCCGCGGATGAAAGTCACCGGCAAGCGCATCGCCGTCGCCATGATGCCGCCGCGAGGTCAGAAAACGCTTTATTACCAGTTGCATTTCGAGATGCGCGGGTATTATCAGCTTGGCCCGACGGTGCTCGAAACCGGCGATCTGTTTGGGCTGCATCGCCGCTACACGGTGAATGCGCAACCACATTACGTACTGGTTTATCCGCGGGTCGTGCCGCTACTGGGTTACGACATCGCGTCCAAACGGCCGATCGGCGAGGTGCGGTTCAGTTATCGCTTGTTCGAGGATCCCACCCGCATTTCCGGCGTACGGGCGTACCAGGATGGCGACCCGATGAGCCGCATCCATTGGCGCGCGACGGCCCGGACCGGCAAGCTGCATAGCAAAACGTATGAACCGTCGACGATTGCCGGCGCGACGTTGCTCTTGGATTTCCATCAAGGCGGCTATCTACCAGGAAACGAACCGATCGCCTCGGAGTTGGCAATCACCACGGTCGCGTCGCTGGCCAACGGGCTCTTTGAACTCGGGCAGCAGATCGGGCTCGTCACCAACGGCCGTGACGCCGCCGATCGGATTCGGCAAGAAGGCTGGGAACACGATTACCGCACGCGCAACGCGGCGCTCGAATCGGCCACCATGGTCGCGCGGAGCGACCGGTTGCGCCCGGTGGTCGTCGAAACCAGTCGCGGCGCCGAGCAGTTATCGCGCATCTTGGAAACGCTCGCGCGGCTGGAACTGACCGACGGCCTGGCCATGCACGAATTGATTCTCGAAGCCCGGAGCCGGTTGCCGCGCGACGCCACGGTGCTGGCGGTGTTATCGCACGTGAGCGCCGAAACGGCGGCGGCGCTCGGCGGGCTGCAGCGCCACGGCTATGCCGTCGCCGCGGTGCTGGTGACGCTCGACGAGAATCTCCACTTCGACGCCGCGAGCCGCTTGCTCGCGGAAGGCATCCTCCCGCGCCGCGTGCGCACCGAAGAGGAGTTGTCGCAACTTTGCTCCACAGCGTTGGTGCGTTAGCAACACACACAACGCTGTTCAGCGAGCCGGAAGCGTGAGCGCCCGGAGTTCATCGCCGTTTCACAAGAAGCTCGGCCGTAACTCCGGGCGCTCACGCTTCCGGCTCCAAAGAAAAACGCCGCTCGACCTCGGTGGTCGAGCGGCGGCGAGTAAATTCACTTTCTTGAACGAACCTTGCGCTTACTTCGCGCGACGGCGAGCGCCCCAGGCGAGCCCGACAAGAGCGATGCCGCCCAAAGCCAGCGTCGACGGTTCCGGGACGACGCGACCTTCGACCTTCACGTTGTCGATCGCCCACCACCAGTCGTTGCTGCCTTCCAGCAGGCTGAACTTGACGAGCATCGAGCCGGTTCCGGGGTTATTGACCGGGAAGCTGAGTTGTTCGTCATAAACTGCGCCGTCCGGCAGATCATCGGACTCGATCTTCCAGAGGTTCGAATAAGTGGCGCCGCCGTCGACGCTGACGTCGATATACAGGTCCGAGGTCACTTCATTCGCGAAGAACGAATCGACGCTCAATACGACGGTCCCGGGAACGACGTTGCTCAAGTCGATGGCGGATGTCGTGATGCTGGCGTTGAACAACTTGTCATCGATGTTCGTTTCGTCATCGTAAGCGTCCGGATCGACGAGCAGCACGCTGCCGCGCGAACCGACGCCGCCGTGGGTCCAAGTTCCGCGATCCTGATCGCCTTCGGTGGCGATCCAGGAATCGACGTCATGGATGCGCCAGCCTGCGAATTCCACCGGGTTGCCGACGGGCGTGGCGTGAAAGTCGGCCGTCCAACCGGCGGGCAGTTCTGTGGTCCAGTCGGTGCCATCGCCGCCCGATTCCGTCGGGCTGGTGTACGGGCCCAGCGTGAAACCTTCAAAATCTTCTGACAACAGGGTGTCGGCTTGTACGTTCACCGTGAATCCCAGCACGGCAGATAACGCCACCAACCAGATGCGCTTCGAAATCTTCATGTCCACTCCCAACAGATGAACGACACGTTGTACGTCTGCGAGCCTGATCGACGAATCGCGGGCGTTTCCGGCCATGGAAAGATGAGGTACATGGCTCGGCGAATCGCGTCACTTGCGTCCGATGTTCGGACCGTGACATGGATTCACGAATTCATCGTAGTCCCGTTCGCATCTGTTCAAAGCAAAAAACACGAGATTGCGCAAAGTATATGTTTACCTAACAGAGTATTCGCGCAATTCCCCCCTTTTGTACCTCGCAGGTGCGCAATTTGATAAGCGTGGTGCGCGAATTCACAAGCAGCGATGCGCACCCAACACTTGTTCGGCGTCGTGCCGCTTCGCGCCTTCGATCGTCATGAACTTGAGAAGCAAGTCGCGCGGAGTATCGGCGCGCAGTCGCCAGACGCGACCATCAAGGAAAAGAACGCCGATGCTGCTCTCCACTGCGCCCAGTTTCAACTCACCCTTCCGCTCGCGCTCAGCGAGCTCGCGGTAATCCAGGTCGCGCGGCTCCATCCAGTGAATGCCGGAATCGCGGACTTCGATGGCGATAATGAGGTCGGGCGCGACATCGGCGGCGCGAAGCGTTTTGCTCCGCTCATCATCAAAGAATGCATCAGGCCCAGTGATTCCGACGACCTTGGTCCAAAACGATTCGGTCGAAGATGGCGGTGCACCTGACGCACAATAGTACGCTGGCGCACATTGGCGCATTCTCATGTTCACAGGGGCCGTCCACGGTTGCGTAGTATCGCGCCGCATATGGACCGATTCCATGTACGGAATCAGCACCGCGCGCCAACTACATCCAAGTAGATCGGACGGACCTCGATCAGACGCTGCGGGCAGTCTCTTGAAAGTTTGCTCATACGTAAGGATTCCGAGTCCAATTTGCTTCAGGTCATTTAGGTGATAATGCGCCCGATTCCGCTCGCGGCTCTGCTGCAGCAGTACGGCGCAAAAGGACAGCACCGCCCCCAACAGAACCAAACCCAGCAGC
>CAZUBB010000026.1:4165-13163 GCA_964618485.1 uncultured Pirellulales bacterium
ATCGGCGGCGCTCGCGGCGGGGGCTCGTTTTGCGCATATTCCCGGCGATTCCGGCCTGTCCGGTTCGCCGCCGCGGAAACTTGTCAGTCCCCGGCCAGGAGGTTATTGTAAAGCCTCCCGCTGGGCATTGCTGCCCACTCGTACACGCTCACCTGCCTCTACTATCACTTCTCTGGAGTTCTGACTCATGGCGCGCCGGACCACCCGTAGAACCTTCGTAAAAACATCCGCCCTGGCGGGCGTCGGCTTTTGGGCGGCCGGCGGCGTCTCCCGGGCGCAGAGCAACTCGCCCAACGAGAAGATTCAATTCGCGTCGATCGGCATCGACGGCAAGGGCTCCAGCGACTCCGAAGACGCCTCGCAGCGCGGCGCCATGGTCGCCATTTGCGATGTCGACGCCAACAAGCTCGAATCGCGGGCCAGCGCCTTCCCGGACGCCGAGCGGTTTTTCGACTTCCGCGACATGCTCGACACGATGGGCGACAAGATCGACGCCGTCACCGTCAGCACCCCCGATCACTGCCACGCCGTCGCCGCCTACAAGGCGATGAGCATGGGCAAGCACTGCTTCTGCCAGAAGCCGCTCACGCACACGATTTACGAAGCCCGCCGCCTGGGCGAAGTCGCCCGCGCCAAGGGCGTCGCCACCCAGATGGGGAATCAAGGCACGTCCGAGGACGGCGTCCGCCAGGCCGCCGCAATGCTCAAGGCCGGCGTGATCGGCACGCCCAAGGAAGTACACGTCTGGACGAACCGCCCAATCTGGCCGCAAGGGGGCGATCGCCCGAAGCAGACCCGTATCCCGCCGCAACTGCACTGGGAGCTGTGGCTCGGCCCCGCGCCGTATCGTCCGTTCGCCAATGGCTACCACCCGTTCGCGTGGCGCGGTTTCTGGGACTTCGGCACCGGCGCCTTGGGCGACATGGCCTGCCACACGTTCAACATGCCGTTCATGGGCCTCGACCTGAAGAACCCCACGTCGGTCGTGGCGAAGACCTCCGGCCACAATAAGGACAGCTACCCGAAGTGGTCGATCATCGACTTTGAGTTCCCGGCCAACGACATCCGCCCGCCGGTGAAGGTCACCTGGTACGACGGCGGCAAGCTGCCGGACGTGAATCTCTTCGGCGGCGGACGCACGCCGAAGGATAGCGGCTGCTTGATCATCGGCGACAAGGGCAAGATTTACTCGCCGAACGACTACGGCGCCGAGTTCGAGCTGATCGACTGCAAGCCGATCGAAGTCGCGTTCAAGAAGTCCCCCGGCCACTTCGACGAATGGGTCAACGCCATCCGCGGCGGCGAACCGGCCATGAGCAACTTCCCGGACTACGCCGGCCCGCTCTCGGAAACGATCCTGCTCGGCAATCTGGCGGTCTGGGCCGACGGCAAGAAGATCGAATGGGATGCGAAGAACCTCAAGGCCACGAACGCCCCCGAGGTCGATCACATCATCAAGAGCACGTACAGCGACGGATACTCGATCGAAGGCTAACCGCCGGATCGCCATCGCAATTGATTTTCAGCGCCGCGCACGCCAAGGTTTGGGGTGCGCGGCGTTTTTTTGTTGCCGTGTTCCCGTGAGGCCGCTCCCAATAGAAGCGATGAACTACGGCTAGGTTCGGCCTCCCAGTGACTAATGCGAGCCGGAAGCACGAGCCCAGAGCCAGGGCTGCGTAGATGCAAGTGGCCATCGCAGGCGACTCGAGCACAAGTCTTCCAAGCGTAAGAACGCCGTTCTAACACTAAACGCATGAGCCTTGTCAGCTTTCACGGCAATTCGCACTCTCCAACAATGCCGTTGACGACTAAGACCGAGGGCACCGGTTTATCCGCGCCGACTTGCTTCGCAACCCGCCTCGAACGCCGCCCGGATAAGGGCCATGCCGCATTCGTCCACCTTTTGAATGTGGCTGGACCACTCCGCCCAGGCGGCGTCTAGGTCTGTTGGTGCGTCGGCGTAGGTACGGGGTGCCTCGCTGACGATCCCCGCGACTTTCGGGTCCGGGTATTGCTGGTGGTCGCGCGGCATAGGGCAACTTGTGCCTTGCGGCAGGACTTTAGTCTAGCTTAACGGATGCAACGCGAGTTGAGCCGAAAGCGCGTCTGCAGAGCACTCGGTGAACTTAATTGGCTTGAAGTCGACTGGATGCAGAAGCAGATTTTCAATTCGGCAGTTCCCAGCCAAATTGCGAGTCTGCAAAATCGACTTAAAACCGACCTGAATCGCGTTCTTGGCCGCCTCTTCGAAAACGGGATCGGAACTTTCGTGGAGGGAGTCAATTTCCACGGATATCGCACATCCAGGCCTCAGCTCGACGGTGGCATCGAACTTAACAACGTAATCGCCCCCCCCGCTCGTCTGTACGCTCTCAGAGACTCGAAATTTGAGGATGAACTGATCCATTCTGAGAATTTTAGCAGACAGTTAATGTACCGCCTACTCTTCGCTGTGTTTCCAAAGTTAAACAGTCCCCGATCGCTTCCTGCTGAACACTGCCCAGCGCACAAAAAACAGCCGAGCGAACCTCTCGCTCGGCTGCAAGGTTGAGTATCTTCGCGAATGGGTTAGCGGCGGCGAGCCATCACGAATGCGCCTGCCACACCGCTCAACAGCAAGATCACCGTCGACGGTTCCGGCACCGGGGCAAATGTGTCGACCGTGATCACGCCGCCGTCGATCATCGAGGCAAACGCTCCCGTTCGATAGGCCGTGGCGTCGGTCTGAACGACCAACAACGCGCTGGTCGTGTTGGGCGCGAGGAAACCGCTGGCGGGGTCCGTTGTAATCGGCACGAAGTTGAAGCCCACGACATCGCCCGAGGGATTGCGATCGATCGTGGCCGGCGCGACATCGCCCGACGCGACGGGAATCTGGTAGCTGCCGTCGATCGCGACTCCATCCCAGGCACTAATCGAGAGGCGGCCGATCGAGTTCGGGCCGGACGCGCCGTCGTTCGACAACGTATAAACGAACGTCAATCCACCGAAGGGATTGCTCGTGTCGCCTGATAGCACTTCCGCGGTCAGCGTTCCACTGAAAGCGCCCGCGACGCTGAACGGCGTGACCAGCGTGTCGACGACCGTCGCTCCCGTGGGATCGGTTTCGGTCGATGGCCCGACCAAAACAGCGCCAGGCGGCAACGGCGCGGCACTGGCTGAGTTGGCCGCAAGAAAGCCGACGGCAGCGGCCGCCACAAAGAATCGAAGAATCCGGCACCGGGTGTTCATGGAAAAGCTCCTCGCCACGCGTTCGCGTCCAACCCTGGCCCCGCTGGCAATATAACGCCGCAGGACAAATAGTATAGTTAAAAAACCGCGATCGGGAAAAAATTCACCTTCGACGGTTGTGGCCTGCGACGAAAGCAATCAACATGGTCGAATTCCGCTCACGCCCAGGCTTCCCTGAGGAAGCGGCGCGATCGCCATTCCCGCAATCACAATCTCGTCACTGTGGGTTTGTCGAGAATCGTTCGCTTTTTGAGGGAGCGCAATGTCCGCTTCGCGACGTCAAAGCAGGGATCGGCCGCCGTGTACGCTAGCGCTTCGGCGGGCGATTTCTTGTCCAACCGCCCTGCCGTTCCGCGAGCTCGCGCCCTGGCCAAAAAGTGCTGTCCCACTCGGGATTAAGGGTAGAAACTCGCTGTGAATCGTGGTAAGCAGGATGCTCAAAAAACCTCTTCACCCAACGCCGTCACAGGTCACAACCACGCAACAACGTCAGGCCGCTCGTCGAGCTTCAAAGGACTCTTGACGGAGACCAGAACAATCTGATCGTGGTGGGAAGCTCGACATGCTGTTTTCTCGACGCCATCTGCTCGCTACCGCTCTGATTCTGCCTCTGCTGCAAGGGATCGGCTTCGGCTCGGACAACGTTCGCATCATCGACGACGGCGACGCCGAATTCGTCCGCACCGGCAACTGGTCCTACACCCAGGTGGTGATTCCCAGCGTTGCCTACAACGACGACTACGTTCAGGGTGCGCCTGCCGCGACTCCGGGCAAGGCCACGTGGACCATGTTCGTTAATCCCGGCGTGCGTTATCGCGTCTCGATGATTTGGTACACGCCCTCGGTCGGCGCCAGCGCCTACTCGACCGCGGCGCCTGTCAACGTCAAGGCCGGAAGCACCGTGCTCGTCTCGAAGACGCTTAATTTTCAGTCGGCGCCGAATGATCTGACCGCCGACGGGCTCGTCTGGGAAAACCTCGGGGAGTTTCAAGTCAACAGTAACCCGCTGAGCATCGAGCTATCGGGTGTCACCAGCAAGACCGTCTTGGCGGATGCGGTGCGCATCGAACGCATGGATGGGCGCCCCATCTTTTCTCCGACGATTACGACGGTTCTTCCCAAGCCCGTGCTCACGTCGGGCAACGTGCAAGTGCGGATTTTTGGCACGGACTTCGATCAAGCGGCGCGGTTTCTGGTCAACGGAACCGAGATGACGAATCCGGTGTTTATCAGCTCGACCGAGATGCGGGCCACCATCCCAGCGCAATCGGCGGGCCTCAAGGACGTGACGATCATCAGCGGCGGCGGGCTGCGACATACGCTTCGCGAGGCGCTCGATTACGGTGAGATCCTATACATGGATCAAGAATCCCCAGGTTTCACGAGCTTCGGACGATGGGGCTACACGCGCACGACGTTGCCCAATCACGCCTATAACGCGGACTTTCGGCAAGGACCTCCGGCCGCAGCGCATAGCTTCGCCACTTGGACGTTTGCGCTCTTGCCCGACGAGTACATGATCTCGATTGTTTGGCCCGGTTATGCCGCGCCGCATAACATCGCGTATTCCAACGCCGCATCGTTTTCCATTTGGGATGGAGACAATCGGGTAGCGACCGTCAAAGTCAACCAGCAAAAGTTTCCCGTCGGCGTGACGGATAAAGACCTGGTGTGGCAAGGTCTGGGAATTCATCGACTCTCGTCGAGTCGCCTCACGGTGCGGCTCGATAGCGACTCCAGCACTGCCAGAAAAGT
Source organism: uncultured Pirellulales bacterium (assembly GCA_964618485.1). GTDB lineage: Bacteria > Planctomycetota > Planctomycetia > Pirellulales > JALHLM01 > JALHLM01. Next base: position 9,152 of record CAZUBB010000026.1, read on the forward strand.
CGTCATGGCGGACGCGGTCCGCATTCAGCCACGGAGACCGATCCGGTTCACCACTCAACCGGAAGATCAATCGGCGACCGTCGGCGGCGTTGTGACGTTTTCAGTCGTCGTCGACGGCGCCCGCCCCGTCACCTACCAATGGTTCAAGAACGGCGCGCGCATTGCAAATGCCACGCAAGCGAGCTACACGACGCCGGCATTGCTGGCAACGGACAGCGGCGCGAAATATCGCTGCGTTGCGACGAACCTGTTCGGCCCCATCCCCAGCCGAGAAGCCACCCTCACCGTCGTTCGCGGTTCCGCGCTCCCCGCCAACTCCACGCAGAACTGACGTCGCGCATGGAACGCGGCGTGACGACACCCAGTGTCGCAAATCCTCGTGGGATTACTTGCCGGCAGCCGGTTCGGCTTGCCGTTTTCCCTGGGAATAACTCAGCGCTCATCGTTGTGTTGTCACAGACGGTTCCGTGATCGTCACGCGGCCGTGCTGATGGACACTGTCGTGCTGATACAGCGCCTATCGCAACAAATCCAGCGATTTGCCAACCACAAAGCTCAAGCCATTCAACGGATGAACTCGCAAAAACAACAGCTGTGGTCGACCAACATGCGACAAGTCATTCAAGTACGTCATGAAGCGACCATGCCAATTCGTCTCAATGTTGAAGCGTTTTGCTTCGCCGTGGCGACTGGCCGTCCTCAACGTCAGGGTTCGCTTTACTGCCCTCCCACCACCTCGAACTGCGCCGTCGAATCCCCCGGCTTCGTAAACTGCACGCGAAGCTCCCCGGGCGAAGCGCCGTTTGGTTCCACACGCAGAAACAGCATGTGCCGGCCCGGTTCCAGTGTGGCCTCGAACTCTTTATTGTCTAGGAACGGCTGGGCGTCGATCCACGTTTGCGTGGGGGATGTCGATTCGATTTTGACGGCGATCTTGCCGGGCTCGTTGACCTGAATCTCGCCGCGCAACAGGATCGGCTTCGACGGGTCCGCGGAGGGGAGTTCGGCCAGTGGCAACCAGCCGGCGACTTTGCCGTAAACCGGCGCCCAGGCCTCTTCCGGCGCGCCCAGCAGGTACTGCCGCACGTGGTCGAGATGCGGGACGGCATCGGTGAGTTCCGCGGGGGGATCGATCATCACGCGCCAGCGTTGCATCGTCGGCACGGTTTGCACGGCGTAATCGCCCGACTTGCCGAGCTCGCTGACGAAGCGGATCAGGTCGATTAGTTCGTCGCGCGTGAGGAACTTGGTCAGCCCGTTCGGCATCATCGTGGGGCCTTCTCCCTCGGCTTCGACCTCCGTGGTGGGGATGACGATGATTTTTCCCTGCGAGTCGCGAATGCGAATGCGGCTTTCATCGCGATCGACCAGCACCCCGGTCAGGACGAGCCCGTCCGAGGTTTCAAACACGCGCGTGACGTACTGTTCTTTGACCGCCAGGTTGGGGTTGAGGATCGAATTAGCGATGTAATCGATCGGCGACGACCCGCCCACGGCGCTCAAGTCCGGGCCGACTTGCCCACCGGCGCGGCTCACGCTGTGGCAGCGCATGCAGCTCACATCGGCGCGGCGAAAGATCGCCTCGCCGCGCGCCGGATCGCCCTTCGCGCTGACGTCCTGCACAATCGCGGCGAGCTCTTCAGCCGTCGGCGGCGGCACATCGGCGGCCACGCCCGCGGCGGCGCTGAGCACGTCGGAAAGCGACGCGTCGCTGCGCCCCACGGCATACATCGTGCGCAGGGCCCGTTTCGCCACGTCGATCGAGAGCGTTTTCCCCTGCAGCGCCGCGGCCAACTGATCAGGCCCTTCCTTTCGAACGAAGAACGCATCCAAGAGCGGTCCCGGATCGTCCTGCGGCGTCGCGGCAACGAAGATTTCGGCGGCCAATCGCGCCGCGAGTTCGACGTCGCTTCCCACGAGTCCTGCGGCCGCCTGCATGCGCACGGCGATCGTCGGCCCTGATTCCGCGAGTTGAACGAGCACCGCCTGGTTCGATTCGCCGCCGATGGCGATCAATCCGCCAATCGCCGCGCGGCGCAGCGCGTCATCCGATTTCGCGTCGGCGGCGATCGCCTGCAATGGCGCCGTGGCCGCCTCCACGCGACAGGCTGCGGCCAGGCGAATCGCGGCCAAGCGCAACGCGGCGTCATCCGTATTCAAGAGCTCTGCCGCCGCAGCCAGGTCGCCGGAGGGTCGCACGTCACGCCCATTGGCCGCGTCCGTCAGCCCGGCCATCGCCTTGAGCCGCAACTCCGGCGTCATCGCGCCCGGATCCATGATCTTATCGAACACCACCCGCAGGTCATGTTCGTTCCCGCGATTGCAGATCATCTCGACGACAGTCGGCTGCCGCTCCGCCGACAATCGCCCGCTGCGGTAGAGCTTCAGCAGCGGACCGACCGTGGACGGGGGTTCTTGCGCGCCGGCGAAGCTCGCTACGCTGACGAGAAGCAACGCGAGAACGCTCGCACGAAGGAGAAGAAGATCCTTTCCGCTCCGAGCAAAGCGCTCCCGGGGGTGCCTGGGGCAGGGGCAAAACAAGCGCGGCATGACTGATCCCATACGCTGGGGCTTCGTTGACGTGCGTTGCAAGCCGCCACGATGCCCCAGCTCTTGGGTCGCAGCGAAATGGTTTCCATTACCCCAGCACCAGGCGCCCGTGCATATTGCACGAGCGCGGCAAATTGGCGTCGATCGTCGAATCGGCGACGGAGTCGCCTCCCACAACAAACGCTACTTCGCGGCTTCCATCCGCCGTTCGAGCGTCTTGTTCGTTTCGTTCAGCACATGCGTGATGTACTGATCTTCCGGGTGCAAGAGCGCTTCGACCGCGATTTCGGCGGCCCGTTGCGTGTCTGCGCCGGAGTAGTAGCTCAACGCCCAGACCGCCAGCAGGCGCACGCGCGGATGCTCGTCGTTCACGGCCGCGTTCAACAGGTCGAGCGAACCGGAAAGCCGATCGCGCCACGGCACGAGCACGCGAATCGCCGCCGCGCGGGCGCGGAAATCCGGCGAGGCGAGGACCTGCTTGAGCAGTTCTTCGTTCACCACGTTGTGATTCTGGTAGAGCCATAGCCCTTCCAGGCGATGGTGCTCGTACTTTTTTTCCGACGTATTGAGTTGGGTGAGCCATTTCTCAAGCGCGGGAATCACCTCGCTCGTCGTGCGGCCGCCCAACTCGATGCGCGTACGATAACGAACGCGATCTTCCGGCGACTTGAGCAACTCCAGCAGCGTGGGAATCGGCTCGCCCGCGATTTTCGCCGGCTTATCGAGCGGGCGCGAGGCGTACGTCACGCGATAGACGCGGCCGTGGTCACGATCGCGGCTCGGATCACGCAAGTTGTGTTGCATGTGGCCGATGATCGGGTTCTGCCAGTCGGTGAAATAGATGGCGCCGTCCGGACCCATCTCGATATCGGCCGGGCGGAAGTTCGGATCGGACGAGGAAACGATCGGCTCCTGCTCAAACGCGGTGAAGCTCGAATCCTGGTCCTCGACGCGATAGCGCAGGATGCCCTGGAAACCGATCACGTTCAGCACCAGCAAATTCCCCTGGTACTCGGCCGGGAAATGCGAGCTGGAGAGCACCTCGCAGCCGGAAGTCGGCCGCGTCCGCTGCTGATACACCTGCGGCGGCCCAGCATGCTTGTGCGGGAAATCGAGATCGCCGGAGAACAAAATGCCGTGATACGGCTGCGAACCGGTCCCGTCCCAGACGATGTCCTGCCCCCAGCGATCGAAGATATGACCATGCGGGTTGGCGAAGCCGTAGGAAACATAAACGCCGAACTTTTGCGCCCGCGGTTCATAGCGGAACACCGCGCCGTTGGCCACGCGCCGCGGAGACGTCCAAGCGGTTTCCACCTGCGAATGATGGAACGTCCCTTCCTGGCAGTAAAGCGCACCGCCCGGATCCAGCACAAAGCTATTCGCGGTGTGATGCGTGTCGGCGGTGTCGAGTCCGTGCAGCACGCGTTCCTTGACGTCGTACTTGTCGTCGCCGTCGGTG
>CAZUBB010000026.1:13173-18571 GCA_964618485.1 uncultured Pirellulales bacterium
CTTGAGGAAGAGCATGTCCGGCCCTTGTGCGACCAGAACGCCGCCGTTCCAGAATTCAAAGCCGGTCGGGTTGTGCAAATCGCCGGCGAAGGTCAGGCACTTATCCGCGCGGCCGTCGCCGTTCGTGTCTTCGAGAATCAACAGCTTGTCGTCCATCAACTCGGTCGGCTTCCAGTGCGGATAGGTATGCCAGCAGGCGACCCACAGCCGACCCTTGGTGTCGAACGACATCTGCACCGGGTTCACCAGTTCAGGGAACATCGATTCATCGGCGACCAACTCGACCTTGAGGTCCGGACCGGCCGTCATCTTGCTAATGGCATCCTCGCCGCTAAGGTAGATGTGCTTGCCCCCTTCGAGCGGCCCCGGCTTATTGGAAATCACCGGAATGAACTCCGACAGCTCCGTCCCTTGCTTCGGCGCCGGCTTGCCCTGGGCGACAGCCCAGATTGTGGCATCGCCGTCGGCGGTGAGCTGATCGAGCACCTCCAACTCGCGCTGCACGACCGAGTAATTGGAAAGCCCTTCGCCGTAGCCGCCAGGGCCTTCGGAAAACTTCAGAAACGCCCGTTCTCCGTACGTCGAGAAACCGTCCGTCGTGCGGTAGCGATTGAACCAGAAGAAATCCTTGTCGAGCACCGCCTGGCGGATCGCTTCGAGCGCTTTCGCGTCGCGCTTGATCATCGGGCCGTCCGGGAAGAGTTCCTGTTCCGCGGCGGCGGCGATCAGCGCATCTCCCATTTCCGTCTGATGCACGCCGTTGATCGTCAGCGACTTGCCCGGTTCGCGCTCGCCGAGCGTAACGTCGTAGAGATCGACGAACAACACGCCATGCTCTTTCGCGACTTCCTTCAAGGCGTCGGCATAGAGCTTGATGTTCTTATTCGTGGCGGCGACCTGTTCCGCCGTCGGCAAGTTCGGATCCAAAAGGCGTTCCATGCCGATCGGCGAGAACAGCACCAACTGCGGCGCCGACTTGCCGTTGTACTGTTGCCCCTTCGTGTGCTCGATGAAATCGGCGGCGTTCTTCTTGAACGCTTCGAGTCCCGCCTCGCCGGCGTACGACTCGTTGTAACCGTAGAAGGCGAAGATCACGTCGGCCTTGGTGTTCGTCAGCTCAAAGCGATTTTCGCGCACCTTGCCGGCGTCGCGCGGCGACAGCTTATCCGGCTGAGGAACCGGCGCCGATCCAGCTAGCCATTGATCCTGCGAGCCGAAGTCCATCGACCGCAGCCGGTGCTCGAACTTGCGGAAGCCGTCGATCTCGTCGCCGGAATAGCCAAGGTTGCGGAACACCAACTCGTATTCAGGAAAGCGCGATTGCAGTCGCGTTTCCAGCCAACCGAAGTGCTGCATCCGCTCGGCCAGTGCACCGCCGAGGATGCAAATGTGATCTCCCTTCTTGAGCGTCAATTCGGCGGACGCCGCAGGAGCATTCGCAGGCGTCGCGTTGTCGGCCCAGGCCAGTTGTTCCGGCTTCACGCCCGGCTTGTGCCTGCCGAAGCCGAACTTCGTCGGGCTATAGGGACCGACCAACTCCACGTCGGTCCCTTCGGCCGGGACGTCCATCCCGAGCAACGCGTAGACGGCATTCACGAGCAAGCGGCGCGAGCCGGGCGTCGCCAGGTCGGTCGCCGCGCCGAGCGTCGAGCAGAACGCCTTCCCTTTCACGCCATCGTAGTTGTATTTGTTGAGCCACGCGATCGGCATCATCGGGTCGTTCTTGCTTCCGGAGACCGGCTCATCGTCCGGGCTCATGCCAGTCAGCACCTGGCCGTACACCAACGGCAGCACCGACTCCGGCATCGGCAGGTCGACCGTGTAGACGTCGGTGTCGCCCCAGATGTCGCCGTCGTTGAGCCCGCGAAGAATCGGGTGATCCTTCGCTTCCGGCACCAGAATTCCCCGCGTGCTCTCGTGCCCATGATGCCCGTGATGGTTCACCCAGGTTTCGCCGAGAACCTGTTGCCCGAAGCCATGCTTGAAATCCGCGTCGCCGGCGTCGAAGCTCCAACGGCGATACTTCTTGCCGTCAGGAATGTTGAACGCATGCGTCGCCGTCCGAATTCCAATCACTGGCTTCCCCGACTTCAGATAGGCGTCCAGGTGCGCCATCTGGTCGTCCGGCAAGTTGCGGAATCGCGTGAAAATCACCAGCAAATCGGCCGAGTCGAGCGCTTCGAGCCCCGGAATATTGTCGGTCCGGCCGGGATTGATCTCTCCCGTGTCCGGGTCGATCGAAAACAGTACCGTCGTCTTGAAGCCATGCCGCGCGGCGAGCACCTGCGCCAGCATCGGCAGCGCTTCTTCGGAGCGATATTCCTCATCTCCGCTGACGAGGACGATGTGCTTCCCGGCCCCAGGTCCGGCCTTTCCTTCGTAAACGACCCAGGGATCGGCGGCCTCGACGGGCGCCGTAGCGGCGGCCAGCACGAACAGCAGGGCCAGGGCAAGGCACTTCAACCGGTGGCGATAAAGCATGGGCATGGGCAGCTCAAAGTTGAGGGTTGCGATGAGAGCAACAATCGCCGGCGACCGGCGGGCGGAAAGCCGCCCACCACATCCAGGCCAAGGCGGGACCGATTCCCGCACGGTGCGCCGGGACCGGTAGCTCCGATAATAACTCGCCAACAGCGCCGAGAGTAGCGGCAATCGCTCTGCCGCCCTGGAACTCCGTATACTCAAAGGAGGGCGACGTTCCATTCCCGGCACTCCTATCCTTTACGGCGACAGGAGCGCGTCGGCCCAGATGGAAAGCGCGAGATTCGTACTCCGGCAGCGAATAGACCTTTGGCAATGGAACCGGAACCGTCGATCCCGAGTGCGCCGCCCCCTCCGACAGCGCCGCCGCCGCGCGCGAAACTCGCGCCCGAGCGCCGTTGGAGTTGGGCCTGGCTCGCGCCGTTGGCCGCCGCGGCGTTCGTTGCCTGGTTGGCGTACACTTCGTGGACACCGGCCGGGCCGTCGCTCGTGCTCCACTTCGAGCAAGGCTACGGGCTCAAACCCGGCGACGTCCTGCGTCATCGCGGCGTTGTCGTCGGGAAGGTCCGTGACGTGCACATCGCGCCCGACCTGGGCCACGTCGATGTCGGGGTCGAACTCCATCCCGAAGCCGCGCCCATCGCGCGGCAGGGAAGCCGCTTCTGGATCGTCCGCCCGCGCATCGACTTCAATGCCGTCGACGGCCTTGATACCCTCGTAGGCCCCCACTATCTCGCGGTCCTCCCCGGCGATGGTCCGGCGCAACTCGAGTTCACGGGGCACGAGGAGGCCCCCCTCGATGAGCGGGTCGAGCCAGGCGGGCTCGAAGTCATGCTGCAGTCGGTCGAGCGCGGCGGATTGCGCCCCGGTGCGGCGGTTTACTACCGACAGTTCCGCGTCGGCACGATCATGTCGGTCGGCCTCGCCGCGGATGGCAGCGCGGTCGAAGCCCGCGCGTACATTCGCCCGCCGTATCGCAAACTGTTGCGCGAGCGCTCGCAATTCTGGAATGTCGGCGGCTTACAACTCGACGCCGGTTGGTTCCGCGGGCTGTCGGTCGAAGTCGCCACGGCGGAAGACCTGTTGCGCGGCGGCGTCGCCTTCGCCACGCCCGAGGACGCCGGCGAAACGGTTGTAGACGGCCATCGCTTTGAAGTTGCGCCCAAACCGGATGAAGATTGGCGCGAATGGTCTCCGTCGCTGCCATTAGCGGGCGCCGATCTGGCGACCTCGCAAGCCGCTCCTGCGCCCAGCCGCGCCGTGCTCACCTGGAAGCACAACGGTACTTTCCACAATCCCGAGCGCCGGCGCGAAGGCTACGTGCTCCGCGTGCCGGAAGGCTATCTCGGCCTGGCCGACATGCTGCTACCGCCGGAAGGCTCGTTCGCCGACAGCGTTCAAGTGGCGATTAACGGCAAGTCCTACGAGGCGCATGGCAAGGCGCTGCGCATGTACGACGAACTGGCCCTGCTCCCGGTGAAGCACAACGGCGATGAAAAGCCGGCGCCTTGGCCGGGAGAGCACGTCCGCAGTGCTTCCGCTCCAGAAGATTGCCTGGCGTTTAATAGCGCCGCGGGCGAACCGCGCGCCATTGCCGCCGCCCGTTGCACCGACGAGCAACGCGCCTGGCGCATCAACCCCGCGGTCGCCTTCGACGCCGACTGGCATGGCGCACCGGTCATGGCCGTGCGCGACGGCCACCTGATCGGCTTCCTTGCCTGGCGAGAAGACTTCGCCGAGATCATCCCCCTCCGCGGCGTCCGCCATTCCGTCGCAGCATCGAAAAAGTGATGTTCCGTCGGTAGCCGAGGTCTGTCTGTAGCCGAGGTCTGTGACCTCGGGGAGTTGACGCGATCCCGTCCAACGTGCCGGCCTCACAGAGGCCAGCTACAGATGCTTGGCTGCGCCTCGTTAATCTTTCACTAACCTGCAAAGTCGCCTTATGTATCCGGCGCGCTTCACCGATATTTGATACACCAGTAATGCGCGACCGCGCGCTCAAACTTCCCAAACTACCTATGCCCCCATGGCCACCGGACGGCTACCGTCGATGAGCGCCCCGCGCGGGGGGATGCTGCGGCCGTTCTACGCCGTTCTCGAGGGCGTCGGCCGCCTAGTCCTGGACTCAGGCAGCATTTTCTCCGACTGGATGATTGCCCTCGGCGGGCTGTCGCTCTTCGCGTTCCAAACGATGGCCTGGCTCTTCACGCGGCTGCCGAAACGCGAAACGCTCATCCCGAACTTCTACCAGATCGGCGTCCTGAGCCTGCCGGTCGTGGCCTTGACCGGAACGTTCATCGGCATGGTCCTCGCCGTGCAGAGCTACGCCCAGTTTCGCGTGCTCGGGTTGGAAACGCGCCTCGGCGCCGTGATCAACATGTCGCTCGTTCGCGAACTGGGTCCCGTGCTGGCGGCGACGATGCTCGCCGGACGCGTTGGCAGCGCCATGGCCGCCGAACTTGGCACGATGAAAGTCACCGAGCAGATCGACGCCCTGGCCAGCATGGGCGCAAATCCCTTGCATTACCTCGTCGTCCCGCGCTTCCTCAGTTGCCTGTTCCTGATTCCGACGCTCACCATCATGGCCGACTTCATGGGCGTCGCCGGCGGTTGGTTCTATAGCGTCGTGATCCTGCACATCGACTCGCATCACTACTGGCAACACTCGCAACACTTCGTGTCGCTGTTCGACCTCTTCAGCGGCGTCTTCAAAAGCCTGTTCTTCGGCGCGGCGATTGCCATCATTAGCTGTCACCGCGGCTTTCATTGCGATCCCGGCGCGGAAGGGGTCGGTCGAGCCGCGACGAACGCCTTCGTGGAGGTGCTGATCGCGCAGGAGGAGGTGCACCACGCGGGCGAGCTGCTCGCGCTCGCGCGCGGCGAGCGCGGCGCCGCGGCGGCGCGCGTGCGCGCGGGC
>CAZUBB010000026.1:18581-33108 GCA_964618485.1 uncultured Pirellulales bacterium
GTCAACATGTTCGACCTGTTTACCGGCGTTTTCAAAAGCATCTTCTTCGGTGCCGCCATCGCCGTGATTAGTTGCCATCGCGGCTTCCACTGCGATCCCGGCGCCGAAGGCGTCGGCCGCGCCGCCACCAACGCCTTCGTCACGTCGTTCGTGGTGATCCTGGTCATCGACCTAGGACTCGGCATCGGACTCGACGCGTTGTATTACTACCTGTGGCCGGAAGGGCCGAGGATTATTTGAGGAGAGGAGCACGGAGTTAGGAGTTAGGAGTTAGGAGTTAGGAGTTAGGAAAAAGTATGGACCGCAGATAAACGAGTGTCTCAAAACTCCTTGCTCCGTGCTCCTTCCCCCCATGTCCAAACCGCGTAAACCATCGCCGCCTGCCTCAACCGCCGATCCGCTGATCGCGGCCGAAGACGTTTCGGTCGTGTTCGACGGCAACGCGGTGCTGCGCGAGATTACGCTCGAAGTGCCGCGCGGGCAGACGTTGGCGATCATCGGCGAGAGCGGTTGTGGGAAGACGGTGTTCCTGAAAACCTTGATTGGCCTGGTACGACCGACCAGCGGCGAAGTGAAGTTCGATGGCCGCGAAATGACGCGATTGAATGATCGGGAATTGACCGAGCAACGCCTGCGCTTCGGCTATGTGTTTCAAATGGCCGCCTTGTTTGACAGCCTGACGATCGCCGAAAACGTCGCCTTCCCGCTACGGCAGCATCGCAAAACCAACGAAGCCGAAATCCGCGACGTCGTCCGCCAGCGACTCATTGAAGTAGGGCTCTCCGAAAACGTACTGAAGAAAAAACCCGCGGAACTCTCCGGTGGCATGCGAAAGCGCGTCGGGCTGGCCCGTGCGCTGGCGATGAACCCGGAAGTGATCCTCTACGACGAACCGACGACCGGCCTCGATCCGATCATGAGCGACGTGATCAACGAACTGATCCTCCGCACGCGCGAGCGGACGCATGTCACCGGCATCGTCGTCACGCACGACATGCACTCGGCCCGCAAGGTAGCCGATCGGGTGGTGATGTTCTTTCCGCTCTCCCGGCTGGAAAAAGGCGAGCCGCAACTCATCTTCGACGGCCCCCCCGAAGCGCTCGACGACCACCCAGACCCCCGAGTCACGCAATTCGTAAGGGGCGAAGCCGGCGAAAGACTGCTGGAACTCCTGGACCGACAAAACGGCCGGGGATAGGAGCCAGAAGCACGGATCACGGAGTTAGTTAATGCCGAGCCAACTGAAAACTGAACACTGAAAACCGAACACTTCCTCCCCCTTCTTTTCTCCTTTTCTTCTATTCTTCTATTCTCCTTTTCTCCTCCCCCCATGGACGACCGCACCAAACAATTTCGCGTCGGCGTGACCGTGTTAGCGGCCTTCCTGCTAACCGGCATTCTCGTCTTGTTGTTTGGCGAGACGCCCGATTTTTTTGAGCCGCGTTATACGGTCTACATCACCTTCGACGACGGCAGCGGCGTCGCCCGTGATACGCCGATCAAGAAAAGCGGGATCACGATCGGCCGCGTTTCCAACGTCGAACTGAAAGACGACGCCGGCGCGTTGGTGACGGCAGAGATTGACGCCGACCGCACGCTCCTCCGCAACGAAGTGCCGCGCATCAGCGCTTCGCTCATCGGCGGCGACTCCTTCATCGACTTCCGCAAACGCACCGACTTGGGACTCTCCGACGCGCCGGTCAAGCCGGGCGACATCCTCGTCGGCGAAGACAAGGTCGATCCCACGTCGATTCTGAGCGACATCGAAGACCCGGTGAACCGCGCGCTGATGAGCGTCGAGCTTGCTGGGCAAGAAATCGGCCGACTGGCGCAACGGTTGAATCGCGTTCTGGCGACCGAAGACGACCAGCTTGCCCGCATTGTCGACAAGACGGAGCGGACGCTCGACAACCTGAACAAGACGATGGATAACGTCAACGCGGTCGTCGGCGATCCCGAGTTACAGGCCAACATCAAGCAGACCGCCGCCGATCTCCCGGTGCTCATGGACGAGGCCCATCGCACGATTGAAGAGATGCAAGTGGCGATCGGTTCCGCCAATCGCACGCTCAAGAACGTCGAGGACATCACCGCCCCGCTGGCGGCGCGCAGCGATCAGATCGCCGCCAAGATCGACACCACGTTCACCACGCTCAATTACGCGCTGGAAGGGGTCGGGCGATTCACCGAGCGCCTTAACGACTCGCAAGGGACGCTCGCGCAACTTCTCAACAACCCCGATCTCTACGTCAATCTCAACAACACGGTGCTGAGCATTCACCAGCTCACAAAGGATCTCCGCCCCGTCGTCGGCGACATCCGCGTCTTCACGGATAATCTCGCCCGCCACCCCGGCGGCATCGTCCGCGACGCCGTCCGCCCCGGCTCCGGGACGAAATTCAAATAGTGTTCCGTCCGCAAGCTCCAAGCCCAGGGATGGCCACCACGGACTCACTTCGCTCAAACGACGCCGCGCGGCCTTCCCTGGGATCGCGCTTTACTCGATCCCCGGGGAGGCCGCTTGCGCCGTTGTGGATGCAAACTTCATCCTTGGCGGCCACCCCTGGGCTTGGGGCGCGATGGAAGCTTCTGTCGCTTCGCGCGCCGCGCATGATGATTTCATGCGACTTGAGATAAAAAGAGGCCGGTGGGAGTTGAACCCACTTAGACCGGGTTGCAGCCGGTTGCCTGGCCGTCTGGCTCCAGCCTCATTCTTGTTGCGGTTGCCATCTCCGCCAAGGAAAGATCGGCACGCGCCGCCGGCAACTTGAACGCGCAAAAACCGACATCGCCGTCAGCCGCCAGGTTCACAAAAAATGCAGATTCCTGTCCTTAAATCGCAATCTCTTGTCCGTCTGTAGCCGAGGTCTGTGACCTCGGTGGCGCGAACTCAATCGCAGGGTCTATTCCACCGAGGTCACAGCCCTCGGCTACAGAATTCGCTGGAATTCAGCGCTACGCATCGATCGTCGCGCGTTCCATCTCCAGCAGACGCCGCTTCGTATCCAACCCGCCCGGCGCGGAGTATCCGCCCAACTTGCCCGCCGCGCCCAGCACGCGATGGCATGGCACGATCAGTGGGAACGGGTTCCGCGACATCACCGTGCCGACCGCACGCGCAGCGCCCGGCGAGCCAACCGCCGCGGCGAGCTCCATGTAGCTCATGGTTTCGCCAGGAACGATCTTCCGGCAACGTTCCGTCACCTGGCGACGGAATGGCGTCATCCCGCTCGCGTCGATCGCCACGTCACGGAAGTCGTCGAGTTCTCCCGCGGCGAACGCCGTCAGCCGCCGCCGCAGCGACGACTGGAAAGGCGAAAGCGTCGTCACGACCTCGCCCGAGGTGCGCAAGGAAGTAATTGCCGCGTCCGGCGAGGCATGCCCGAACGACAGCTCGCACAGACAATCGCCACGCGTCGCGGCCGCCATCCAACCGAGCTTCGTGGAGAACAAGAACCGCTCGGCCGCCGGCGCTTTCTTCTGCTTAGCCATCACATTGCTCCTAGTGAACAGATGAGCATTATTGAACCATCCGCTGAGCCAAATTGCAAGCCCCGCGAAATGTGGGAAGATTATTTTCCGGCGGCGCGCCTCATTCCGCTGCGACGTGCACCTGTGAGAAAACCAGGTAATTCGTCCCGCAGTCGCGAATCTTGGAAGCTGATTGCAAATCGATCATGGTATGCCACGTGCAAACGGTGGGCGCCATGCGATAATCGACTTCCGTGCTGCGAGCGTCGTGAGGCGAACCAGCGGTTGGCGTTTCGATTCCCCGTTTCCCCCTTTCCCCGTTGACCCAGAGGTGAAACCAAGATGGCCGTTGAGTACAAGAAGATGAAGGCCACGTACGATGCCCTCGTGAAGAAGGTCGAAGCGGTGTATGCCGAGGACGCCAGCGTAGAAAACACGCGCGGGAAGATGGCGGACCTCAATTGGGGTTACATCGGCGGCATCGGCGAACGCGTCGAAGAGTTGAAGGGCAACGGGGCCGTCGGCACGAAGATCGACGACTTTCTCAACGACGCGGAGACCAAGAAGCTCTACGACGACGTCCAAGAAAACATCGAGTTGCTTCGCAAGACGCATGCCCGCAACCTGGCCAACCGCGTCGTCGCCACGAAGTTGTACGACGAACTAATGACGCTCAAGGACGAGCTGCTCACGGAGTCCGCCGCGCGGAAGAAAAAGGCGATCTCCGGCTCCTCGCACAAAGAGATGGACAAACTGGCCGCAGAGATTGACAAGTTCGTCAAGGAACCGCCAGGCAATATGGCGAACTCGATCTACTCGCTCGGCAAGACGAAGCCGCAGAAGTTCATTGCCGACACGAAGATCATTGAGATGATCAACAAGGAGATCGCGCAATCCAAGACCGACCGCGATGCGCTCCGAGCCCGCGAAATCATGCAGCAGAGCCTCAACGAGCGCGTGCTGAAGGGCAAGGTCAACAAGGTCATCGCGCTGTATCAGGAAGTCGGCAAGTGCGCCGAGGAGTGCGTCGAGGCGTTGAAGAAGCCCGACAAAGCCGCCGCCAAGAAGGCGCTCGACAAGGCCTACGACCTCGTCGAAGAAATGAACGGAATCGCGCAGCCGCTCGCCGCCGCCTTCGCCGACAACAAGTCCTGGGTCGAAGCCAGCAGCGCCGGCCCGAAGATTATCGCCCTGCTCAACAAAGTCTCCGGCGCCCACTCCAAGGCGCTCGATATGGTGAGCAAGTTGCAGTCGAAAGTGTCGTAACAGCCAGTAAGCGCGGCGCGGAAGCCCCTTCCGCGCCGCACCGACCAGCTAGCAGTGAATTGGCCGTGACGGCTTGTGATAGCAGCCGCGCTAGCGACGTGTAAGAAGTTGCGATGGCCCCTCGGGCGATCGATATGATCCAAGCGCAAGCAATCACCCATCACTACGGTATCCGGCCCGTTTTACGCGAGGTAGACCTCGCCGTTCGGCAGGGCGAGCTCGTCGTGATCCTCGGCCCCAACGGCATGGGCAAGTCGACATTACTCGGCGTGCTCGCCGGCGTGTTATCGCCGCGGCAAGGCTGGGTCGAAATAAGCGGCCTGCGTCGAAAAAGCTCCTCCGCCGCGGAGTTGGAAATACGCCGGCAAACGGTTTATTTGCCCGATCATCCCGGGCTGCCGGTCAATCGCACCGGGCGGGAATTCCTGATGGGCGTCGGCGCCCTTTACGCCATCGACGACGCGCGGCTGCTGGCCCACGTCGATTCGCTCCTGACGCTGTTCGAATTAGAGCGGGAAGGGGACTGGCCCATCCGCAGCTATTCCAACGGGCAGCAGAAAAAAATCGCGATCTGTTCCGCGCTCGTCGCGGAAACGCCGGTGTTGTTTCTCGACGAGCCCTTTTCCGGCGGCCTCGATCCCTCGGGCATCTTCGCGCTCAAACGCGTGCTGCGCCATATGGTGGAGCATGGCGGCAAGACAGTCGTGATGACCGCGCCGGCGCCGGAGCTCGTCGAGGAGTTGGCCGATCGCGTGGTGATCTTACGCGAAGGCCGCATCGCCGCGTACGATTCCCCGGCGGAACTGCGCCGCCAGGCGGGCAACGTCTCGCTGGCCGAGGCGCTCGAAAAGCTGGTGAACACGCAAGTCGTGGAACACCTCGACGCATACTTTCGGGAACGCGGATGATGTTGCGCCGCTTTCATCACGCCATGCGTCTCGTGCTGCCGCCCGATTGGCTCCTGGCCATCGCCATGACGCCATGGATCATGATCGAATTCCTGCGGCGTTTTCTGCCCTGGTGGTATCAGCTCGAAATCCCGGAACTGGAAGTTGGCCTGGTCCACATGCGCGACGCCCTCATGATTTCGGTCGCGCTCGCCTATGGCTACTTGCGCGCCACGAGCCGCCATCCGTACTATCAGGACGCGTATCGCCAATGGCTCGAAGCGACGCCGTGGACTGCCGCGCAGCCTTTGCCGATCGGCCCGATTCAACTCGTCTGGCAGGACGCCGTGGTGCTGCTCATATTCGCTGCCGCGATGTACGACACGGCGTATAGTCGCTGGTTCTTGCTATCGGCGCTCGCCGTGGGTTACCTCGCGCCGATTGCGAACTCGCTCTTCGCTCTCGATCTTTGGAAACATGGCTATGCGATCTGTTTCTTGATCGGACTTGGGGCCCTCGTGCATCGCTCGCTGCCGTTGCGGCTCGCCGTGATTGCGATCACGCTCGGCGTCGCCTGGCACGGCGTGCGTTCGATGTTACGGGCGTTCCCGTGGCGACTGGGCGACCAGCGGCCTCGCTGGTTTGGTCAATTGAAGATGGCGATGTCCGGTCGCGGGCTCGTGGCCACCCATGGTTGGCCGCACGGCGTACTGGCGCCGACGGTGATTCGAGCGCTGCGCGTTGAATACAGGGACGGGATTCTCATCAGCCTCTTGGCAGGTTGGCTGTTGTTCGTGATCGGCGCACACGTCGATCCGATGAAACGCCCTGTGACACTCGCGTGGGCCACGTTCGGAGTGCTGGGCTGCGCCTGTGTGCGGCTCTTGCGCTATGCAATCTTTCAGCGCGCGCCGCAGTCAAGGTTCGGAATGTTATTGCGCGGCCGCCCGATTGCACCCCGCTACGACGTGGTCTTCCTTCCGCCGCTCCTCACGGTCATCATCCCGCTAACAGCCGGAGCGCTGCTGGGGCTAGCGAATCTTTGGCTGCTCGCCGGCCCGGTCACGCTCACGCTGGGCCTGTTGATCGCACTCAACGCACCGCCGTCCTACGAGGACTGGGCGCTCACCGGCGACCATCGCACGGCTGCCGGGGGGAAGAATCTTCAGGTGATGAAGGAGATTTAGGCCGCACCGGCGCAACCTACAAATGCATTACGGCTTCAACCGTATTTGCATCCCTGCGAGAATCGCACGCCGAAGTTGCGTTCGGCCATACTCACGATCTTGGGATGCAAGAGTTCCAGGCTATCGTGAATTTCCGGAAACATGAACTTACCGAGTTCAATTTCAATCCAGAAACGCGCAGAGCCAGCGTTTGGCACTTCGATGTTCGAACCATCATGCGGGTTGGTGAACACTCCGAAATCAATCGAATCTTCGACGGGCGCTGCAAAGGCCAGTTGCCCTTGGCCTGGATCTTGCGGCACGAAATGGGACGTCGAGCGCAACGACGAAGACGCCCTGCACGTTACACCCAGAAAATATGGATCGTCGGTACTGACGGGTAATGCGGCAAGCAACGGCGTACCAAAACCCGATGCGACGGCTTCGTAGTCACGCAATCTACCCGCTTGAACGGCAATATCACTCACGCGGTCTAATTTGTGATGTGCCTTGCGAGGAACTAAATCGATTTCACCTGTAAAGGGATTGGTGAACCTTCGGACTTCGCCTGTTGGCACACGAAGCACGAGTTCCACCGGCGTTGGCAAGAACCCGCCGTCAATGAGGTCCGACAGGAAGCTGCTTACCATCTGCGAAGTCGGAACGAATTGGTCCACTTCGGCAATTAGGAGATGTTGGTATTGCTCGCACATCGCTGACCCGCCGATTTCCGTGAATGTCTATCAAAACCCTCGCGCCGCGCAGATGTCCCCAAAGTCGCGCAGGTGATATGCGATTCCCGTGTAGTCCAGCACGCGCGTCAGCCCGCGGAGCGCCACGCCGAAGCCGTCCGGGCCGCTGAAGCCACCGAATTGGCCGCCGCCTTTGACGTGGGGTTCCAGGTCCAGGAACACCCCCGGGATGCCGCGCCGCGCGAGTTTCTTCTCCAGCTTGGGGAGCGCATCCCGAAAATCCTTCAGGATCAGCTCGTGCGCGCTATCCCCTTGGTCGGCCGGGACGAAGTGTTTGAGCGCGTTCTCGTCGACGTGGCCGACGCGTTTCGGCGGCGTAGCGTGGCGATAATCTTTGATGTGCATCCATCCGATGCCCGACTTCATCGCCAGGTACTGTTCGTACACCTCGCCCGGCGAATAGCCTTGGCAGGAAATATTGCCGCCGTCGAACACCAGCACCATCGCCGGGTGATTCACGTGGCGATTCAGTTCAGCCATCAAGTATCCGTTCTGTCCGACGAGGTTCGCCTCGATCTCCAGGCCGAAGGTCAGGTCGCTGCGGTGGCACGTTTCGGCGATCTCGCCCAGTTGATCGGCCGCCTGGCGGAGGTGTTCCTTAGGATCGCTGCCGCGCGGATGATAGAACGAAAACCCGCGCACGAGCTTGGTCTCAAAAGCATGCGCCAGGTCGCAGGCCTTTTTGACGTCCTTCAGATATTTCTTGAACGGCACAAATGGGTTCTTCGTGCCGTCTTCCACGTCGACAAGCTTGACCTTCCCGATCGGCGAGCCGATCGACGTCACGTTCAGCCCGTATTCGTCCTCCAGGTGGCGAACCTTCTGAATTTCCACCGTCGTAAGCTGCATCACGTTCTTGATGCCCTGGCCGACGTCGATAAACCGCAGGCTGTAATACTGCAGTCCCAGGGCGGCGAAGGCGGCGAACTGCGGCTCGGCCTGCTTGTGCTGGGCCGCTTCGTCGGCGAAACCCGAGAGAATGACGGTAGGAACCTCGGAATTGGGCATCGGGGACTCGCGACGTGTGGGCAGGGCGGGCGAAACGAGCTAGCATTCTGGGAGGCCCGGGACCCAGCGACAAGGGGGGCCGCCCACTTCGACAGCCGCGCCCAAGAATCCATGAACTTGTGCCTGATACTTGGTGCTGCCGCGCCGAGTGGCATTTGAATCTCAGCGAATGCGCCCCAGGTATTGTCTGCACCATGTTGCACGCGAATCGGTATCTCACAGGAGTCCAACGCATGAACGCTCGTCGATCGTTATTGCCAGCGCTGCTCTGCAGCACGCTGGCAATCGCACTCGTGGCCCCGGCCACCGCCGCCGATAAACCCGCCGCCAAGAAACCGATCCTCCCGGTCTTCCGTCTCTCCGGCGCGATCTCCGAAAAGCCCCCCGTCGCCGATATCTTCTTCGGCGGCGTCGGCGGGGAGTCGCTTGAAAAACTCGTTGGGCGGCTCAAGAAGGCCGGCGACGATGAAAACGTCAAGGCGATCGTGCTCCTCTACGAGGGTGCCTCAGTCGGCCGAGCGCAAGTCGAAGAACTGCGTCAGGCCATGGCTGCACTGCGCGCGAAGGGCAAGGACATTTACGTCCATTCCGACTCGATCTCGATGGGCGACTACGTCCTCCTCTCCGGCGCCACGCGGATCAGCGTCGTGCCGACCGGCGACGTCTGGGTCACCGGCCTCGCGGGACAAGCGATGTATCTGCGCGGCCTGCTCGACAAGCTCGGCGTGCAGCCTGATTTTCTCACCTGCGGCGAGTACAAGAGCGCCGCGGAAACCTACATGCGCACCGGCCCCAGTTCCGCGGCCGATGAAATGCAGAACTGGCTCCTCGATAGCCTCTACGCGTCGAGCATCGATCAGATCGCCGCCGGGCGCAAGGTCGACGCCGCCAAGGTCCGCGGTTGGATCGACAACGGCCCCTACACCGGCGAAAAGGCGGTCGCGGAAGGACTGATCGACGCCGTCGAGCATCGACAGGACTTCACCGCGGTATTGAAAGGCAAGTACGGCGACGACGTCGTCTTTGAACGCAAGTACGGCCACAAGAAGGCGCCGGAGATCGATCTCTCCTCGCCGTTCGGCATCCTGAAACTCTGGTCCGACGCGTTGAATGAAGCCAAGCCGAAGAAATCGACGAAGGATTCCGTGGCGATCGTCTACGTCGAAGGCGCGATCTCGCTCGGCGACGGCGGCGTCAGCCCGTTCAGCCTCAGCGGCGAAGGGGCCAACAGCACCGCCATTCGCAAGGCGCTCGACGAGGCCGCCAAGGACGACTCGGTGAAGGCCGTCGTGTTGCGCGTCAATTCTCCCGGCGGTAGCGCCACGGCGAGCGAGATCATCCTCGACGCCACGAAGCGCGTCAAAGCCCGCAAGCCGTTCGTCGTCTCCATGGGGGATGTCGCCGGCAGCGGCGGGTACTACGTCGCTTGCGGCTCCGATCAGATCTTTGCCGATGCGGCGACGATCACCGGCTCGATCGGCGTCGTCGGCGGCAAGCTCGCCACCACCGGCCTGTGGGAAAAAGTCGGCGTTTCGTTCAAAGAGTACCGCCGCGGCGCGAACGCCGGCATGCTCAGCTCCAGCAATGTCTTCACCGGCGCCGAGAAGGTTCGCATGCAAGCCTGGATGGACGAGATCTACGGCGTCTTCAAAGGGCACGTCGTCGCCGCGCGGGGCGATCGGCTGAAAAAGCCGATCGACGAGCTCGCCGGCGGCCGTGTCTACACCGGCCAGCAAGCGCTCGAACTCGGTCTCATCGACAAGATCGGCTCGCTCGACGACGCGATCAACTATATCGCCGGCGAAGCCAAGCTCGAGTCGGGCAAGTACGATGTCCGCGTGATCCCCAAGAATCGCGACTTCTTCGAACAACTGTTCGAGTCCGCCGGCGGCGAAGAGGGAGATACCGACCGCGTCGGCTTGGCGAGCGCCCTCATCGGACCGCGCGAGCGGCTCGGCCTCGCGGAACTCGCGCTGCCCTACTTGCGGCAGCTCGACCCGCACCGCGCCGCCTCGGTGATCGACGCGCTCCAGCAATTGGAGATGCTGCACACCGAAGGCGTCAGCCTGCTGACCCCGCCGATCTTGACCGGACGTTAAGAATTCCGCGCAACCTGTAGGAGGCGTCTCCGACGCCGATGGAACGGACGCTATACTGGCGCGACGGCCACCCGCCGCCGCGTCGACCATCGGCGACGGAGTCGCCTCCTACAGGCTTTTCTTTGCGAGCGGAGTTCCCATGCCATCGCTTCCCGCGAGAATCGTTGCGTTCGGCGCGGCCTTGTTCTTCCTCTCTCAGTCGGCGCACGCTGCGGATGACGACTGGACGCCCCTCTTCAACGGGCGTGACCTCAGCGGATGGCACGTCTTCACGGAAGGCGCCGGTCGCGCTCCCGCGAACGAAAAACTCGTCGCCGTGGATGACGGCGCGATTCACTTCTATCCGGCCGGCGACAAAACGCTTTCCACGCGGGGCTACCTTGCCACCGACACCGGTTATTCGTTCTATCGCCTCCGCTTCGAGTATCGCTGGGGCGACGCGACAGCGAAGAACCGCGACTCGGGCGTGCTGCTGCACGTCGTCGGCGACGATCAAATCTGGCCTACGTCCGTCCAGTGCCAGGTGCAAGAAGGAAAATCGGCGAACCTCGCGCTGATGCACGGCGCACGCGGCGCAACGACGGTCGCCCCAACCACGACGTCGGAGGAAACGCCCACGTTTCAACCGCGCGACGCCGGGGGCGTGATCGCCGCGCTCGGCGCCGATGAAGCGACGCGCCGAGTCGGCCGCCGCGGCGGCGCGGAACGCGAGGGTTGGAACCAGGTCGAAATCACCGTGGCCGGCGGCACGGTCACGTGCACGCTGAACGGCGAAGAAGTGAACTACGTCACCGACCTCCGCCAGCCGACGGCCGATGGCACGCTCGTTCCGCTCACCGCGGGCCGCATCGCGTTTCAGGCCGAGTCGTCCGAGGTGTTTTATCGCAAAATCGAGATCGAGCCGATCTGGGGCGGCGCGTTCGACGTCCCTGCAGAATTCACCGCCGCCGCGCAAGCGCCGACCTATGTGCGTCCGGAACTCCACGCGCCGCCGGGCTATGAAGTGGAAACCGCCGTTGCGCCGCCGCTCGTGCGCTTCCCGATGATGGCCTGCCTCGACGATCGCGGGCGTCTGTTCGTCTGCGAAGCGGCCGGCGTGAATCTCTTCGGCCCCGACCTGGCGACCGTCGAGCCGAATTCAATCCTCCTGGTCGAAGACACCAACGGCGACGGCATCTATGACAAATCGACCACGTTCGCCGACCGCATGACGTTCCCCTCCGGCTGCGTGTGGCATCAAGGCGCCCTGTACGTCGCCTCCGCCCCTTACATCTGGCGGCTGCGCGACACGAATGGCGACGGCGTCGCCGACGAACGCACGCAGCTCGTCGGGCAGTTCGCGGACAGCGGCATCGGCGATAGTTTGCACGGACCGTTCTTCGCCCCCGACGGACGCCTCTATTGGGTCCACGGCATCGGCGGCGACGGCCACGAAGTGCGCGACGCGGCCGGCAATCTGATCGTGAAGAGCGACGCCCCCGGCATCTTTTCTTGCTGGCCGGACGGCACGGACATCCGCAAGCATTGCGCCGGCGGCATGAACAACCCCGTGGAGCTCGACTTCACCGACGCCGGCCAGATGATCGGCACCGTCAATTTGTTGAAGAACCGCCCCCGCGACGACGCGCTCGTGCAGTGGATCTGGGGCGGTCTGTACCCGCATAATGAAGGCGTCATCGAAGGCCTGCCGCGCACCGGCGATCTTCTGGACAGCACCTACAGCTTCGGCCACGTCGCGGTCTCGGGTCTCACGCTTGTGCGCTCAAGTCAACTGGGCGAAGGTTATCGCGACAGTTTCCTGGTCACGCAGTTCAACACGCAGCGCGTCGTCCGCGTGAACTTCGCGCCCAGCGGTTCCACGGCCTCCGGCGAACAGCACGAATTCCTCTCCTCGCCGAACACCGACGTCCATTTCACCGACGTTCTCGAAGACGCCGATGGCAGCGTGCTCGTCGTCGACACCGGCGGCTGGTTCCGCAACGGCTGCCCCACCTCGCAAATCGCCAAGCCAAACGTCATGGGAGCGATTTATCGCGTCCGCCGCACCGGCGTGGCGAACGCCGACGATCCCCGCGGCGCTGACGTCGAATACCGCGCGGCGACTCCGCCAGAACTCGGTCGCCTCCTGATCGACGAACGCCCCATCGTGCGCGAATGGGCGATTCAAACCCTCGCCGACCGCGGCGCCACGGCCCTTCCCGAACTTCAACGTCTCCTCACGCAGTCCGCATGGGAACAGGAGCGCCTCGGAGCCGTCTGGGCGCTCTGCCGGATGCGCGACGCGGCCGCCGCGCCGCTCTTGGAAATCGCCCTGCGCGATTCCTCGCAAACGGTCCGCGAGGCGGCGGTTCACGCCATCTTTTGCTGCCGCGACGAGCAGTTGTCCCCGGCGCTCATCTCGTTGCTGAGCGATGAATCCCGTTCCGTACGCCGCGAGACCGCCACCACGTTCGGCGTCTTGCATGCGAAGGAAGCCGTCCCCGCGCTGCTGGCCGCATTGGCGGAATCGAACGACCGACTACTGGAACACGCCCTCATCTATGCGTTGATCGAAATCAACGACCCCGAGCAAACCATCGCCGGACTCTCGCACACCTCGCCGCTCGTCAAACGCGGCGCGTTGATCGCGCTCGATCAGATGCCCGCCGGCGGATTGCGGCAGGAGATGATGGCGCCGCTCTTGGATACAGTCGACCCTGTATTGCAGCGGACGGCGCTCGAAATCATCAGCCGCCGCGAAGGTTGGGCCGATGAAACGATCGGCCTCCTCGACGCCTGGCTGTCCGGCGACGACGCGCTCACCGAGCAGCAGGCCACGGCCTTGCGCGGCGCGCTCTCCGCCTTTTCAGACGACGCCAAAGTGCAGTCGCTCGTCGCCGCCGCCCTAGCGAATCCCGCTCTGGAAACGAATCGCCGCCTGATCGTCCTCGAAGCAATCAGCCGCGCGACGTCGTCCCAGTCGCCGGAGTCCTGGACGGCGCCGCTCGCCGCGCTCGTCCGCTCGCCCGAAACGCCGGTAGCGCTGGCGGCGCTCGCTGCGGCCAGAACGCTGCGCGATCCCGCGCTCGACGACGCGGTCGCCGGCGTGGCCCAGAGCGCTCAGTCGCCGGCCGCGCAGCGCATCGCCGCGATCGAAGTCCTGGTCGATCAAGCGCGCCCGCTCAACGCTGACGCATTCCGATTACTCGTCGCGGAATTCACCGCACCCAGTGACGCTTCCGCTGCGCGTCCCGAGCGCCTGCTGCAAATCGCTCGCACGCTCGCCAAGGCGCCGCTCACAGTCGAGCAACGCCGCGCCCTCGCGGCACTCGTCGCTCAAGCCAGCCCCTTAACACTGCCCGTCCTCCTCGGCGCGTTCGATCAAGACTCGGATGCCGAAACCGGCGCAGCGCTCGTCGCCGCGCTCCAGCAATCCGACGCCCGCACGAGCCTCCCGCTGCTCAGACTGGAGCAAGCCCTCCGCGCGTATCCGTCCGATGTCCACGCCGCGGCCGACGCACTCATGGCAGATAGCCGCGTCGAGGCGGCCGCGACGGCGCAGCGCCTCGATCAGCTTGCCGGCTCGCTCGGCGACGGCGACGCGGAGCGAGGTCGCAACGTCTTCTTCGGCAACAAGGCCGCCTGCTCCGCCTGCCATCGCCGCGACGCGGAGGGAGGCAACATCGGCCCCGATCTCTCACAGATCGGCCGCATTCGCACCCGCCGCGATTTGCTCGAAGCGGTCATGTTCCCGAGCGCCTCGTTCGCCCGCGGTTTTGAGCCGATCACCATCGCCACCACCGCGGGGCTGACGCATCAGGGCGTGATTGGCGTGGAAACGG
The DNA here is from genome assembly GCA_964618485.1 of uncultured Pirellulales bacterium. Lineage (GTDB taxonomy): Bacteria > Planctomycetota > Planctomycetia > Pirellulales > JALHLM01 > JALHLM01. The sequence continues at coordinate 33,052 of CAZUBB010000026.1, forward strand.
CCCGCGAAATCACGCTCCGCACCGGCGACCGCGCCGAGATTCGCATCCCGCGCGACG
>CAZUBB010000027.1:0-14645 GCA_964618485.1 uncultured Pirellulales bacterium
CCGCCGCGCCGTATGCTATCCCTTCGCCGAGTTCTCCCCAGAGTGGTGCGCGATTCGCTGGGCTCTCAACAACGGCGTCCCGGTCCGCTTCATGGACTTCCCGCAATCGCATCGCCTCGCGGGCGATGAAGAGAGCACTGCCGAACATTCGCCCGAGGATCCCAAGAGCGAAGAAACCTCCGTTGCCGACGAGTCATCATCCCCGCCGCCGTTGCGCTTCGATCCGCTCGACGCCCTCGCCCGCGCGGCCGGCTTCGATGACGGCGAGCGCTGGTGGGAGCACACCTTCGAGCACCGCCGCGATGCGGAGATCGACGTCTTCGCCGCCGTCCGCGAGGCCATGGTCGCACTGCGTGAAGATCGATCGCCGCAACACAACTCCGCCGCGCGCCAGCGCGAGGAGACGTTTCGCGAAGCCTGGATGCGACGCACGATTCGCGAAGCGCAGCGCGAGTTCGACGTCGTCACCGCGGTCTGCGGCGCGTGGCACGTGCCGGCGCTTGGCGAGGACATGGTCAAGGCGTCGAAAAAAGACGACGACGCGGCGCTCAAGTCGCTCCCCAAGGTGAAAACCGTCGCTACCTGGATTCCCTGGACCTTCGACCGGCTCGCGAGCTCAAGCGGTTACGGCGCCGGCGTACGCTCGCCCGGGTGGTACGAACATCTCTGGCGTCACGAGTCGCACGTCCTGGAACGTTGGATGATGCGCGTCGGCCGCTTGCTCCGCGAGCAGGACCTCGATTGCTCGAGCGCGCATGTCATTGAAGCGACGCGGCTGGCCAACTCGCTGGCCGCCATGCGCGAACGGCCGCTGGCGGATCTCTCCGATATTGCCGATTCGTGCCGCGCGGTGTTCGCCTTCGACAGCGACGTCGCCACGCGCCTCATCGCCCGCAAGCTGCTGATCGGCGAACGGCTCGGCGAAGTTCCGGAAGACACCCCGCTCGTTCCGTTGCAGCAAGACCTGCAAGCGCAACAGAAACGGCTGCGTCTCAAGCCGGAGGCCGCCGAAAAACCGCTCGACCTCGATCTACGCAACGAAAACGATCTCGCCCGCTCAATACTTCTGCATCGCCTCCGGCTGATCGGCATCGATTGGGGAGAGCCGCAACCAGCTCGGGCCGGCAAGGGAACGTTCCACGAGCTCTGGAAACTTCGCTGGGAGCCGGTGTTTCTCGTGCGGCTGATCGAAATCGGCGTCTGGGGAAACACGATCGAATCCGCCGCGAGTGGCTTTGTCTGCCACCAGGCGGCCGACGTCGGCGATCTGGAACGCCTCACTGCGATGCTCGGCGACGCCATGCTCGCCAACCTGCCGGCGGCCGTCGACGCGCTGATGCAGCGCATCCTCACCACCGCCGCGGTATCGGCCGACGTCGCCAAGTTGATGGACGCCTTGCCGCCGCTCGCCGAAGTGTCGCGCTACGGCAACGTCCGTCAGACCGACAAGGAGCTCGTCGCCCGCGCCATCGAGGGCGTGCTGCCGCGCATCCTGGTCGGCCTCGGCGCGGCCTGCGCATCGCTCAGCGACGACGCCGCGCGCGAAATGGAGCGCCGCATCGCGCGGGTCCACGACGCCATTCAAATCCTGGATGATGCCCAAGCGATCGACGACTGGCTGGCCTGTCTCGGCAAGCTCATCGACCAATCTCCCGTTCACGGCCTGCTGCGCGGCCGCGCCACGCGCCTCCTCTTCGATCAAGGCAAGCTCGCCAGCGAAGACGTCGCGCCGCGTCTCAGTGTGATGCTCAGCCGCGGCGGCGACCCCGCGCAAGGCTCGGCCTGGATCGAAGGCTTTCTTAGCACGTCGGGACTGGTGCTGCTCCATCACGAGCAATTGCTCACCATCGTCGATGAATGGCTCGTCAACATCACGCCCGAGGTGTTTCAGGCACAGGTTCCGCTCCTGCGCCGTACCTTCGCCCGCTTCCCGTCGCCCGAGCGGCGGCAAATCGGCGAACGATTGCGTCACGGGTTAGAACCGTCGCGCGCGCAACCGTCAACGTTCGACGACACCGACCACATTCGCGCCGCGCGGGTATTGCCCATCCTGCGACAACTTTTCGGAACCGCGACGAAAGAGGCCACGCCATGACCGATTCCTCCGCCGAACGCCTGCGCCGCTGGCGGATGGTCCTCGGCGGCGACGAGGCCGATGGCGTGCAGTGCCAACTTTCGGGCGTCGACCAGGCGATCGACCGCGCCATGGCAGCGCTCTACGACCGCGGCGCCGCCGCCCCTTCCAGTAAACGCTCGGGCGGCCTTGGCGCGTCGTCGCCGAACGTGGCGCGGTGGCTCGGCGATATCCGCGAGTATTTCCCCACGTCGGTGGTGCGCATCCTGCAGCAAGACGCGATGGAACGCCTCAATCTGCGACAAATGCTGCTCGAGCCGGAGATGCTCGAACACGTCGAGCCGGACGTGCATCTCGTCGCCGACCTCCTCTCGCTGGCCGGCGTGATGCCGCACAAGACGAAAGACACGGCGCGTCTCGTCGTGCGCAAATGCGTCGACGAAATCCAGCGCCGCCTCGCGGAACCGCTCCGCCAGGCGGTCACCGGCGCGCTCAACCGATCGGTGCGCAACCGCCGGCCGCGCCATCGCGAGATCGACTGGAATCGCACGATTCGTGCCAACCTCAAACACTATCAGCGGGAATACAACACGGTCGTGCCCGAGACTCGGATCGGCTTCGGACGCAAGCGCGCCGCGTTGAAGGACATTATTCTCTGCATCGATCAATCCGGTTCGATGGCCACGAGCGTTGTATACAGCGGCATCTTCGGCGCCGTGCTGGCCTCACTCCCCGCAGTCAGCACGCGCGTCGTCGTGTTTGATACGGCCGTGGTCGATCTCTCCGACAAGCTCAGCGACCCCGTCGACGTGCTCTTCGGCACGCAACTCGGCGGCGGCACCGATATCAACCAGGCCGTCACGTATTGTCAGGGGCTGATCCGCCAACCGACCGACACGATCTTCGTCTTGATCTCCGACCTGATCGAAGGCGGCGTGCGCGAAAATCTCGTCCGCCGCGCCGCCAGCGTGATCGCCTCGGGCGTGACAATGATCACGCTCCTCGCGCTCAGCGACGACGGCGCCCCGGCCTACGATCACGAAATCGCCGCCGACCTGGCCGCCCTCGGCTCACCAGCATTTGCGTGCACGCCGGAACTGTTCCCAGAGTTAATCGCGGCCGCCATCCAGAAACGCGACATCGCTCAATGGGCCGCCGCGAACGGCATCACCGCGGTCCGCGGGGAGCACGCGTAACGCCGTCTCCCTTCTATCGACTCACTTGCAATCGATGTTGTCGGCGCATTCTTGGATTCACGCTTCATCGGCCCGGCGCATGTGTAGTAGTGGAAACGGCCGTCCCGCGCTATCAACGTCCGATCGCCCAATGACGACAAAGCCGCACGCCTCGTAGAATCGCACGGCGCCGGGATTCTGCTCATTCACACTCACGGTCAATTTTCCGGCCAACGTACGGGCATGCTCCACCAGCGCCCGGCCGCCTCCGCGGCGCTGAAACTCCGGCGCAAGGAACAGCGAATCAATCTCGCCTCCGGTGAGCCCCATAAACCCCACCGCGGCGCCGTCATCCTCCTCCAGCACCCACAGCGTCGCCGCCGCCATAAGCAGATACTCCCGCACATGCGGCATCAACGCCTGAATATCCGCTTCACTGAGAAACAAATGCGTGGCACGGACAGAGCGGAGCCAAACATCGAAGAGGCAGTCGGCGTCGGCGGGAACGGCGAGGCGGATTCTCATGTTTCGGCAATACTCGCATCCGCCAACGCCGTTTACGTCCGTGCCACCCGCCGCCGCGCCGCGATTACAAGCGCGCCAACACCCAGCAAAGCGAGCGCCGACGGTTCAGGCACTGCCGGAATTCCACCGGCCGTCGCGCCGCCCAAGTTGGCAATGCGCCATTCCTTAAGGTTGTTGTCAAAGAACGCGAGGCTGTTGATCCTGCCCGGGGCGGTTTCGCCGTCATCGTCCGTAAACAAGTTCAAGACATCGCCCACGGCAAAGCGGCCGTTTGCTTCCGAATCAACGGCCGTCGTGCCGACGAATGCGCCGTCGAGGTACTTGTCCAGGTAGAACGTGTCGCCAACGTGCTGCCCTACGACGGCGATCCGTTTCCAGGTGTTCGGCGCTACCGTCCCGTCGTAATCGCCGTCGATGCCGATTCCGCCGTCGCCGCCGATGAAGAAGTCGCCGTCGCTGTCGCCAATGTTCTGATCGGTCTGCCACAGCGAGGTGAAGCCGGTAATCGTGGGAAAACTCACATCCATCACGATCGTCCACTCGTCCGTCGGCACGACCGCGGCGCTGTTGGGCATTTGCAAGGCCTGCGTTTCATAAAACGCAGGAAACGAGAGCACCGTCGCGGAAGAACCACCGATGTCCACAACGTTGTAAGAAGGCGTCCAATCACCCAACACCGCGAGCGGCGGCCGCGCCGAAAACTGGTCGTCCAGACTGCCGTTCAACTGCCAAAGACCAAGAGACGCAGCGGACGCATTAACAGCATTTGCCGCCAGCAAAGCAACGGCGAAGAGAACGCGCAAGGACATCTTTGTAGCTCCGGTGGTGAGGCGTCACACCATCTCTCCGCAGGAAGCTAATCGCGCTCTACAACCGTCGCAAGCAAAAACCATGGGTGCTATGCAGTTTTGACGCGTCACGGAGCGCGTCTGCAATGACCAGGTAAACGAAAGAAGCCGCAAACCACTAAGGATTCACGGCTTCCGTCAAGTCGGGGCGAGAGGATTCGAACCTCCGACCCCCTGCTCCCAAAGCAGGTGCGCTAGCCAGACTGCGCTACGCCCCGAGACTTTCGTTTTCCGCCTCGCTCTGCATGCGCAAAGCGAAGCACTCAATCGTACCCGACGCCACGCGCGGTTTCAATCGTGCGAACTGTATGCATGTTCACAGCGTCGCCACGAGCGCTCCAAATTCGGAACTCAGAACTCAATAGTCGGAATTAACTCTCGGAACCAATAATCTCCTGACTCCTGACTCCTGGTTCCTGGTTCCTGAAGCCCGCCCCTCACCCCACCTGCCGCTGCTCCACATTCTCCCCGCGCAACTGTGCGAACAGCCGCTCGAATTCCTGGTGATTGCCGAAGTGAATCGCGATCCGACCGCGGCCCCGGGCGCTGGTGACGATCTCCACCTTGGCGCCGAGCGCCGTCCGCAGCTCCTGTTCTAACGACGCCAGGTGCGCCGTGCGGGTTCGCGTTCGCTTCGGCGCGTTCGTCGAGCCCGGCGAAACGGCCGCCGCTTCCTCGTGCGCATTGAGCGTGGCATTCACGAGGTTCTCTACCGCGCGCACGCTCAATTGCTCCGCCTGAATGCGGCGACAGAAATTGATCTGCTCGCGCTCCTCCAGCGGCAACAGCGCTCGCGCGTGTCCAGGAGATACTTCGCCGCGCCGCACCGATTGCTGCACCTCCTCCGGAAGTTCCAACAGGCGGATCAGATTCGAAACGGTCGAGCGATCGAGCTGCAAGCGTCCGGCGAGCTCTTCCTGCGTGCAGCCGAAGCGCTGCAAGTACGCTTGGAACGACGCCGCCTTTTCGAGCGCATTGAGATCCTTGCGCTGCAAGTTCTCGACGATCGCCATCTCCGCCAGGTGGCGGTCGTCCATCTCCAGGATATGGACCGGTACGTCGGCCAGGCCAGCCTTGATCGAAGCCCGCAGGCGCCGGTCGCCGGCGACCAGTTGGAAACGCTCTCCCTGCCGGCGCACGACGATCGGCTGGATCACGCCATGCGCGCGGATGCTCTCCGCCAGTGACTCGATCTCAGCCGCGTCAAAGTCCTGCCGCGGCTGATAGGGGTTCGGATCGATCTCAAAAACGCTCGCGCGGTGCATGCTCGCCGTCGCCGCGGCGGCCGCCTCCGGCGCATCCTGTCCCTCTTCTCCTGGCCGCGCCAACAGCGCCTCCAGCCCCCGTCCCAGCCGTCGTTCCTTGGCCATAAAGAAAGTGCCTCCGTGATTGGTGGTCTATTCTGTTTTTCACCACGGAGGCACGGAGGACACGGAGGTAGTAGGAGGAATTCGGAAGTAAGAATTCGGAAGTGATCGCGATGGGATTACACAATCCGAGCTCCTGGATCTGACTTTCTCGCTCGTATCTCCGTGACCTCCGTGCCTCCGTGGTGAAAAAAATGCGTTCAAACCTGCTCTAACAGCTCCATGCAAAGCTCGGTATATGCCCGTGCCCCTCGGGAGCGGGGGGCGTGGTCCAGGACCGATTTCCCGTGGCTCGGCGCCTCGCACACCAGCGGGTCGCGCGGGATAACCGTCTCGAAGACGATCTCGCCGAAAAAATCCCGCACCTCCTCGTCCACCTCCCGGGTCAGCTCCAGCGTGTGGTCGTACATCGTGAGGATAATTCCGCCAAAGGCCAGCCGGTTGGGGTATTTCTTGATCACATCGCGGACCACTTCGATCATCTGCGCCAGCCCCTCCATCGCGTAATACTCGCACTGGATCGGCATCAGCACCTCGGTCGAGGCGGCCAAGGCGGTGCGCGTCAGCTTCCCCAGAGAGGGGGGGCAATCGAGCAAAACATAGTCGTAGCCGGCCGAGCCGTTGACGAGCTGCTCGCGAAGCTGGGAAGCATGGGAAGGATCGCCGTGCGCCAGGGCTTCGATATCCTCAAAGTTGCGGCAGCCGGCGAGCAATTCCAGACCCGGCGTCGCGGTGGGGATGATCGCCTCATGGAGCGGCTGCCGTTGCACCAGGGGGTGCCGCGCCAGCGGCACGGTGCCGAGCCCGCTCGTGGCGTTGCACTGGGGGTCGAGATCCACCAACAACGTGTGCGCGCCGCTCTTCGCCAGGCCGACGGCCAGGTTGATCGCGGTGGTCGTCTTGCCGACGCCCCCCTTTTGATTCGCCACGCACAACACCCGCGCCACGTGGGGCACTCCCTCGCCCAACAGTGAATTGCCGCGCGGCGATTCTAGTTCACTCCCGCCAACCACGGGAATGCCAGATCGACGTTCCACGTGGAACCGATTTGCCCGCGAAACACGCGAAAGGGGGAGTGTTGTCCACGGAACACACGGAAAGACACGGAAATAGGAGGGAAGAGATGCGCCGTGGGGCGAGGGATGAGCGGTATAAGGCGGGCCGGGGCAGGCAATGAGATTGTCTATGCCGCCGAATCTCGAACGGTCAAAACGGGTCGCGCCACCAATATACGAGGCCCGCCGTTGCGAAACGGCGGGCCTTCGATGCTCAGCTTGCCACCCTTCAGATTGATGCACGCATTTCCGGCGGCCCAACGTCCGCCCCGCCGCGCGGCCCGCCCTACGCTTTCCGTGGGTTCCGTGGAAAACCCTTCCCCGACTCCCCTTTCGCGCCATTTCGCGTGTTTCGCGGGGCAACCCTTCCCGTTCCACGTGAAACGCGGCTACTCCAGCGGGTTGATCACCAGGCCGCTGAGGAGCTTCGGGTAGAAGTACGTGCTCTTCGCCGGCATCCGCTCGGCGTGTTCACTGATGCTCCGAACGTGCTCCACCGTGGCCGGCATCACCAGGGCGGCCAACGGGAACTCGCCGGTTTCCAGGCCTTCGACCACCTCGCTCACCAGGTGGACGTAGTGGGGCTTGGGCAATTGCTTCCCGTCGAGCAGGTTCTCGATCAGCAACCGGTGAAGGATCGCTACCCCCAGTCCTTGCCAGTCGGCGCTGTGCTCCGGCGCCAGTTGGGCCATCTTCGCGGCTCCCGCTGGCGTGATCTTGGCGATCACCCAGCGCTCGTCCTTTTGCGTGAAGAGCCCCAGCGTCCCTTGTTCGCCGCCGGCCTCGATCGTCTCCCAGACGGTCGGCGCCAGGTCGCTCCCCTCGCCGGCGACACGGCAAGTGAAATCACCGCCGAGCTTGGCGATCAGTTCCTCACTCGTCTGCGACGGCAGTCCGCGGAACAACCGATGCGTTGGCAGCACGATCATCCCCGGGTCGCTCATGCCGACGCACATCATCAGCACGAAGTTGGCCGGATGATTCGACGGCAATGGCCCGCCCGCGGCGATCAACTCCTCACGGTAGTTGCAAGCGGTTTCGTAACGATGGTGCCCGTCGGCGATAAAGGTCGGCTTCGGCCCCACAAGGGAATTCAAGGCCGTGATCGTTTTCTCGTCGTAGACCGGCCACATCCGATGTTCCACCCCCAGGTGGTCGGTTGCGCTGAGCGGCGTTTTGCCGACGATCGTCTGCTCCAACAGGTTCTGCGCCTCGCTTTGCGGATCGGGGTAGAGGCCAAAAATTTGGCTTAAGTTCGCCTTGCACGCCCGGGTCAGCAGCAGCCGGTCCTGCTTCGGGCCGGACATCGTTTCTTCGTGCGGGTAAATGTTTCCCTCGCCGAAGCGCTGCAACCGCACCCTGGCCATAAAGCCGCGCCGCGTAAAGGTCTGCCCGGCATAGTCGAACTTCTGGTGATAGACGTAGACCGCCGGATCCGACTCGGTGAACAGCACGCCCTCGCTCCGCCAGTTCCGCAAAAACCGGGCGGCGCGACTGTAGCGATTGTGCGACTCGTCATCCCCGGGCTCTTCGCGGTTGAGGATCAACCGGATCACATTCGCTGGGTGCTGCTTGTAGAGCCGTTCCTGCAGTGCGGCGTCGATCACGTCGTACGGCGGCGCGATGACGTCGCTCAACGAGCCGACGTGTCCCAGGTCGTAACGGATTCCACGAAAGGCCTGAATCTCGGGCATGGCGAACGGCTTTCCAAATCTCTCGGGGCGGGCGAAGTTGAGCGTCCGTTATCTATCCACCCGAGAAAGTTGTCAAACCGCCAGCGCCGCAGCGCAACGCATCCCCCGACAGGGTGGGCTGGTGTGTTGTAGGAGGCGACTTCGTCGCCGATGGATTGCGTGCTGATCGAACCATCAGCGTCTTACGTAGAATGCACGGTGATCCCCGTCGGCGACGGAGTCGCCTCCTACACGCGGCCACGCGGTCAGTCGCGTGGACCGTTCGAATGCGATATAAAGGAGTCGCGACGGGCCGGCTGTTGATTGCATTGAACGCACCAGGAATCCCATGTCCATCACTGCGGAAGCGTTGCGCGAGTTGCATCGCATCCATACGCAATTAGGCGATCTGCGCGAGCGGCTCGCGCGCGGGCCAAAGGTGGTCCTCGCTCGCGAGACGAACGTGAAACGGCTGGAAGAAGCTCTCGCGAAGGCCCAGGCCGACGCCAAGGCGACGCGCGTTTCCGGCGATCAGAAGCAACTTGCGCTCAAGAGCGGCGAGGCGAAAATCGCCGACCTACAGGTCAAGCTCAACGGCTGCAAGACAAACCGCGAGTATCAGGCCCTGAAGGATCAAATCGCGGCCGACCAGATGGCCAACAGCGTCCTGGCCGACGAGATCATCGAAGGCCTGGACAAGATCGAGGAAATGCAGCGCCTGGTCGTCGAAGCCCAACTGCATCTGGCGCAAGGCAAGGAAGAACTCGCTAAGACCAAGTCGACCGTCGAAGGCCAACAAAGCACGATGCAGGCGGATGTATCGCGCCTGGAAGCCGAACTCGACGTCGCCGAGGCGAAATTACCCGATGAGTTCCGCGAGGCCTACCAGCGGATCGCCAAGGTCAAAGGCTCCGACGCCATGGCGCCGATCGAAAACGATAGCTGCGGCGGCTGCAATCAGCGCGTCACCCCGCAGCGCATCAATGAACTTAAGCTCCTCCGCGTCGTCATCTGCACGAGCTGCGGCCGGCTACTCTACTTGCCGGAAGACACGAGCGTGGGCGGGAAATGAGTTACGGAGCATGGAGTACGAATCATGAATTGAATTCGTGATTTGTACTCCATGCTCCTTACTCCTCCCGCTCTCACACCACCCTTCTCGGATGCTCCTCCACTAAATCATAGCGCCGGATTTTCCGGTCGAGCGTGGAGCGTTCGATGCCCAGAATGTTCGCCGTCTGGCTCTTGTTCCAGCCCGTGGCGTTGAGCGTCGCCAGGATGTGCCGCCGTTCGATGTCGGCCAGGGATAAGGGCTCAAAGCTCGACGGCATCGCCAGCGGCTGATTCTCCGTATCCCCCGCGGTCGAGAGCTTCGAGAGCATCAGGTTGTCGACGTCGATCGATTGCCCCTGGGCAAGCACAACGGCCCGTTCGACGACATTTTTCAGTTCGCGCACATTGCCCGGCCAGCGGTAGGCGAGCATCTGATCCATCGCCCGCGGCGTGAAGCCGACCAGCTTGCGGCCGGTCTCGGCGTTGAACTTTTGCAGGAAGAAATACGCCAATTCCGGGATGTCGTCGGGACGCTTCCGCAGCGCCGGTACGAAGACCTCCAGCACCCGCAGCCGGAAGAACAAGTCGCGGCGAAATCGTCCCTCCGCGACATCGTTCTCCAGATCGCGATTCGTCGCCGCGATGACCCGCACGTCGACTTTGACCGGTTCGCTGCCGCCGACGCGCTCAAACGGATGCCCCTCCAGCACGCGCAGGAATTTGGCCTGCGTCTGAGGGCTCATCTCGCCGACTTCGTCGAGCATGATGGTCCCCTGGTGTGCGGCCTCGAACTTGCCCATCTTGCGATCGGTCGCGCCGGTGAACGCGCCGCGCTCGTGACCGAAGAGCTCGCTTTCCAGTAGGCTTTCACTGAGCGCTGCGCAGTTGACGCAGACAAACACGCCTTTCTTTCGCGGGCTGGAAAAATGGACCGCCCGCGCGACCAGTTCTTTGCCGACGCCGCTCTCCCCGCGAATCAGCACGGTAGCCTTCGTGGGCGCCGCCCGAGCGATTTCCTCGTTGATCCGCCGCATCACGACACTGCGACCGACGATCTCACTCTGCACCCCCAAGCGTTCGCGCAACTGCACGTTTTCGTCGCGAATTTGGTTGAGATTCTCCGCCAGCTCCTGCCGTCGACTGAGGTTATGCAGCGCGACGGCGACCGTCTCGGCAACCGCCAGCGTATATTCCAGATCCTCGGGATCCGGCACCTTCTTGGCGTCGGTCGAATAGAGGTGAATCAGCCCCAGCACTTTTTTCCCACGGCGAATCGGCGCGCAGATCACGCTCGTGGCATGAATCTCCCCCTTGCTGTCGCGGCTGGCGATGGCGCTGTCCCCCATCACGTTGCGCGCCAGCACCGCCTCCCCTTCGCGAATTACGGTCGCGGCCAGGAACTTCGAAATGCGGTAGTACGGCCGCTCTGTCTGCGAGCGCGAGGCGACTAGTTCCAGGTCCCCTTCCTGAAGCTGCCCCTCGAACGGCCGCCGCAACAACATCACGGCGCCGGTATCGACTTGCGTTCCTTCGAATAATCCGGAAAGCGCTTCGTTTGCCAGCGAAACGGCGTCGGGACACTTGGCCAACTCAAACGCCAACCGGCACAGCTTCGCCGCGGCCTTGCCGACGCGCGACGCGCTCTCGTCGCTATCAGCTGGCTCAAGGAACCTCGTCCGCTCCCGGCGGTGCGTGATCGTGTGCGGCTCATGGGAAGCCAGCACGCTGGCGTTGTCCGGCGGTCCCAGCGTCTCCAATGTGGCTTGCGCATCGGACTTCTGATCCTTGGGCCGGAATACGCCCGAGGGATCGGAAAACGCCTGGCCGAGATCGTTGACGAACGCAATCTGCGTCCGCCCAATTCGCACAATGTCGCCCGGCTTCAAGATGCGATCGCCGCGGATTACCTCGTCGCCCACGGCCGTACCATTGCGGCTATCAAGGTCCCGGACGGTCCAGTTTTCTTCGCTCTGAAAGACCTCGGCGTGGCAGCGGCTGCAGCGCTCGTCCTTCAGGATGATCTGGTTCGTCGGCGCCCGACCGATGGTGACGGTCTGCCCCGGGATCAAACGGAACACGTCGGTCCATTTGGCCCCTTCGCGAATGACCAGGTAAAACAGCATGCCAGGCTGAGTCGCGGTGGTAGGTGGGATCGAGCGCAATGACTGGCCGCCACCGGAGCTCGCAGCTGGGACGAGTCGAGCGCCGGACGTCCTCAAAGAAGGGTGCGGCGGTCGGCCAATCCGCCAGAGTTATTATCGCCGTGCCGCCCCCCATTCGCAAGTGGATTCTACAAAAGCACTTCTGACCAGTGAACGACTTGGCACAGCCCCGCCGCAAAGCGCCGCCAACAAACCCAGCACAAACACCTAACCCAAGCCCAGGGGTGGCCACCACGGACCCCATCCGCTCAAACACCCCAGCGCGGCCTCACCTGGGATCGCGCGAGACCCCATCCCAGGGAAGGTCGCTCCCAGTCTCTCAAGCCCAGAAAGCCGGTGGCGGCCATCCCTGGGCTTGGCGCTTCGCGTGAACCGCAGCGTGTTTTGTTGCAACGCGCCCGGCGCCGGATTAAGATAAAGTTTCGCCACGAAACCATTTACGGCCGTTGATGCGGAACCATTCCCGCACCGCCGCCATCAGAGTCCTGCGTTCTGCCCCGCTACGCCAGAGAACACGGAAAGAGGAGGCTCGTCCGCTATGTCCCTTCGCCACCTGGATCGATTGCAGTGCCTGCGGTGGTTGTCACTCGCGCTGCTGATGTGCGTTGTATCTGCCTCTGTTGCGCTCGCCTCTACAGATGCCAGCAGCAGCATCCAGTCCTTCTCGATCAACGTCGACGGCGTGCTCAATAACGCCGAAGTCGATCAGCTCACCGGCCTGCGCGAAGCCCGCGAACGCGCCATGCAAGGCATCTCGAAGGATCTCCAGCAATTCAGCGAGTTACGCAAAGTCTCGCTCCGCGGCCTGCAAGAAGCGATCGCGAAGATCCGCGCCGAGAACCCGAATGCAACGCTGCCGGACGACCTGATGATGCTCGCCGGCCTGCAGAAGATTCAGTACGTGTTCGTCTATCCCGACCAGCAGGACATCGTCATTGCCGGTCCCGCCGAAGGTTGGAAGCTCGACCAGAACGGCAACATCGTCGGCGCCACCACGGGCAAGGCCGTCATGCGGCTCGATGACTTCGCCGTGGCGATGCGGACCGGTCGCTCCGCGGCGAACGGCGGTCTGAGCTGCTCTATCGATCCGACGCCAGAAGGCATGGCGGCGTTGCAGCAGTTCGTCGCCAGCATTCCCGCCAACGCCAACATCGACAACTCGATCGCAGGCATCGAGTCGACGCTCGGCCCGCAAGTGATCTCCGTCAACGGCGTCGACGCCACTACGCCGTTCGCCCACATCCTCGTCGCGGCCGACTATCGCATGAAGCGCCTCGCGATGGGCTTCGATGCGCCGCCGATCAAGGGCCTGCCGAACTATCTGCAGATGATCAAGGCCGGCTCGCGCGGCGTGAATAACATGACGCCGCGCTGGTGGCTGTCCCCCGACTATCAGCCGCTCCTCAAGGATCACGACGGCCTGGCCTGGGAACTTCGCGGCGGCAGCGTCAAGGCGATGACCGAGGACGACTTCTTTGCCGCCGACGGCTCTCGCACGCACACCGGTAAGGCCAGCGCGATGGCGCAAAAATGGGCCGACAACATGACCAAGGCCTACGAGGCCCTGTCGGTGAAGGATCCGATCTTCGCCGGGCTGCGCAACGTCATGGACATGGCCGTCGTCGCGGCGCTCATCAGCAAGGAACAGCTCGCCGAAAAATCCGGCTGCTCGCTCGAAGTGTTGCTCGATGAGACCGCCGTCCCGGTACAGCAGCTCAACGCCCCGAAGCAAGTGCCGACGCGAGCCAGCTTCGTCAAGAAGGGACGCGACTACGTCATCAGCGCCTCGGGCGGCGTGCAGATCAACTCCTGGTTCATCGCCGACGCCAAGCAAGAAGACGCCAAGGTCGGCCCGGAACGCGAAAAGGCCGCTGCCGCCCGCCAAGGCAATTGGTGGTGGGACTAACCACGGGAGCCGGAAGCGTCAGCGCCCGCAGTTAACCGCCGCGACGCCAACGACTCGCTCCGTAAATTCACTGCGGTGATCGTTTCGATCCCGCGAGCCGCAATCGCAAAATGGCGATCGACGTAACCCGCGTCGATCGCCATTTGCATGGAATCATCGCGCGGCAGGGACGACTTGAGCAACACCAGCTCTCGCGCGCCAATGGCGCTCGCCACCCAGGCGGCAATGCTATCGCTCGTCACGTCCCACGAGTGCGGCAGCGGCATTCCGTAGCGAGCTTGCTCGGCATCGCTCAACGCCGGCCACGGCCGCAACAACCACAGTCCGTGTTCCGCGATTGCTAGCTGTTGCAGGCACTCGCACCACTGCGCTTCCGGCCAAATTGCCGCCGCAAGCACCGCATTCAATTGCATCGCATCGATCGCCAAACGATGCGCCACGTCGTCGCCGAGTTGATGCACGCGATCCGCCTCGCGCACCAAATCCGCCGCCGTCCCGCCGCCGACAATCAATAAATCGCGCGCGTTAGGATTTGCCTTGCGCCAGTGCAGCAACCCTTCGCGCACCCCTGACCAGTCCAGCAAACTCCCACCGAGCTTCAACACGCGGATGGTCGGCACGTGCTCACCAATTCAACTCGCGCGCCAAGTTCGCCAGCGCATACGCCGGCGCCACACCGGACGCCATGGGCCCGAGTTGCTCCGAAAGCGAAGTCACCGGCGCCGAAGTGCGTAACTTCTCGACGACTGCCCGGGCCAGAAACTCTCCCTGCCCCGAAATGACGATCCCCGACAGCGGCGTTCCCAT
>CAZUBB010000027.1:14655-17485 GCA_964618485.1 uncultured Pirellulales bacterium
ATCCGGCGCAGCAACCCGTTGATCGCCACTCCGATTTTGGCCTGCTGCGCTACGGCGATCGCTCGCGCGGCAGCGGTCGCGTCCTCTTCAGCGAAGACCGTCCGATCCGCACAGATGCTTCGCGCCAAGCGATCGCGCGAAAAACTGCGCGTAGCAGGCCTGCCATCCGCGGTACTGACGTTGTCCGGTTCCTCCGGAAGATCGCCGAGCCAACGGTACGCATCCGCCGTCGTCGCAAACAATTCCTGCGCCGTCGGGCACTGCGCGCCGCGATACGGTAGCGCCGTAGCCACGGCGCACACCGGGCTGCGCTCAACGCCGGTGTAAACCAATTCGCCGCGCATCAAGCGCTCGGGATCGGTCAACCCGGCGGCATTCACCGCGCCGTCGAGGAGCGGAATCACGTCCGTGGTCGTGGAGCCAACATCGATCAAGAGTCCGGCGCCGTGCGGTGCAAAACGCCCCACATAACGCGCCAAGACATGCCAGTTTGAGGCCGCCGCCCCCAACGGGCGTTCGCATGCTTCCTCCGCGCTCACGGTCGTGCCGTCGGTCATGTAGATGCGCAACGTGCGCGTTCCAACCGCGGCGACGAGTGAAGCGCAAATGTGCGCCACGCCTTCCGCTTTCGTCACATAGCAATCGGCCAATTCGCCGGTCATCGTGGCGAAAACGCGATCGCATGAAGGAGCAGCTTTGACGATCGCCTGGAGCGCATCTGGCAGCCCGTTCGGATTCTTCCACAGGGGAAACGCTTGCGACAGCGCGAACCCAGCTCCGTCAGAGGACTTCAGGCCTGCGCCGCCGACATCCAAGGCCAAGAGCGTCATGGGAGGTGCTCTACAATTTCAGTTTGCCACACGTTGCCCGAGGCATCAAAGCGAACTCGACGCTCATTGAACGCCAAGTCCAGTTCGCGCCCCACGGCGATGTCGATCATCGCTCGCGCGAGATTCGTTCCGCAGGCCGCGCGCAGTCCCACATACGAAGTCGTCAGCCGCGGATTGATCTCAATCACGGTATCGTTTGTCCCTGTCGGATCTGCGCCCAACGCCAGGTCGACGCCCACGTAGCCGATCACATCACCCAGCGATTGTACCGCCCGCATCGCCAGACGTTGAGCGCGTCGGTTCAACGTTTCGCTCAACGGGAGGCTTCCGCCGAGGTAAGTGAACCGCCCGTCATCCGAGAGCGTCTGCCGACACGCCAGCAGCGGACGATTCCCTCGCGGCCCGCACAACACCGCCACACTCGCCGGTATTCCCTCGCAATGCTCTTCCAATCGCCAACGCGCCGCGATCTGGGGATCGCGATCGTGCGCCCCGTCCGCACGATCGACGCGTTGCACCCCCAGCGATCCGCAACCGTCAATCGGCTTCAACACCGCCGGGTAATCGAACGCCCGTGGCAACGCTTCATCGGCATCCAGTGAAACCCCGCGCGGCGCGCGCATGCCACGCGCTCGCAAGTGCTCTGCAAGACGTTGCTTATCCGCGGCCACCGCGATCACCGCCAGCGGCGGCCCGAGCAAACGCCCACCCACATCGATCACGCAGCGAGCAAGTCGTTCCAAGTGGCCAGCGAACTCCGGCGCAACGATCAAACTCCAGTCAGCACTGTGGGAGCACTCCACAAACGCGGCATCGTGCTCTTGCGTTGAGCGGACACAACGAACACGCGCGTTGGAATCCGACGGCAGTGGCAATCTCGCATCGGCGAGCACGCAAACATCACAGCCTGGCAGCGTCGCGAAATCGGCCACGAGCGCATCGCGCAGCGCCGTCCCTTCCGCCAGCAACGAGCCCGGAATCTCGCCGCACGGCCGGTCGAGAAACCCTCCGGCGGTGATGAATTCGTACACAAACACCCGCACGACGTATCCGTCTCGCTTGTTGCAAGTCCTGTTGAGGAAATGTGTTATAGCGAAAGGGGCCGAGTTTTCGGCAGGGGCTATTCGACGCGATCCTTCCCGTGCGATATGATAACCCCTTCCTGCGAATGGTCGGGACGGCCCTGCGACAACCGCCAGGCCGGCCGCAAACTAACCTTGGTAAGCCGATCGCCATCGCGCCGGTCCGGCGGTGATGCGCGTCGCAATCGGCGCGCCGCGGCGCCGGCGATCTCGCAGTCCTACCATCTCACCGCAACATCCATGCAACCCGACTCGACTTCCGCTCCGGTTTCGGCCAGCGGCGGAACGGCAGCCTCGGCCGACAACGGTCAGCCGTCGCAGCCCCTCAAACCAGCGCCGCCGACGCACGGCGCGAATTTCCCCGATCCCCATCCGCCGGCGACCCATCACCAGACCTTCTGGCTGTGGGTCATGTGCCTGACGGGCGTCGATTATTTCAGCACGCTGGGCTACCAGCCTTCGATCGCCTTCGAGGCCGCCGGCATCCTCGCGCCGCTGGCGACGCTCGTCCTTGTCGCCGTTACGCTCTTCGGCGCGCTGCCCGTGTATTCGCACGTCGCCAGCAGCTCGCCGCACGGCCAGGGCTCGATCGCCATGCTGGAGCGGCTCGTCCGCGGCTGGACCGGCAAGGTCATGGTCCTGGTGTTGCTGGGCTTCGCTGCGACCGACTTCGTCATCACCAAGACCCTGAGCGCCGCCGACGCCGCCGAACACTTAATTAAGAATCCCTTCTGGGAGCACATGCCCCCATGGGTTTTGGCGTTCGGCGAAGATCAGCAGCGGTTGATCCTCACGATGGGCCTGCTCGTCGCGCTCGGCGCGAGCTTCATGCGCGGCTTCCGCGAAGTCATCGGCATGGCGGTCCTCATCGTCGTCGCCTATTTGACGCTCAACCTCATCGTCATCGGCAGCGGGCTC
>CAZUBB010000027.1:17516-20580 GCA_964618485.1 uncultured Pirellulales bacterium
TGTTCGCCAACTGGTATGCCGACATCCAGTCCGGCAACTGGCATATCGAGGAACCGATCCTCGTCCCGGGCGGATTCGGCATCCTTGTCGCTTCCGCGCTCCTTTATTTTCCGAAGCTCGCACTCGGCCTCAGCGGCTTCGAAACCGGCGTGGCGGTGATGCCGCTCGTCAAGGGCGACGATACCGATACGCACGCCAACCCGCGCGGCCGCATTCGCAATACGCGAAAGCTGCTGGTGAGCGCCGCGATCATCATGTCCATCGCCCTGATCGGCTCCTCGTGGGTCGTGTCGACCCTGATCGATCCCCACGAGCTAAGCCCCGGTGCTGCGGAAGCCGGACTAGGGGCAGGCCAGGCCGCGAACCGCGCGCTGGCGTATCTTGCGCACGGCGGCGGCAAAGAGGGCATCGGGCCGATCAACCCGATCTTCGGCGAAGCCTTCGGCACGGTCTACGACTTCATGACCGTCGTCATTCTCTGGTTCGCAGGCGCGAGCGCCATGGCGGGCTTGCTGAACCTGGTGCCGCAGTATCTGCCGCGTTATGGCATGGCGCCCGAATGGGCCCGCGCGGTGCGCCCGCTCGTGGCGCTCTTCACGGTCATCAATCTCTTCGTCACCTGGGTCTTTGACGCCGACGTCGTGGCGCAAGGCGGCGCCTACGCCACGGGCGTGCTCGTGCTCATGTCCAGCGCCGGTGTCGCCACGGTCATTGACCGGTATCGGCACTCTGAATGTACCGGCTGGCGGCGCGTCCCTTGGGCGTTCGTGGCGATTACCGCGGTCTTCCTCTACACCACCGCGGCCAACATGCTGGAACGACCCGACGGCATCAAGATCGCGAGTTGCTTCATCGGCGCGATCGTCGTCAGCTCGTTCGCGTCGCGCGTGTCGCGCAGCACCGAGTTGCGCTTTCACGGCTTCGAGTTCAAAGATGCCGAATCGAAGTTCCTCTGGGATAGCCTGAAACACCTCGAGTTTCCGGTCCTGGTGCCGCACCGTCCCGGACGGCGGGAGCTCGACGACAAGGAAGAAAGCATCCGCGAGCGCCACCGGATTCCGCCGGAAGTGCCCATCGTGTTCATCGAAGCGCAAGTCGGCGACCCGAGCGATTTCCTTCAAGTGCCGATCATGGAGATCCACCAGACGGAAGGCCGTTTCGTGATCGGCATCACGCGCTGCGCTTCGATCGGGCACGTGATCGCCGCGACAGCGCTCGAGCTCTCAAAGGTCGGCACGCCGCCTGAGATTCACTTCGGCTGGTCGGACGAAAGCCCGCTCGCGGCAAGCGCCGGCTTCTTTCTGTTCGGCGTCGGTAATGTCCCGTGGATGGTCCGCGAGCTGCTCTGCAAAGCCCAGCCCGACGGCAGCCGTCGGCCGCGCGTGATCGTCGGCTAAAATCATGGACCGGGCACGAGCGCCCAGGTATGATCGCTAAGTCTGCATTCCGCACCGCCTTTGGAGACTTTCGATGCGTTCATTGCTGACGACCCGTCGCGTTTGGCTCGCCCTGGCGCTTGTGAGCGTCGTGTCGCTCGCCGCCGCGCAAGAAGAACGCCGACGCCGACGCGGCGATCGCGAGGAAGACGCCAACGCCGAGCCGCGCATCGCCGTCACCATCGAAGGCAATCTCGATGAAAAGCTGATCCCCGTCGCCGGGCAGCTCTCCGCCCACTTCTTCGAGTGCTACCCCAAGCTGTTAGAGCGTCTCGAAAACCCCGACAAACGCGCCCCGCGCGAAGTCCGCGTGATCTTCGAACCCCGCCTGCGCGTCCCGGCTTACGCTCGTGGCAATGAAATCAGCGTCAGCGCCGAGTGGCTCCGCGAGCATCCGGAAGACATCGGCATGCTCACCCACGAGCTCACGCACGTCGTGCAAGCCTACCCCAACGGCCAACCCGGCTGGTTCACCGAAGGCTTCGCCGATTACACGCGCCTCGTCTATGGGCCCAAAGAGCAGGTCGACTGGTCGCTGCCGGAAAAACTCACCGACAAGCAAAGCTACACCGACAGCTACCGCACCACGGCGCGGTTCTTCCAATGGCTCGACGAAAAGCACCCCGGCGTGCTCGACAAACTCCACCGCAACATGCAGCGCGACGAGTTCAAAGTCGAACAGTTCACCGAACTCACCGGCAAATCCGTCGACGACCTCTGGAAAGAATGCGTGGCCGAGCTGAGCGCGAAATAGGCGATTTCATTTGAACATTGTAGCCGCCCCGAGTAGGTGGAACCGCGGAGGCGCAGAGACGCCGAGGGGAACGATGAAGGAATGAAATGTCGGTTCGAGCTTTCATTCGTACAATTACGCCCACCTGCAAGCCAAAACGCCTAACGAGTTCTAACTCGCTCGCATCCTCCCTCCGCGTCTCTGCGCCTCCGCGTTTCAAAATGGAGTTAAGCCAAATCGCTGCGGCGAAATAACTCCGGATCAAAAGATCCCCAGCTGATCGCGCGCCTCTTCCGTCATCCGGTCCGGCGTCCACGGCGGGATCATCACCAGCTTCACGCTGACGTCGCCGACTCCTTCGATTCGGCCCAGCACGTCTTTCGACTGCTGAATTAACTGTGGCCCCGCCGGACACGCCGGGCTGGTGAGCGTCATCTCAATATCGACATTGGTCTTCTCGCCGGCCTCGCCGAGCGTCACCACGTAGATCAACCCCAGATCGACGACGTTGACGAACAACTCGGGATCAACGACCTGCTTCAATGCCTCGCGTACGGCGTCTTCACTCACGGCCATGGTTGGATGCTCCTCTGCTCATTTTCGTTTTGAACCGCGGAGACGCTGAGGCGCGGAGTAGACGCGAAGTCAAACTACAATCCCAGTACGCGAAGATCACAGGTGATCGAGGCTGAAATGGAGTTGCTTCCCACCTCTGCGTCTCTGCGTCTCCGCGGTTCAAAGCGCGCAACGCTCAATCTCTCAACCTCACCCAGACGTCCCCGCCTTCAACCTTCACCTCGTGCGTTCGCGTCGGTTGCGTCGCTGGCATCGTAAGCGCCGCCCCCGTCCGCAAGTCGAACTTCGCCCCGTGCCGTGGGCAGGCGATCGTGTGATC
>CAZUBB010000027.1:20590-21057 GCA_964618485.1 uncultured Pirellulales bacterium
GTGATCGTCAATTTCCCCTTCGCTGAGCGGCCCGCCGTCGTGCGTGCATACGTCATCGAGTGCGAAAAACTCCCCGCCGACGTGCAGCAGCACAATCAACTGCTCCTCGACCTCGACCAACTCACGGCCAGGATCAGGAACGTCAGAGACGCTAGCGACGCGAACGAAGGAAGACATGGGTGGCAGAAGAAAAGGAAAAGAGAATGGGAAACAGACAAACGCACGAACGAATAAACCAAAACGTTGAAGCAGGAGAACGTCGGCACTACAAGCTTCTTTTCTCCTTTTCTCCTCTTCTTCTTTTCTCCTCCCCGTCACCCAATCTCCCGCACTCTCCGATCAATCGCCGTCGCGAGCGCCTCGCGGACGTTTTCGATCGTGATGCGGTCGAATACTTGCTGGAAGAATCCTGAAACGATCAAGCGCGCGGCTTCTTTGCGTGAGAGCCCCCGGGCTTGGGCGTAGAA
>CAZUBB010000027.1:21067-22932 GCA_964618485.1 uncultured Pirellulales bacterium
GTTGCTCGTCGTCCACGCGACCCGCCGTGGCGCCGTGCGTGCAGCGAACATCATCAGCCTCGATCTCCAGGCCCGGAATCGAATCGGCCCGAGCGGCGTCCGAGAGCATCAGGTTGTCGTCGCGCTGGTAGGCGTCGGTCTTCTGCGCGTCCTTATCGACCTTGATCATCCCGCGCCACACCAGCCGCGAAGCATCTTGGAGCCCGCCCTTGTAGAGCAAATCGCTCTTGCACGACGGCGCCCGGTGATGCTGCAGCGTGTTGTAAGTAAGATGCTGCTTGCCTTCAGTGAACATCGCGCCGTTCACCTGCACGTTCGCGCCGGCGCCGTCGAGTTTGACGTGCTGATTCACCTGCGCGAGCCGGCTCCCCAGCGCGCCGATCGTCCATTGCAGCGAAGCGTCGCGCCCCACCTGCCCGCGCTGATGCGCGAAGTGCCACGTGCCGCGCCCCCAGTTCTGCAGGTTGACGTACCGCAGCCGGGCTTCGTTGCCGACGTAAAGTTCGATCGAACCGCAATGCAACGCCGCGCCTTCTTCGCCGGCGGTTTCGGAAAGCAACGTCGCCTCTGCCCCCTCGTCCAGCACGACGAGCGTGTATCCCAAGTCGACTCCGCCCGTGGTCATCGCCGACAGGATGTGCAGCGGCTCTTCGACGGTCACGCCGCGCGGGACGTAAAGAAACGTCCCAGCGCTCCAGGCAGCGGCCTGCAGCGCGGCGAACTTATCGGTGTCGGTCGGCACCGCGCGATTCGTCAGCAATGGCCGGATCAGCGCCTCATGCTTGCCGGCCAATTCGGAAAGCGACCCGAAGATCACGCCTTGCTTCGCGAGCTTCTCTGCCAGCGTCGTGCTGGCGAGTTGCCCATTCAGCGACGCCGTGTGCCCTCCGAGCGACACCCCTTCGCTCAGCAGCGCCGGCGGAAGCGGCGCGTTGGCAGATTCCATCGGGAACCCGAATTGATCGAGCCGCAGCAGCCGGATATCGGTCCGCATCCACTCTTCTTGCGTGCGCCGCGGCAAGGGCAGTTCTTCAAATGTCTTCCAGGCGGACCGCCGTACCTCCGCCAACCAGGCCGGCTCCGCGCGCGAAGCCAGGAACGCTTCGAAAGACTCCTTGCGAAACCCTTTCTCCATCACCGCCGTAGTCATCGCTGAATGCCGTTTTGAGAGCCCCGAGGGGGCGGCAGACAATAGCCAGGGGCGCCAGCCTCTGGGAATCAGCCGCAAGAAAATGGAAAAAGCCCCAAAGGGGCGACACGTCAAGTCCGCGTCAATCGATCGTGTCGCCCCTTCAGGGCTTTGTTGTGTTCTGCCACCCCGCACCAGGGGCTCACGCCCCTGGCTATTATCTTTCGCCCCGTTGGGGCTAAACCCGCCCCACTAAAAACTGAACACTGAAAACTCTTCCTCTACCCAACGGAACCTTCCATCTGAAGTTCGATCAACCGATTCATCTCGACCGCATACTCCATCGGCAACTCTTTCACGAGCGGCTCGATGAAGCCGGAGACGATCATCGTGCTCGCTTCCGCTTCGCTCAACCCGCGACTCGTGAGGTAGAACAATTGTTCCTCGCCGATCCGCGAGACGCTCGCCTCGTGGCCGATGGAAACGTCCTGCTCCTCGACCTCGATGTACGGATACGTATCGCTGCGGCTGGCGTGATCCAGAATCAACGCATCGCACACGACGCTCGACTTGACCTTATTCGCGCCCTTCTCGACCTTCACCAGCCCGCGATAGCTGGATCGGCCGCCATTCTTGGAAATCGACTTCGAGATGATCTGGCTCGTCGTCTTTGGCGCACAATGCACGACCTTCGCGCCGGCGTCCTTCACCGCGGCCGCGAGCTCGGGGCGGCAGC
>CAZUBB010000027.1:22942-29648 GCA_964618485.1 uncultured Pirellulales bacterium
CCGGTTCGAGCATGTACACTGACGGGTACTTCATCGTCAGCTTCGAGCCGAGGTTGCCGTCGATCCATTCCATCTTGGCGCCTTCGTAGGCCACGGCCCGCTTGGTCACCAGGTTGTAAATGTTGTTGGCCCAGTTCTGGATCGTCGTGTACCGGCAACGCGCGTGCTTCTTGACGATGATCTCCACCACGGCCGAGTGCAGGCTTTCGGTCGAGTACATCGGCGCGGTGCAGCCTTCGACGTAGTGGATCTGCGCCCCTTCATCGACGATGATCAGCGTCCGCTCGAACTGTCCCATGTTCTCCGCATTGATGCGGAAGTATGCCTGCAAGGGAAAGTCGATGCTCACGCCCTTCGGGACGTAGATGAACGACCCGCCCGACCACACCGCGGAGTTGAGCGCCGCAAGTTTGTTGTCCGCCGGCGGGATGATCGTCGCGAAATATTCGCGCACCAACTCGGGATAGTCGCGCACGGCGCTATCGGTGTCGGTGAAGATCACGCCCTTCGCCGCGAGATCCTCGCGCAGCGAACCGTACACCACTTCACTCTCGTACTGCGCCTTCACGCCGGCGAGGAATTTCTTCTCCGCTTCGGGAATGCCCAGCTTGTCGAACGTGCGCTTGATATCTTCCGGCACGTCGTCCCAGCTACGTCCCTGGCGGTCCGACGGCTTGATGTAATAGAAGATGTCCTGGAAATCGAGATCGATCGCCCCGCCCCAGCGCGGCATCGGCTTGGAGTTGAAGATCTCCAGGCTCTTCAGCCGGAAATCGCGCATCCAGTCCGGCTCGTTCTTCATGTCAGAAATCTGACGCACGATCTCCGGATCGAGGCCCTTGCGGCTCTTGAAGATGTAGTTCTCTTCGTTCCGGAAGTCGTACTTGTTGATCTCGACCGCCCCGACGTCAAACGTCTCGGTCTTCAGATCAGTAGCCATGGCGTTATCTCAAGAAAAGTTGTGTTCTGAGCAGTGGCCCGCGAAACACGCGAAAGCGGGCACAAGAAACATTGGTCCACGGAACACACGGAATAACACGGAAATCAGGAAGGCGAACCAAACCTTCGCTTCTCAACATTACTGCCGCTCGCAGTGATACGGCATGCGATCTCTTCGCTTCCCTTTTCCTTGTCTTTCCGTGTATTCCGTGGACAATTCTCTCCCGCCTCCCTTTCGCGCAATTTCGCGCGTTTCGCGGGCGATCTTGTCCTATCCAACGGCCTGCAGCTTGCGGCCGTCGCGTTGCATTTCGGCCTCTTCCGCCGCCGCTTCGGGGTAAGCCTCGCGGATGCGGTCGTAGCCTTGTTTGTGGAGTTCCGCGGCCAGTTCGGCGCCGCCGGTCTCGACGATCCGCCCGCCGAGCATCACGTGCGTGAAGTCGGGCGTATTGTGTTCCAGCAGCTTATCGTGGTGCGTGATGATCAGAATGCCCATCTCCGCGCCGCCGATCTCGGCAATGCTCTGGCTCGCCAGCCGCACCGCGTCGACGTCCAGGCCGCTATCGGTCTCGTCGAGGATTGCGAACTTCGGCCGCAACATCGCCATCTGCAGGATCTCCGCCCGCTTCTTCTCGCCGCCGGAGAAACCGTCGTTGACGTAGCGCCGCGCGAACTCGGTGTCGATCCGCAATTGCTCCATCTTGTCTTTGAGCTCCTTGCGGAACTCGCGCATGGGGATCAACTCTTCCCCTTCTTTGCGGTCGGGGCGACGGACGTTCGTCGTCGCATGACGCAAAAAGTCGGCCATCTTCACGCCGGGGATCGACATCGGCCGCTGGAACGCCAGGAACACGCCGGCTTTGGCGCGTTCGTTCGGTTCCATCGCCAGCAAGTCTTGCCCATCGAGCGTGATGCTCCCGGAGGTCACTTCGTACCCGGGATGTCCCATGATGGCGTAGCCGAGCGTGCTCTTGCCGGAGCCGTTCGGGCCCATCAAAGCATGCGTTTCGCCACGTTTGATCTCCAGGTTGACGCCGCGCAGAATCGGCTTTTCGCCCACGGAGACATGCAGATCGGTAATCTTCAAGGTTTCAGTCATGTGCCTGGCAGTTAGGGGCGCGCAAACGCCCAAGTGCTGGGTGGGGGGAATGCAGAATTAGAGAATGTAAGGAGGTGAGAAGGTAAGAATGTGAGAATGGAAGAAGCCTTCAATCACCAACGCTTCTTACCTTCTCACCTCCTTACATTCTCACCTTCTCGCATACTCAACTTGTTTCCATCCCTCACCCGGTGATTTTCTGATGATCAAACACCGGCTGCCGTTCTTCCACCGCCACGTAACCGGAGTGGTGAGGGAGAGGTAACTCATCCGGCAATTGTTCGCCATTGGTTCCGATCGTGCTGAACCAGTGCATCGCGCCGTCGCCGGTCCGCGGCTTGCCGACTTTGTGTCCTTTGATCTTGTCTTGAATCCGCATCAGCCCTTCGAGCAACGCTTCCGGCCGCGGAGGGCAGCCCGGCACGTACACGTCGACCGGCACCACGAGGTCCACGCCCTTCACCACATGGTAGCCGTACTTGAAGTACGGTCCGCCGCCGACGGTGCAGGCGCCCATCGCAATGACGAACTTCGGATCGGGCATCAGGTTGTAAAGGCGTCGCACACGGCTGGCCATCTTGTAGGTCACCGTGCCGGCCACGATCATCAGGTCAGCCTGCCGCGGCGTGGCCCGGAAGGCCCCCGCGCCGAAGCGATCCATATCGAAGCGGCTCGCGCCCGCGGCCATCATCTCGATGGCACAGCAAGCCAGGCCGAACGTCATCGGCCAGATGCTCGACTGCTGGGCCCAATTGATCGCCTGTTCGACGGTCGTCGTGATGACGTTTTCCTCGAACCGGCCTTCAATCCACGGCTTCGACATAGGTCGACCTATCCCCTTAGCTCACTTGGAATTCGCAACACGCCTGGCCGTCCAACCGGCATCCGCTCAGCTTGACTTGTTCGCCCAACAATTGTCCGAACAACATGCGTTCCATGGCGCACACGCCACGGTCACGCTCGGCAAGCTCCGGATAAGGGCAATCGAGCACCTTCAAGGCCGGAAAATCAGCCTCTTCGGCCACTTCCAACTCGATCCCCCGCAGGCCAAACACCCGTTTTAGCGACTCCATCTTATCCAACAAGGACCCGTCGCCGATATCCTCCGCGTACTGCTTCGCCAACCCCGTCGCTAGCCGCTGCAGCAACCCCTTTCGCACCTCGGCGTCAGGCATCGAGCGGATCTCATCCCACAGCACGCTGGCCAAATCGGCGAAATTCTCTCCCGCCTGGCGACGTCCTTTTTCAGTGATCCGGTACCGGTGGCCGGGGCGACCGCGATCACGGCGCGTCACTTCCCGATCCACCAGCCCGTTGGCCGTGAGTCGGGTTAACCGCTGCCGGACCGCAGTCGCGGTAACTTTGGTCGCCTCGACGAGCTCCAAAACGCTCAATGGCCCGCTCCGGCGGAGCAGGTCGAGCATCTGTTCGTCCGAGGTTTCAACGGAGTTCATCGCCAGTCTCGTGTCCTTGACCGAATTCTACCAACTTGAGTCTTTTTGACAACTATCTATGCGAAAAATACGTCTGTCACGCGACATCGCCGCCTCCTGGCCATTTCTGTCACCGAGTCATCGACGCAACCGTCATTCATTACAGGACTTAACAGCGCACTGCCCGTATTGGTTGCGGGTAGCCGCATGCGACGAATAAAAATGCTATAGTTGTCATAGCAGTTTCGTTCTCTTGGCGACTGGAACTTGCGCTTTCGCCCACCTCGTCTCACGTTCGCGCGCAGCGATGCCCTTCTGGCGTCACCTGACGAGGTCCCTTACGCCCCCGATTCGTCCCGGCGATCACGTTTGAACGCGGAGGTGCCCCCATGCAGCAACGGCCGAAACGGTCCCCTTGGTATTCCATGACAAAAGCCCTCCTCGGCACGTCCGCCCCGCTGCGCGACGCCCCGGCGGCCCGGCAGGTCAGCGGTTGGCGGCAATTCGGCGTCGAAGTCGGCCAACAACTCCGCCGTTACCTCGAAGAGTTCTACGAAGCGAGTGCCGGACCCGAGCCAGTCGACGAGCTCGCGCCGCTGGTCGCGGAGTTCCGTCGCCTCTCCAACGGAGAAAGCGAGCCGCTCCTCGATTGGGTCGCCACGCACCTGCCCGACATCCTCGCCGGCGCCGACGCCAAACAGAAAAAAGAATTCGTCGCTGGCCTACGCGAAGGCGCCGCGTCACAAGCACAGTGAGCGCGAAACACACCAACAAATCCTTGTCCTTCATTGCACTCTATGTGTTTTTCGCGGCTATTCCTGCTCTGCAATGCGCTATCTGCCGGAAGGAGGAATAGCCGCGAAAAAACGCAAAGAGTCGCCAAGAAGGAAGAAATGTTGCGAGGGGGAGATGTGCGCTTGGCATTGAGCGTCAGCACCCGGACGAACGGCCGCACTCGTCGCTACTCGGTCTGCTGAATAATCAGCGAATGCCAACCGGTCGAGTACGTCTCAAAGCCCGGCGACAGCGCGTGCGCCACGCAGCAATCGGCGTTTCGCACTCGCACAAACGCAAATTCCTTGGCCTGGTCCGTCACGCCGTCGAACTCGTTGAAATCCAGTCGGCGCTCCAGCGCCTGTCCGTCCGTGTCGGCCAGCAGGAGCCCCTTCTCATCGAGAATCGCCACGCGCGTTCGCTTCCACTCTTCGTCCGAGAGCGGGGTCCGCTCCACGATGGTCTGCGCAAGCCCATCCCAATTGAAGATGATCCCCAGCACGCCGAGCGGTTTCCCCTTAGCCTCGCCGCGCTCGCGCACCGCGCAGGAGTACACCAACACGCGGCGGTCTCCGACGATCGGTGAGCAATGCACCGATTGAAACCCAAATTCGTCGCCGGACCGGGTCGCGAGCGCCGTGCGGAACCATTCCGCCTCGCGCCACGTTTCGTTGTTCACTCCATACTCGTCCGCTCGTCCCCGCGCCACAATCCGCCCGCTCAAGTCACAAAGCACGAGCTCGTAGTACACGGTATACGCGCGAAGAATCACCGACATCCGCGCCGATGCCAGCGCGAAATCCTCTTCGCCTTGGTTCGTCAATGCATCGAGCAGGCTGCTATCCGTCGCCCACCAGCGGACATCGCAAGAGCGTTCATACAGGTTGCGATCGATGAGATCGATATTCATTAGCGCCAGGTCTGAGAGTCGCATCCCGCGCACCTGCCGCGACAGTTCTTTCGTCGTCCGCGAAAAATCCCCCAGCGACGAACGCGTCTTGCGCGCCAAGTCCCGCGCGACCGTTGAAGTGCGATCCGAAAGCTCTTTCATCGAACCCGCCACGACGGCGAACGCCGCGCCATGTTCCGCGCCAGCGCGGGCGGCTTCAATCGATGCATTCAGCGCCAACACGCCGGCGCGCGAATTAATCGAGCCAATCTCGTCGATCGCCGTTCCCATCTCCGTGGAAAGGTTATTCGTGAGCTCGGCGACGTGCGCAAAGCTCTCGGCAATGCCGGTGCAGGCCTTGGCGGCGCCGGCCACCGGCGCGCCGCTCCCTCCCGACCACGTGGGGGCAGACGTGGAAATGGCAATCTCCGCGATTCTTTATTGCTAATGCGCGGTCCGCCAACCGCAAGTCACTGTTGCCGCGGCAGGACGAAATAACACCGTCCACTTGGCGCGGAGGAACACGCGCAATAGGTAGGTCGCCCGGGGGGCCCGTCAAACCCAGGAAATTCCTAGCGCCCCAACCCATTTCGCGCGCCACAAAGCCAAAGCCCAGGGATGGCCGCCACGGACTCTCTACGCTCAAGCGACCCAGTGCGGCCTTCCCTGGGATTCGCACCGTCGCCGCCCATCCCAGGGAAGGCCGCTTGCAGCTTTCTGGACGGCAAGCTCTCCCGCGGCGGCCATCCCTGGGCTTGCCATTTTTCGCTACGAAGCGTGACTTCTGCCGCGTCGCGTCGTTAGATTGAGGATCGTCACGCGCCACAATCTTGCCGGACGAGCCCATGGCCACCGCATCGTCATCCAACACGCGTCCACCGCGCAAGCGTTGGTTCCGCTTTAGCCTCCGCACACTCTTCGTAGCGCTGACCATCGCCTGCCTCTGGCTCGGCTTCGAAGTCACGCAAGCGCGGCGTCAGCGTGCCGCCGTGGAATCGTTAGAAAAGGTCGGTGCTCGCGTAACCTATAGCTTCGCGTCTCCAGCGCGCCGCCGCCAAGAACTTGGGTCGAAGCGTCGACCGCCGATGAATCCCGTACGGCAATGGATCGCCGACACGCTCGGCATCGATTTTACGGCGACGGTTGTTCGTGTGGCAGTGCCGGGCTCGCCGACGGTTCGCGACGAGGATCTTTCGGCGCTCGTTGATCTACCTGAAATCGAGGCGCTGGAATTGACGGAATGCACGTTTGTCGGCGATGAAATACTGACTCGTCTGCCAGCGAACAAGAAGCTGCAATCCCTGGAAATCGGCCTCACGGGGGTGACCGATAAAGGCGCAAACCAACTCGTCAAGTTTCCCTCGCTGACATGGCTCAATATCTCCGAAACGAAAATCACCGATGACAGCCTGGACGCAATCGGCCAGTTGAAGAACTTAGACACCCTAAAGGTCACAGGGGCGACGATCAGCGATCGTGGCGTTTCCTGTTTGCGCGACCTGTCCGCCCTGACGGCTTTGGAATTAGTAAACACCTCTGTCGGCGATGCATCGATGGAGGCGGTCGGCAAGC
>CAZUBB010000027.1:29658-33068 GCA_964618485.1 uncultured Pirellulales bacterium
ACCTCGAAAGCCTGTCCATCTATAACTCCGAGCTTACTGACGCCGGGCTCGTGCATCTCAAGGCCTTGGGTCGCCTCAAGTACCTCACGCTTAGTCGCACCAAAGTTCAAGGTCCTGGACTGCGGCATTTAGCCGGGTGCAGTCGACTAACCAAGATTCGACTCGAAGGCTGTCCGCTTACCGAAGAAGCCGTGCCGGCTCTCGCCAGTATTTCCAGTCTGACGCACGTCGACGTGCGCCAAACGACCCTACCGCCGCAATCGGTCGCCGAGTTGCAGTCGCTCCGCCCCGTCCTCAAGATTCAGTTTCCCTGAGTTCGCGACAGCGTGGCGATCACCTGGAATTCGCTGGCTTCCGCTCCGCGCCGGCAGTAGAAATGACGTTGCGAGGGCAATTCTCTTGTCGGAGGGCGGTTCGATGAGCGACGCGGCGCCTACGGTCAAACGCGTATCTCCACGCCGTTGGTTCCACTTCAGCCTCCGCACGCTCTTTGTCGCGCTGACCATCGCCTGCCTCTGGCTCGGCTTCGAAGTCACGCAAGCGCGGCGTCAACGCGCGGCAGTGCAGTCGCTCGAAAAACTCGGCGCGTATGTCGCCTACGACTACGACGAACCCGGCACGCAATATGAAAGCGGAGGAGCGCCGCCGCGGCTGCGCACTTTGAGTTCGACGAAGCAGTGGATCGCCGATTGGCTCGGCAAGGACTACGTGGCGACGGCGATTCGAGTCAGCATCAGTTCGCCGACGGTTACGGACGAATCGCTCGTCCCACTGGCGGAATTGTCGGAGTTGGAGGCAATTCACCTCGAAGGCTGCATGTTGGTCACGGACGCCACGTTGCGCAATCTCCCATCGTCAACGCGGATTGCTGCGTTGACACTCTCCGGAACGTCGATCTCCGACGCAGGGCTCATGGAGCTCGATCGATTTCCAAACCTCGCGGCCCTCGATGTTGACGGCACACGCATCACCGACGCGGGGCTCGAGTCGGTGGGTAAACGAACACGCCTAACGTTTCTCGACCTCTCCAACACTAGAGTTACGGACGTCGGAATGTCGCACCTGACCGGGCTGACGCGCATGCGCACACTCATGCTGCTCAATAACAAGCTCGGCGACGAATCGTTTCGCGCAATCGGCAATTGCCGCGACTTGGAAGGTCTCCTCGTCGACGGCGCCCACGTAACCGACGCGGGCCTGGCGTACTTGAGCCAGCTCACGAAGCTCAACGGCATATGGCTCAAGAACACGCAAATCCAGGGCGCAGGTCTCAAGCACCTCGCGCAAAACAAAGCCCTCTCGGTCGTCCGCCTCAACGGCTGCCCTTTGAATGACGAAGCGGCGACGGCGCTTGCGAGCCTACCTGGACTGTTTGGCGTGGACGTGAGTCGGTCCACAATGTCCGTCGAGGCGATGGGCGAGTTGAAGACGTTGCGGCCGAAAGTGCATATCACGCCGCCGTAATTCATTCATATGTGACGTCGACTTCAGTCGCGCGCTCCGCCAATCGCAACCGAAACCATGCGCAAGCCGCCAGGTAAGTAGCGGTTACCCCAAAGGCGAGTGCGAACCAGAAGTAGAAAGCGACGGGCGCCGGTTCATTGCGGATAATTGAGTCGGCAACTTCCTTGACTAAGCTGAGTCCCATGAACGCCGCGCCGCAAAGGTTAAGCGCGCCCAGCGGGCGTTCGAGTAATCGTCGATTTCTGTAATAAGCGAGCCATTCGCCAATCGCATAGAGGCCCGACGGAACTAGCAAGACCACTCCGCCGAGGAATGCCCCAGGATTGTTGATGGCGCCGGCGGCGATACCGACAATCGATGCCAGGAACAGAAACACCGAAACCGAGAAATTGACGGCGAAGAACGCGAATCGAAAGTATTTTTGGCGCCTTAACATGCGGTTTGCGGCGACAGCGTAAGTTCGAGCAAGTAAGCGATCGGCGAAGAACGCGATGGTTTTTCCGCGTCCCGCAAGCCGGTGCGAAGCGACCGCCCTCTAACGCCGATGATACCTTCCCCGGGGCCATTCCCGATTTCGTAAAAAACTTTCCCGGAAGCCCTTCCCACCCCCGAGAGAACTTCCTAGAATGCGAGACTCGCCTGCGTGAGGGGATGCGGGTGAGTCGAAGCAAAGTGCTTCTGAAAAAATTCGATCAGGCCCCTTTGACAGTCGAGGCCTGAAGCGATATATTTGGCCCCTCACCCAATGAACTGGGTCTTTGGCCCCGGCAGTGGTCGAGGGCGGTAACCCTGGCGATAGCAACGGTTTGCGTTATTGCACCAAGCTATCCGGCGGGCTTCCGCTCATGCCCACTGCGGCAGTTGATCTTTGACAATTTGGTTGTGGCAAGAGTGGCATCTTAGAAGACGACTCGTCGTCGAGACCGCAAGGTTTCGGCCACGGGCGTTGTTCTGGGCTCTTAGACGAAAGCTGCTTGCGGCGACGGGCATCGGCCTGTTGGTTGCAAGCGGATTCGATGGAAGAAACGTTACTCGGCCAGTCGGTCGCGATGCAAGCGATTGAATTGGCCTGTAGCGATGACATTGGTCCGGATCAGCGAGCCGGCCGCGAGGCGCAAGCCAAGCGTTCGGTGCGAGGATTGGATTAATGTGGTCAAGCTACTAAGGGCACATGGGGGATGTCTTGGCGTTAGGAGGCTTTGAAGGGCGTGGAAGACTGCGAAAAGCTCGGGGGAGTTGTCAAGCGAGCGTTGATCCCGAGATTCCCGAACCAGTCTGCACTGAATCCATAGGTGCAGGCAGCGAACGCGGCGAACTGAAACATCTCAGTAACCGCAGGAAAAGAAAGAAAACTCGATTTCCTCAGTAGCGGCGAGCGAACGGGAAATAGCCCAAACCGCGCAGGTTTTCCTGTGCGGGGTTGTAGGGCCCTTCACATGGGAGTCAGAAAGCGAAGTGCTAGTGGAACCTTTTGGAAAGTTGGACCACAGAGGGTGACAGTCCCGTACACGAAAGCATTTCGCCTCCCGAGGGGTACCTGAGTAGGCCGGGTCACGTGGAACCCCGGCTGAATCTACGGGGACCATCCCGTAAGGCTAAATACTACCTAACGACCGATAGTGAACTCAGTAACGCGAGTGAAAGATGGGAAGAACCCCTGCTAGGGGAGGAAACTGAACCTGAAACCATGTGCCTACAAGCGGTCGGAGCGCTATGACCTTCGGGTCACGCGTGACGGCGTGCCTTTTGCATAATGATCCGGCGAGTTACCGTCATCGGCTAGGTTAAGATCCTCAGGATCGAAGCCTCAGGGAAACCAAGTCTGAATAGGGCGACACAGTCGACGGTGGTAGACGCGAAACTGCGTGATCTACCCATGAGCAGGTTGAATCGCGGGTTATACCGCGTGGAGGACCGAACCCACTTGGGTTGAAAACCGAGGGGAT